>NZ_CP019952.1:4388397-4690783 GCF_002021815.1 Pseudomonas parafulva
CGGTGCCCTCGAACGACTGCGCGTTCAGGGTCGAAAGCGGTGCGATCAGCAGTACATTGCCTTCCTGGCGTCGACCCAGGCCCTTGCTGCGCAATACCAGGTCGATCGCTTGATCCCAGGGGACATCTTCCAGCCGCAAGGTGACGCTCCCTTGGACGTCGTCGCTGGCGACCAGGTTGATACCGGCATGGTCGGCAAGCACCTGCAGCACGGCGCGTACCTCGACATCCTGAAAATTCAGTGACAGCCGTTCACCCTGGTAGGGGGCGGCCATTGCCGTCAACGGCAACAGCAGGGTTGCGAGTAGCCATTTCCATGTCTTGCTCATCCAGGATCAGGGCCTCCTTGCCCGCAGGTGTTGCCATAGAGATAAACGCAACGCGCTCGTGCCATGCACCGTCCATGAACCAGTGTTCGCGAATTTCCACCTGACCCGGATCGATATGCGCAACGACCCCTTGATCGCGCCCGACCCGGTCACCCAGGCTTACCCGATGAACCCTACCGGCTGCTATCAACAGCGCTTCGTGAGCCTGCGCCCGCGACAGACTACCAACCATGCGCACCTGCGACAGCGGCACGCTTGCCAGCCCGCGATCAGGCAGTTGGTCCTGCTGCGGCCTGAATGGGTCGACGTGCGGTGCCGCCACGGGCATGCGTGCCGGCAGCTGGGCCAATGCCTGTGCCGGCAGCGTTGGGACGGTTGCCTGGAAGGCATCGACCTGCAGCCGCAGTTGCACCATGCCAGGCTGCCCGGTGACAGGTTCCAGGCTCATGTCGCCAGTGCGCAGCAGCCGAGCCTGGCCAAGCCACTCGAACAACCATTGCCGCACGCCGGCATACTCGCCTTTGACCCGCAGTTCCAGCGGCACCTGTTGGTAATCACCGTGGGTTTGCGCCTCTTGCACCCGCAGCAGCTCGATGAGCAAGCCGTGGGCGCGGCCCAACGCCGCGATGTGATCCACCAGATCGCTCATGTCTTGGCCGGCGGCCATGCTCCACAGGGCCACCTGCAGGCGTTGCTCGGCCTCAGCCACCGCGGCGCGCAGACTGTCGAGCCCCGCGCGCTCTGCATTCAAGGCCGATTGCCGCTCATCCAGCGCCTGGGCCCTGGCCTGCTCCCGGTCCATTTGCTGCAGTGCCGCGGGCAGGCGTATTGCGCAGCCCAAGATGAACAGGCAACAGGCAAGCAGCACCGGCGCCAGGCTCTTGGCCCGCGCGGACTGCCCGAACGCCGCCGCTCGCTCAAAGACCGTCTGCAGTTTCATGACCAGGACGCAGCGACGCGTGCCGTCAGCAGGAACTGATCGGCACGGGGCAGGCTTTTGATCTGCTTAAGTTGCAGGTCGATCAACATGCCCGAGCGATCCAGGTCCCGCATGAATTGGGCGATCACGGCGCCAGAGGGAGCCAGGCCCGTTATCTGCAAGTGTCTGTCTTCAAATTGCAGGCCCAACAACTGCACAGTGGTTGGCAGGGCGCGCTCAAGGTCCGTGAACAACCCCTCCAGAATGCGCTGCTCAGCGCGCAGCGTCTCAAACCGGGAAAGCTGGCTCGACGACGTGGCGTGCTGGTCCTGCAGCTGTGCCCTAGACGCTGCCGGCTCACCCAGGGCCGTCAATTCAGCCGCTCGCTGCTTGTTATCGGCCGCCTGCAAGTGGGCCCGTTGACGCGCCAACTGATCGACCGTCGTCACGGCGCACAGGGCCGCCAATGCGCTTGCCAATAGCTGGTTGCGAAAGCGCCGAATGGCCGCTTGCCGCTGCCGCTCGCGCCAAGGAAGCAGGTTGAACCGGATCATGCCCGCAACCCTCCTGCCGCCAGCGTGCTGGCAAGCAGCATGGGGCCGCCGAGACATTCGAGCCCGCCGGGTGCAGGTAACGGCCGGCAATGTACGTTGAGCCTTTCGCTCATCGCTTGCAGGTGCCGATGGGTCATGCAGTCGCCGCTTGACACCCACAGGTCGGCCGGCAGGCCCTGCGACACGAGCGCCGCAGCAACCTGCTCTGACAACTCACCCGACCGCATGGGTTCAGTCGCCGTCCACTCCCATCGCTGGCAGACGCCCTTGGGTTGCCAGCGATGCAGCACGATGTTTTGCCGATCAATCCGCAACAAGGCTGCCTGATCCGAAAATGCAGACGGTAACAGGCGGGTAAGGGCGACCGTGTCGACCTCCACGGCCTCGAGTTGTAGCCCCGCTTGCGTCACCATCGATTGCACCAGTGCCAGCGTGCTTTGCCGGCAAGCCGCCACCATCACGTCGATACTGTTGGGCTCATCAAGGCTGGGGCCCAGTACATGAAAATCCATGGCCAGGTCATCCAGTGCAAAAGGCAGTAGCCGCTCGGCTTCGGCGAGCAATTGCGCTTCGATCTGTTCCTCACAAGCCTGAAGCGGCAGGCAGGTCGGCTTGCAGATCACCTGGTCGGCTGGCAGCGCCATGGCCACTCGATGCTGGCGTAGACCGTGACGTTCGAAGGCGCGCCGCAGCGCAGCTGCGGCATGTGCTGGCTGGGCCATCCAGGTGGTGGCCGCTGGCTGTCGGTAGGATTCCTGTGTCTGGCACAGCACCTCAAAGCCCCGCTTGCGTTTGCGCAACTGAACCACCCGCACCGCATTCTCGACGATTTCAATCCCTGTAAATGAACCGGCATCCCTGCTAAAGCGTCCAAGCATCGCGGCCTCCCTGCGCTCGATACCCCCTGGGGCGTTCCCTGAATCCGGCCGCCGCCAGACGACGAGCAGCCCGGGCGGTAACCCCGGCGTGGCGAAAAATGCTTATAATGCCCGGCGTTTTCCGGCCCGCCGGGCCTGCGTGCAATCCATTCACAACCTGGACACCGAAAAGCCTTGATACGTCTGCTTAAGTTCTTCTGGTGGTCTTCCGTCGCAGCCATCTGCGCGCTCGTACTCGGTGTGAGCGGTGCGTTTCTGTATCTTAGCCCCAACCTGCCTTCGGTCGATTCGCTCAGAAGCATCCAGTTGCAGATCCCCCTCAAGGTGTTCAGCAGCGACGGTAAGCTGATCGCCGAATTTGGCGAAATGCGCCGTTCCCCGATCCGCTTCTCGGAGATTCCGCCACAGTTCATTCAGGCACTTCTGTCCGCCGAGGACGACAATTTCCTCAACCACTATGGCGTCGACCCCAGCAGCCTGATGCGCGCGGCCACACAGCTGGTCAAGACCGGCCATATCCAGACCGGTGGCAGCACTATCACCATGCAGGTGGCGAAGAACTTCTTCCTGACCAGCGAACGCAGTTTCTCGCGCAAGACCAACGAGATTCTGCTGGCACTGCAGATCGAGCGCGAGCTGACCAAGGACGAAATTCTCGAGCTGTACGTGAACAAGATCTACTTGGGCAACCGCGCGTACGGCATCGATGCCGCCGCCCAGGTTTACTACGGCAAGTCGATCCGTGACGTGAGCCTGGCGCAGATGGCGATGATCGCGGGCCTGCCCAAGGCGCCGTCACGCTTCAACCCGCTGGCCAACCCGGTCCGCGCCAAGGAGCGCCGTGACTGGATCCTGGGCCGCATGTACAAGCTCGGCAAGATCGACGAGGCAAGCTACCAGGCCGCCCTGGCCGAACCGCTGAACGCCCGCTATCACGTGCCCACGCCGGAGGTGAATGCGCCCTTCGTCGCCGAAATGGCCCGCGCCGAGATGGTCGGCCGCTACGGCAGCGACGCCTACACCGAAGGCTTGCGCGTGACCACCACTGTACCCAGCGACACCCAGGAAATCGCCAACAAGGCGGTGCTCAAGGGGTTGACCGACTACGATCAGCGCCATGGCTACCGCGGCCCCGAGGCCCGATTCCCTGGGCGCACCGTGGCGGCCTGGACCCACGAACTGGCCAGGCAGCGCACACTGGGTGGACTGGAACCGGCCATCGTTACCCGCGTCGAGAAGACCGGCCTTCAGGTGCTGACCCGCAACGGCAAGGAACAGACCGTGGCCTGGGACACCATGAAGTGGGCACGTCCGTTCATCAACACCAATGCCCAGGGCCGTGCGCCTCAGTCGCCGGCAGACGTTGCCCAAGTGGGCGACCTGGTGCGCCTGCAACGCCTGGATGACGGGTCATTGAAATTCAGCCAGGTGCCTAGTGCACAGAGCGCACTCGTCACCCTGGACCCGACCAGCGGCGCCATCCGTGCACTGGTCGGCGGCTTCTCGTTCGAGCAGAGCAACTATAACCGTGCCATGCAGGCCAAGCGCCAGCCTGGTTCGAGTTTCAAGCCCTTCATCTACAGCGCAGCGCTCGACAGCGGCTACACCGCTTCCAGCCTGGTCAACGACGCGCCGATCGTGTTCGTCGACGAGTCGGTGGACAAGGTCTGGCGCCCCAAGAACGACACCAATACGTTCCTCGGCCCGATTCGCATGCGCGAAGCCCTGTACAAGTCACGTAACCTGGTTTCGATCCGGCTGCTGCAGGCCATGGGCATCGACCGCACCATCGACTACATCGCCAAGTTCGGTTTCAACAAGCAGGACCTGCCCCGTAACCTATCGCTGGCACTGGGTACCGCCACCCTGACGCCGATGGAAATCGCCACCGGCTGGAGTACGTTCGCCAATGGCGGCTACAAAATCTCGCCCTACCTCATCGACCGTATCGAGAGCCGCAATGGCGAGACGCTGTTCACGGCCAACCCGCCACGCGTTCCCCAGGGTTCGGAAGACAACGCCGGGCTGGCCGCTCCCGAGCAGCCCATCAGCACTGGGCAGGTTCCTGGTGAGCCCGCCGGCTCGTTCGATCAGACACCCGCACCCCAAGCCCCGGCAGTGGCCGAGCGCATTATCGACGGCCGTACCACCTACATCCTCACCAGCATGCTGCAGGACGTCATCAAACGCGGTACGGGCCGCCGAGCGCTGGCACTGGGACGCACCGACCTGGCAGGCAAGACCGGTACCACCAACGAATCCAAGGATGCCTGGTTCTCTGGCTACAACGCCGACTACGTGACCACGGTATGGGTTGGTTTCGATCAGCCCGAAACCCTGGGTCGTCGGGAATACGGTGGCACTGCCGCACTGCCGATCTGGATGGGCTTCATGGGCCCTGCCTTGCAAGGCCGGCCGGAGCACCCGCCTGCGCAGCCTGAAGGCATCCTGAGCCTGCGGGTCGATCCGGTCAGTGGCCGTGCTGCCTCGGCAAGTACGCCCAATGCCTATTTCGAGCTGTTCAAGGCGGAGGACTCTCCACCCTCGGTGGATGAACTGGGTAACGGGACTGCACCGGGTAGCCCGCTTCCAGCCGATGAAACAACGCCCATGGATCTCTTCTGATATCCAACCGGCACCCTGACAGGGCTGCAACGCGGCCCTGGCATTACGGCGCGATGCCGGCGATTTTCCGCGAACCCTTCGTTTGTCCAGCCATGAAAAAACCCGGCAGTCATGGCTTGATGCTGTCTTGATATCGTTGGGGCCGCTTCGCGGCCCTACGTAAACAGCATCAGGCCATGACAGCCGGGTTAGTCAGTGCAGAACAACGATCAGCCGTTGAACACGTCGTCAACGTTCTTGAGCGGGTAATGCTTCGGATACGGCAGCGTAGCGACGCCCGACTCGATGGCAGCCTTGGCCACGGCGTCGGAGACGACAGTGATCAGGCGTGCATCCAGTGGCTTGGGAATGATGTACTCACGGCCGAATTCCAGACCGTCCACACCGTAGGCTTCGCATACTTCCTTGGGAACCGGCTGCTTGGCCAGGTCTTTCAGGGCGATGGCAGCGGCGATCTTCATTTCTTCGTTGATACGCTTGGCTCGAACGTCCAGCGCGCCGCGGAAGATGAACGGGAAGCCCAGTACGTTGTTGACCTGGTTCGGATAGTCGGAACGACCAGTGGCCATGATCACGTCGTCGCGCGTGGCATGGGCCAACTCAGGGGCGATCTCGGGATCGGGGTTCGAGCAGGCGAACACGATCGGGTTGGCGGCCATCGACTTCAGGCCTTCAGCGCTCAACAGGTTCGGACCGGACAGGCCCACGAACACGTCAGCACCCTCGAGGGCATCGGCCAGGGTACGTTTGTCGGTCGCGTGCGCGAACTGCGCCTTGTACTGGTTCAGGTCGTCACGGCCAGCGTGGATAACGCCGCTGCGGTCGATCATGAAGATGTTCTCGACCTTGGCACCCATGCTGACCAGCAGCTTCATGCAGGAAATGGCCGCTGCACCAGCGCCCAGGCAGACGATCTTGGCGTCTTCGAGGGTCTTGCCGGCGATTTCCAAGGCGTTGATCATGCCGGCGGCCGTAACGATGGCGGTGCCGTGCTGGTCATCGTGGAAGACCGGAATGTCGCACTGCTCGATCAGGGTGCGTTCGATCTCGAAGCACTCTGGCGCCTTGATGTCTTCAAGGTTGATGCCACCGAAGGTGATCGAAATGCGGCGTACGGTATCGATGAACGCCTGCGGGCTCTCGGACTCGACTTCGATGTCGAACACGTCGATACCGGCGAAACGCTTGAACAGAACACCCTTGCCTTCCATGACAGGCTTGGACGCCAGCGGACCCAGATCGCCAAGACCGAGAATGGCAGTACCATCGGAAATCACGGCAACCAGGTTGCCTTTGCCGGTGTACTTGTAGGCCAGCTCCGGATCACGACCGATCTCGCGCACAGGCTCTGCCACACCTGGGCTGTAAGCCAAGGCGAGGTCGCGGGCGGTGGCGGTGGGCTTGGAGAGCTCGACGCTCAGTTTCCCTGGACGAGGGTGAGCGTGATATTCGAGAGCGGCGGTTTTCAGGTCTGACATGTTGGGCATTCCGCTATTGGCTGTTCTGACGGACCGCCGAGGATACGCAAAGAGTCCAGCCGTCACAAGACTGGCCGGTCACTCGTGTCAAGGCCTCTAGCCTAAGACTTTATGCTACAACCCACGGGGCATGCAGGCTTCAGTGTGTACAATCTGCTGTAGAAATGTCTACATCTTTTATCTCTGCACACGGTCGAGCATGCTGACGTCTGTGAGGGTCAGCTGCCAGCGTCGCTGACCCGACGTGTAGGAAGCCTTACGTGATGCACTGCGAATCCAACCCCTGGCCTCGACCTTTTGCCCCTTGAGGTTATCGAAGAAACCTGTGGGGAATGCACGGCGCAGACGAGCGGGTATATGAAGCGTCACGGCGCTGTCGAGGGTCACTCGAATGCCCGCGCGGCTCCGTTCGATGGCGGTGACGCGGCCTGACGCCAGCGCAAAACCTGGCTTGCGCACTGCATGGGCGGGCACCACCGGTGAGCGCTTCCACACACCGACAGCCGCCTGACGCGCAACTGACTCGGCACTTTGCTGGCAGCGGCTGAGCTCAGTATTGGGTGCGAAGGCGATGCGGTATGCAAGGCCTTCGCTGAGCAGCTGCGCCTCAAAGTTACGCCCCTCACGGCTGTACAGGTGGGCCAGCGTGCGACCGTACCGGTCTTTGGCTTCCTTACCGCGTACCAAGCCAACGCGCCCGTCACTGGCCTTGATCAATGCTTGCAAGCGTTTTCGGGCAGCCTGGGCAAAAGGCTCATCCGCTTGCCCCTTGCGGCCGATTTCGGGGGCATTGATCCCGATCAGACGCACACTGCGGCCATCGACCAAGCGCACGGTGTCGCCATCGACCACATGCCGTACGGCGACCCATTGCGCACGTGCCGGGGGCGGGCAGAAAGCCAGCGCCTGGGATGCCCAGCAAACGAGCATAAAAAAAGCGCCCACAAGGGGCGCTTTTCTCTGCAACGCTGCGAAACCCGAAGGGTTCGCCACGCACATCAGCCTTTCTTGGCACCGAACATGCCGAAGCGATCGGCGAACTTCTGTACGCGGCCGCCGGTGTCCAGGACTTTCTGCTTACCGGTGTAGAAAGGGTGGCACAGGTTGCATACGTCGATCGACAGGGTATCGCCCAGGGTCGAACGGGTTTCGAATTTGTTGCCGCAGCTGCAGGTGACAGCAACTGCTTCGTAGTTCGGATGGATATCAGCTTTCATGGTCACTTCCTCGAGCTGCGTGCCGCCACCCAACACCAATTGTTGAATACCGCACGTAATTAGGCGGCAAATAATACCAGAGCATGGCGCCAGCGCAAGTTGTCGCTTGTACCGACCGTCGTCTGCTAGGCTCGCCAGTTCTGAAACGCCCCCCGAGACCTTTAGCGTGCCCGACGTCATCCTGCGCCTTGCCCTGCCCTCCCCGCTGCGCCGCCTGTTCGACTACAAGGCGCCGGTCGGCATGGCGAACCAGACATGGATGCCTGGCATGCGCCTGCGCGTGCCGTTCGGGCGGCGCGAGATGATCGGTGTCCTGGTAGAAGTGTGTGCCGAAAGCGAGGTGCCGGCTGACAAACTCAAGCCAGCAAGCGCCCTGCTCGACCCGGTATCGCCCATTCCAGCCTCGCTGTTCAAGCTGTGCCTGTGGACCGCCCAGTACTACCAGCACAGCTTGGGTGACACCTTGAGCTGGGCGCTTCCTACCCTGCTGCGTCAGGGTGAACCTGCCGAGATGCGCCAGGAACGTTTCTGGCACGCAGCGCCGGGCGCTCGCCTTGAAGACCCGCGCATCGCGCGTGCACCTCGCCAACGCGATGCGCTCAAGACCCTGGCTCAGCACCCGCATGGGGTGGCCCACAGCGTGCTGTCGAAGCTCAACCTCAACAAGGACAGCCTTGACCTGCTGTTGGCCAAAGAGCTGGTGTGCGTAGAAATACGCCGTCAGCGCCCGGCCGAACGGCGTGAGCATTGGCTGGCGCAGTCGGAATTGCCCCTGAACGAAGAACAGCGTGATGCCTTCGATGCCGTGCTCGGCGGTTTCGGGCAGTTCGGCGCTTTTCTGCTGGCGGGCGTCACAGGAAGCGGCAAGACCGAGGTTTACCTGCAACTGATTCGTGAAACGCTCGAAGCAGGCAAGCAAGCCCTGGTATTGATCCCGGAGATCAACCTGGGGCCGCAGACACTGGCGCGTTTCGAGCAGCGCTTCAACGCCCGCATTGCCCTCGTGCACTCGAACGTCAGCGACCGTGAGCGCCTCGATGCCTGGCTGGCGGCGCGTGACGGCGAGGCAGACATCATCATCGGCACACGCTCGGCCTTGTTCACGCCCATGAAGAACCCGGGCCTGATCATCATCGACGAGGAACACGACGGCTCTTATAAGCAGCAGGAGGGCCTGCGCTACCACGCCAGGGATCTGGCGCTGGTGCGCGCGCATCAGGAGAACGTGCCGATCGTGCTTGGCTCGGCCACGCCCTCCCTGGAAACCCTGCACAACGCCGTGAGCGGCCGCTACCGCCTGCTGCACATGACCCAGCGCGCAGGCGGTGCGCGTGCACCACGCATGTTGCGCCTGGACGTGAAAAGCCTGCCGCTGGACAGCGGCATCAGCGGCCCCCTGCAGCAGGCCATTGGCCAGACCCTAGAGGCGGGACAACAGGTACTGGTGTTCCTCAATCGCCGTGGCTTCGCGCCTACCCTGCTATGCCACGACTGCGGCTGGCTGTCCGAATGCCCGCGGTGCGATGCGCGCATGACGGTTCACCAGCGCTCCGGCGTGCTGCGCTGCCACCACTGCGGCTACGACGAGCGGCTGCCGCATCACTGCCCACAATGCAAGCACGTGGACCTGCGCCCTGTCGGGGCCGGCACCGAGCGCGCCGAAGAGCGCCTGAAGGTGTTGTTCCCGGATTATCCCGTGCTGCGCGTGGACCGCGACAGCACCTCGCGCAAGGACGCGATGCACCAACTGTTCACAACCATTCAACGCGGCCAGCCAAGCCTGTTGGTCGGCACGCAGATGCTCGCCAAAGGGCATCACTTCCCCCGGGTAACGCTGGTTGCCATTCTCGATGCCGATGGCGGTCTGTTTTCCGGGGACTTCCGCGCCAGTGAACGCATGGCCCAATTGATCGTACAGGTCGCTGGCCGTGCAGGACGGGCGGAAGAGCCCGGCAAGGTCATCATCCAGACGCACTTGGCTGACCACCCTTTACTGGTTCAACTGACCGAGCAGGGCTATTTTGCCTTCGCCAAACAGGCGCTCGACGAACGCCGCGCCGCCGGTTTGCCGCCCTTTTCGCACTTGGCCCTGTTGCGCGCCGAAGCGCACAAGCCGGGGCAGGCCGAGGCGTTTCTGGATGAAGCCTGCACAGCGGCCGAGCGCCTGATGGCGCAGCAGCGCCTGCCCGGCATCGAACTGCTTGGCCCGGTACCGGCGCCCATGGAGCGCCGAGCGGGGCGCTTTCGCGCACAACTGTTGCTGCAGGCCAGTACCCGTGCCCCTCTGCACCGCCTCATCAGCGCCTGGCTACTGGTGCTGGAGCAACTGCCAAGCGGGCGCCAGGTACGCTGGTCGATAGACGTCGACCCGGTGGATCTTTACTGAAGGCACGTTTGAAGCGCCACGCCGCGCGCGGCGAGGCTGCATCAGGACCCAGCGAAGGCTTTCAAGTTGCCCCGTGCCTGGCCACGTGCCTGCCAAAGGTTGGCAACGCGCGCCCAGCCACGGATAATGCCCAGTTTTTCCACCAGCGCATCCAGGCGCCCGCCGCGCTTGCGGTCGAAAAGAGATTCCTATGAAAGACACCATTCGCCAGCTGATCCAGCAAGCCCTCACCCAACTCGTCAACGACGGTGTGTTGCCTGACGGGCTGTCGCCGGCGATCCAGGTGGAAAACGCCAGGGACAAGACCCACGGCGATTTCGCCAGCAACATTGCCATGATGCTGGCCAAGCCGGCCGGCATGAAGCCGCGTGACCTGGCCGAAAAACTGATCCAGGCCCTGCCGGCCAGCGCCGACATCAGCAAGGTCGAGATCGCAGGTCCGGGCTTTCTGAACTTCTTCCAAAACACCGCTGCATTGGCCGCCCGCCTGGACGCAGCGCTTGACGATCCTCGGCTTGGCGCGCGCAAGGCTGGCCCTGCGCAGAAGGTGGTGGTCGACCTGTCGGCGCCGAACCTCGCCAAGGAAATGCACGTTGGTCACCTGCGCTCGACCATCATCGGCGACAGCGTGGCGCGGGTACTCGAGTTCCTGGGTGACCAGGTGATCCGCCAGAACCACGTAGGCGACTGGGGCACCCAGTTCGGCATGCTGCTGGCATACCTCGAAGAAAACCCCATCACCAGCGACGAACTCTCCGACCTGGAAAACTTCTACCGTGCGGCCAAGAAGCGCTTCGACGAATCCGAAGCCTTCGCCACGCGCGCGCGCGGGTTGGTGGTCAAGCTGCAGGCGGGTGACCCTGACTGCCTGGCCCTGTGGACACGGTTCAAGGACATCTCGCTGTCGCACTGCCAGAAGACCTACGAACTGCTCAACGTCAAGCTGACCATGGCCGACGTCATGGGCGAAAGCGCCTACAACGATGACCTGGCCAATGTCGTCGCCGAACTCAAGGCCAAGGGCCTGTTGGTCGAAGACCAGGGTGCCCAGTGCGTGTTCCTGGAGGAGTTCAAGAACAGCGAAGGCGAACCGCTGCCCGTGATCGTGCAGAAGGCCGATGGTGGCTACCTGTACGCGACCACGGACCTTGCCGCGGTGCGCTACCGCAGCAATGTGCTCAAGGCAGATCGCGCCCTCTATTTCGTCGACCAACGCCAGGCGCTGCACTTCAACCAGGTATTCGAAGTCGCTCGCCGCGCCGGCTTCCTCGGGCACCCGATGCAGATGGAGCACATGGGCTTTGGCACCATGAACGGCGCCGACGGCCGCCCGTTCAAGACCCGTGACGGCGGCACGGTCAAGTTGATCGACCTGCTCAACGAAGCCAAGGACCGTGCGTATGCGCTGGTGAAGGAAAAAAATCCAGGCCTGCCCGAAGACGACCTGCGTCGCATCGGTGAGGTGGTGGGTATCGGTGCGGTGAAATATGCCGACCTGTCCAAGCACCGTACCAGCGACTACAGCTTCAACTTCGAGTTGATGCTCAACTTCGAAGGCAATACGGCCCCCTACCTGCTGTACGCCTACACCCGTGTGGCCGGGGTGTTCCGCAAGCTGGGCAAGGGCTTTGACGAAGTCGAAGGCACTATCGTGCTGCAAGCGCCTCACGAGCAGGACCTGGCCGCGCGCCTGGCCCAGTTCGGGGAAATTCTCAACAACGTAGCCGACAAGGGCACGCCACACGTCTTGTGCAGCTACCTGTACGACCTGGCAGGCCTGTTCTCCAGCTTCTACGAAAATTGCCCGATCCTGGCTGCCGAGACGCCCGAGCAGCAACAAAGCCGCCTACGTCTGGCAGCGCTGACCGGGCGCACCCTCAAGCAAGGTCTGCAACTGCTCGGCCTGGAAACTCTGGAGCGCATGTAAGGTGGCTGCCAAGAAGAAACCTGCCCCCAAACGTGGCGCCAGTCGTCAGACGGCGCCCGCCAAGCAGCCCATGCCCGGCTGGGTATGGCTGGCAGTCGGCCTGACCATCGGTGCGTTCATCGTGTTTCTGATGAAGCTCGAACCCGGTGGCGGCGATATCAAACGCACCAAGCCCGAACAGCAGAAAACCGAAAAGACGGTCGAAGCCGGGAAGTCGACCCAGGCCACCCCGCAACAGCCGGTAAAGCCCAAGTACGACTTCTACACCTTGCTGCCGGAGTCGGAAGTCATCGTGCCGCCTGAGGCAGTGCCCGAGAAGACGCCACCTGTGCCAGCCCAGCCGGTCACCCCAGTGACCCCGGCAGAGGCCGCCAAGATCGACACCGCACGCGCCCAAGCTGCATTGCTGGGCCAGACACCACCGCCTGCCCCTCCGGTGATCAAGCCGGCGGCAACCACGCAGTTCTTCCTCCAGGCAGGCTCGTTCCGCAAGCAGGCCGATGCCGACAAGGTGCGCGCGCAGATCATCCTGCTGGGGCAGAGCGTGAAAGTGGAGTCCGGCACGGTGAAGGACGAAACCTGGTACCGGGTGCTGGTCGGGCCGTTCAGCAACCGCGAGCAGTTGACCGTCGCCCAGAAGCAATTGGCCGGCGCGGGCTTCAGTAACCTGCTGCTGCAACAGCGTCAGACCCGCCAATAGCAGTCAGTGCCCACAGGCTGGCGCGGCCTGGCCAGGCCGCGCCAGCGTTTCTAACGGTCAGCGCTGGCCGGCATTGCGCTCGGACACCTGCCCGTTCAACGTCCAGAAGTCATACAGAACGCCCACCAGGAACAACCCGCCCGTGCAGAAGTAGATGATGGCGGTGATCCACTTGCCTTGATAAAGGCGGTGCAGGCCGAAGATGCCCAGGAAGGTCAGCAGTATCCAGGCGATGTTGTAGTCGATTCGGCCAGAGTGGAAACGCAGGTCGGCTTCGCGGTCCATGGCCGGGATCAGGAACAGGTCGATGAGCCAGCCAATGCCCAGCAGCCCGAAGGTGAAGAACCAGATCGTCCCGGTGATGGGCTTGCCGTAATAGAAACGGTGCGAGCCGGTAAAGCCGAAAATCCACAGCAAGTAGCCGATCACCTTGCTGTGGGTGTCGTGGAAGGGCGCGCCCTGTTGATAAGTGTTCATGCATGGCCCTCGTGGGTTGCTGATTAAATTTTCTAAAAAAAGTTGTGACTTTTTCCGCCAAGGCCGACGGATGGTAAGCAAGAATCGACCAGCGGATCAAAATTTGATCAAAAAGCTGTTATAAAGTTGCGCGCCCAACACACAACTATTCATAAGAGCTTCATCTATGCCGCCTTTGATCAAGACATGGCTGACCCTCTGCCTACTATTGCCCCTGGCCGCCCACGCCACCAACCGTGAGCAACGTCTTCCCAACGGCTTTACCGGTTACACCACCAACGCATCGGTAAAGCGCACGCCCATCAAACAGACCACCCTGCACGCCCGCCCTGGCAACGCTGCCAATAAGTCGCGTGGCAAGACGGTGGCGGCTGCTTCGAGCAAGCAAAGCAGCGCCGTGCTCGATCGTGCCGTGAACATGCTCGGCACCCCTTATGTTTGGGGCGGTACCAGCCCGAAAAAAGGGTTCGATTGCAGCGGCCTGGTTCGCTACGCCTTCAACGACGTGGCTGAGGTCAACCTGCCTCGCACTTCCAGCGCCATGGCCAGCGGTCACGGCACCAAGGTTGCCAAAAGCGATCTCAAGCCGGGCGACCTGATCTTCTTCAACATCAAGAGCCGGCGCGTCAACCATGTTGCCATCTACCTGGGCAATGACCGCTTCATTCATGCGCCGCGTCGCGGCAAGCGGGTGAGCATCGATAACTTGAGCAAGCCCTATTGGCAGAAACACTACGTGGTCGCCAAACGCGTACTGCCCAAGGAAAAGCAACAGCTTAGCCTGGCCAAGCGTTAACCCTGCCTCATAGCAACCCCGTGGAGGGCCGCTCCGCTGCCAACCCTAGGTGGTGGGTAGCGGCCCTGGTTGCATCACTCGGCGAGCAGCCCGCGCGCTCGAAGTTGCCTCATGGCCCCGTCCAAGGTTTGCATACCCTCTGCCGCGCCGGTCTGCATCGCCGAATGGAGCTGGGCCATGCGCCCTTCGCGGATCAGATTGCGGACAGCATCCGTCACCACCAGCACTTCTCGCGCCGCGACCCTCCCACCGCCCCGGCGGCCAACCAGCACTTGCGCCACTACCACTCGCAGCGAGTCTGCCAGCATCGCGCGCACCCATGCCTTTCCCTGCGCAGGGAATACCTCTACTACCCGGTCGATGCTGTTCACCGCTGAGCGTGTATGAACGGTTGCCAGTACCAGATGACCTGTTTCGGCGGCACGCAGTGCAAGACGAATGGTTTCCAGGTCCCTCAACTCGCCCAGCACGATCACGTCGGGGTCCTGACGCAACGCACTGCGCAGGCCTTGGGCAAAGCTGCAGCAATCTCGGCCGACCTCACGTTGGTTGACCACACCCTGATGGCTGGCATGGACGACCTCGATCGGATCCTCGAGGGTGACGATGTGCAGCGCGCGCTCGCGGCTCATCTGATCGAGCAGGGCTGCCAACGTGCTCGTCTTGCCACTGCCCGTCGGCCCACCTATGAGCACCAGACCGTCACGGTATTGGCCAATGGTTTGGGCAATCTCGCCCAGGCCGAGCGATTCGGCGCAGGCGAGCCGCGCGGGGATCAAGCGGAACGTGAGCGCAGGGCCGTTCATCTGCCTGAACAGGTTCACGCGAAACCGCCCAAGCGCGGGCAGCTCCAGTGCCAGGTCCAGGTCGTGACCGGCGACCCACTGTCGATACGGGTCGGCGTCGAGCAACGTTTCCATGCTTCGCATCAATCCATCCGGCGTTGCCATCGGCACGGGCAGGCGTTGCAGCACGCCATGCACGCGCACTGTCGGCGCCTGGCCTGCAGCCAGGTGCAGGTCGCTGGCACCTGCCTTCAAAGCAAGCGCCAGCAGGTCTGTCACATCCATGAGACTCCCCATCTGCCTTCAACCAGGTAAAATGCGGCGAAACTTCAGCTGCCGGCCTCGATCTATGTCCACCCTAGCAGACAACCTTTCCTCGATTCGCGACCGCATCAACCGGGGTGCCCAGGCTGCCGGGCGTAATCCCGCCGACGTCCGGTTGCTGGCCGTCAGCAAAACCAAGCCGGCCGCCGCCATACGCGAACTCCACGTCGCAGGCGTGCAGGATTTCGGGGAAAACTACCTACAAGAGGCGCTGACTAAACAACAGCAACTCATCGACCTGCCTCTGACCTGGCACTTCATTGGCCCTATTCAGTCGAACAAGACCAAGGCCATTGCCGAGCATTTCGACTGGGTGCATTCCGTGGATCGCCTGAAAATCGCCCAACGCCTTTCAGAACAGCGCCCAGTTGGCCTGGCGCCGCTCAACATCTGCCTTCAGGTGAACGTCAGCGGTGAGGCCAGCAAGGCCGGTTGCGCACCCGCGCAACTGCCCGCACTGGTGGAGGCCGTGGCTGCCCTACCCAACCTGCGTTTGCGTGGGCTGATGGCAATCCCCGAACCTACCGATGATCGTAACGCCCAGGAAGCAGCGTTCGCCCAGCTGCGCCAGTTACAGGACGCGCTCGGGCTGGGCCTGGACACCCTGTCCATGGGCATGAGCCATGACCTGGAAGCGGCAATTGCTCAAGGCGCGACCTGGGTCCGTATCGGCACCGCCTTGTTTGGTGCCCGCGACTACGGCAACGCTTGATGACATGCTTAACTCACTTTTCCTAACAAGGACCTGACATGAGCAAGACACGTATTGCCTTTATCGGCGCCGGCAACATGGCCGCAAGCCTGATCGGTGGTCTGCGTGCCCAGGGCGTGGAGGCGACGCACATTCGCGCCAGCGACCCCGGTGCCGAAACCCGTACTCGCCTCCAGGCCGAACAGGGCATCGAAACCTTCGAGCACAATGCACAGGCCATCGAAGGCGCCGATGTGATCGTGCTGGCGGTCAAGCCGCAGGTGATGAAGACCGTGTGCCAGGCCTTGCGCGATGACCTGAAGGAAGGCCAGCTGATCGTGTCCATCGCTGCGGGCATCACCTGCGCCAGCCTGCAGAGCTGGGTGGGCAGCCACCCGATAGTGCGCTGCATGCCCAACACGCCGTCGCTGCTGCGCCAGGGCGTCAGTGGCCTGTACGCCACAGCCGAAGTCACGGCCGAGCAACGCCAGCAGGCCGAGCAACTGTTGTCGGCGGTAGGGACGGCGCTCTGGCTCGAACAGGAGCAGCAACTGGATGCAGTGACCGCCGTCTCCGGTAGCGGCCCTGCGTATTTCTTCCTGCTGATCGAGGCCATGACTGCGGCGGGCGAGAAGCTCGGCCTGCCTCGGGAGACCGCCACCGAGCTGACCTTGCACACGGCGTTGGGCGCCGCCCGCATGGCGGTTGCCAGCGATGTGGACGCCGCCGAATTGCGCCGCCGCGTGACATCACCTGCCGGCACCACCGAAGCCGCTATCAAATCGTTCCAGGCCAGTGGTTTCGAGGCCATCGTGGAGCAGGCGCTGCACGCTGCAGCCACACGCTCTGCTGAGCTGGCCGAGCAACTGGGCAAATAAGGAGTTTCAAATGAATGCACTGTCCGGCGCCGCGATTTTCGTGGTGCAAACACTGGTCAGCCTGTACTTGGTGATCGTCCTGTTGCGCTTTGTGCTGCAACTGGTCAAGGCCAACTTCTACAACCCGCTCAGCCAGTTCACGGTGCGCGCGACCCAACCGCTGCTCAAGCCGATCCGCCGGATCGTACCCAGCATCGCCGGGCTGGATACCTCATCGCTGCTGCTGGCCGTGCTCATCCAGGCCCTGCTGATGGGGTTCGTGCTGATGGTGACCTACGGCACCTTCGGTGATGTGCTGCACCTGCTGTTGTGGGCCATTATCGGCATCACCTCGCTGTTCCTGAAAATCTTCTGGGTGGCAATGATCGTCATGGTGATCGTTTCCTGGATAGCGCCCAACAGTCACAACCCGGCGGCCGAGCTTGCGTATCAGATCAGCGAGCCGGTGCTGGCGCCGTTCCGCCGTATCGTGCCAAACCTGGGGGGCTTGGATATTTCGCCGATTTTTGCGTTCCTGGCCATTCAGGTCATCCAGTCGTTCGTCATGCCACCACTGGCTGCCTACGCTGGCATGCCGCAGGAGCTGTGGCGGATGATCTGACCCGGCAGCACCCTGGCGACAAGCCTGCGCTTGCCGCTGGGGGTGGTGCTCTTTAGACTTACGCCTCCGTCAAGCGTGAGCAGGGTCGATGTCCACTGTCTTTCCAGAAGATTCCGTCGGTCTGGTCGTACCCCAGACCGCCCGGTTCGACGAGCCGCTGGCTCTGGCCTGCGGCCGTTCGCTGAGCAGCTACGAGCTGGTCTACGAAACCTATGGCACGCTGAACGCCAGCGCGAGCAATGCAGTACTGATCTGCCATGCCCTGTCTGGGCACCACCATGCCGCGGGCTACCACGCTGCCACTGACCGCAAGCCGGGTTGGTGGGACAGCTGCATCGGCCCAGGCAAGCCCATCGACACCAACCGCTTCTTCGTGGTCAGCCTGAACAACCTGGGCGGCTGCAATGGCAGCACCGGGCCAAGCAGCATCAACCCGGCCACTGGCAAGGCCTATGGCGCCGACTTCCCAATCCTGACCGTCGAAGACTGGGTTCACAGCCAGGTCCGCCTGGCAGAGCGCCTGGGCATCGCGCAGTGGGCCGCCGTGGTGGGTGGCAGCCTGGGCGGCATGCAAGCGCTGCAATGGACCATCAGCTATCCCGAGCGCGTGCGCCACTGTATCGATATCGCCTCGGCGCCCAAGCTGTCCGCGCAGAACATCGCGTTCAACGAGGTGGCGCGCCAGGCCATTCTCACCGACCCCGAGTTCCATGGCGGCTCGTTCCAGGATCAGGGCGTGATTCCCAAGCGGGGCTTGATGCTGGCACGCATGGTCGGGCATATCACCTACCTGTCGGATGACTCGATGGGTGAGAAATTCGGCCGCGAGCTCAAGAGTGACAAGCTCAACTACGACTTCCACAGTGTGGAGTTCCAGGTCGAAAGCTACCTGCGCTACCAGGGCGAAGAATTCTCCGGGCGCTTCGATGCCAACACGTACCTGCTGATGACCAAGGCACTGGACTACTTCGACCCGGCGGCGGCGCACAATGGCGATCTGGCCGCGACCCTGGCCCATGTCAAGGCCAACTACTGCATCATGTCGTTCACTACCGACTGGCGCTTCTCGCCGGCCCGCTCGCGGGAAATCGTCGATGCTCTGATGGCGGCGCGCAAGAACGTCTGCTACCTGGAAATCGACTCGCCCTACGGCCACGATGCCTTCCTGATTCCCACGCCTCGCTACATGCAGGGTTTCTCGAACTACATGAACCGCATTACCCTCTGAGGACAGCATGAGAGCCGATCTGGAAATCATCCACGACTGGATTCCCGCCGGCAGCCGGGTACTGGACCTGGGCTGTGGTACCGGCGAGCTGCTGGCTTCGCTGCGCGACCGCAAGCAGGTCACCGGCTACGGCCTCGAAATCGACGGGGACAATATCGCCGCCTGCGTGGCCAAGGGCGTGAACGTCATCGAGCAGGACCTGGACAAAGGCCTGGGCAATTTCGCCAGCGACAGTTTCGATGTGGTGATCATGACCCAGGCCTTGCAGGCGGTGGAGTACCCCGACCGCATCCTGGACGAAATGCTGCGCGTCGGTCGCCAGTGCATCATCACCTTCCCCAACTTCGGTCACTGGCGCTGCCGGTGGTACCTGGCGACCAAAGGCCGCATGCCCGTCTCGGACTTCATGCCGTACACCTGGTACAACACCCCTAACATCCACTTCTGCACCTTCGCCGACTTCGAAGAGCTGGTCCACGAGCGCAAGGCCAAGGTGCTGGACCGGCTGGCGGTGGATCATATGCACCGCAACGGTCTGGGCGGCCGGCTGTGGCCTAACCTTCTGGGCGAAATCGGTATCTACCGCGTCAGCAGCCCCGGCCCGCAGGCACATCAACTCGCGGTCTGACCCAGGAGAATCTGCACCATGCGTCGCCTTGCCCTGCTTTTGATCAGCCTGTGTCTGGCAATGCCAGCACTGGCAGCCGATACTGCACGCGCTGCTCGCAAAGAGGTATTTGGCGATATCACGGTGCACTACGGCGCGTTTACCTCAAGCATGCTCACCCCGCAGGTCGCAGCGGCCACAGGCCTGGTCCGCAGCCGTCACCAGGGCGTGCTCAGCCTCACCGTACTCAGAGCCGGCAAACCCATCACGGCCGTGGTCAGCGGCGCGGTCAAGGACCTGACCGGGCGCAAGCAGCCCCTGGCCTTCAAGCAGGTCACCGACCACGGCACCGCGTCTTACGTCGCCCAATTCAAGATCGAACACCCTGAGACCGTCGTCTTCGAGCTAGGTGTCCAAGCCGGTGGTGTCAGTCACTCCTTCAGCTTCAACCAGGACGTTTTCCCAGGCGAATGATGAATTTCCAGCAACTCGTATTGGCCAGCCATAACGCCGGCAAACTCAAGGAACTGCAGGCGATGCTCGGTCAATCCGTGCAATTGCGATCGATTGGCGAATTCAGCCAGGTCGAGCCGGAAGAAACCGGCCTCTCGTTCGTTGAGAACGCCATCTTGAAAGCCCGCAATGCCGCGCGCATTTCCGGGCTGCCCGCCTTGGCGGACGATTCCGGTCTGGCCGTGGATTACCTGGGAGGTGCACCTGGCATCTACTCAGCGCGTTATGCCGACGGCCAAGGCGATGCCGCCAACAACGCCAAGTTGCTCGACGCACTGAAGCACGTACCCGAGGCCGAGCGCGGTGCGCAGTTCGTCTGTGTATTGGCGCTGGTACGGCACGCCGATGATCCGTTGCCAATCCTGTGCGAAGGCCTGTGGCATGGTCGCATCCTGCTCAAGGCAAGCGGCGAACACGGGTTTGGCTACGACCCACTGTTCTGGGTGCCAGAACGTGATTGCTCAAGCGCCGACCTGACCCCGGCTGACAAGAATCAGATCAGCCACCGTGCCCGCGCCATGGCACTGCTGCGTCAACGTCTGGGCCTGGCATGACCCTGACGTCGTCGCTCATCCAGGCGCCGGGCATCAGCCAGTTGCCGCCGTTGGCGTTGTACATCCACATCCCGTGGTGCGTGCGCAAATGCCCCTACTGCGACTTCAACTCCCATGCCGCGGGGCCTGAGCTGCCCGAAGCGGCCTACGTTGCGGCGCTGCTGACCGACCTTGACCAGGAACTGGCCGCAGTCCAGGGCCGCGTCATCACCTCGATCTTCTTCGGTGGTGGCACACCAAGCCTGTTCAGTGCCGATGCCCTGGGCCGGTTGCTGCGCGGCGTCGAGCAACGCATCCCATTCGCTTCGGACATTGAGATCACCCTGGAAGCCAACCCGGGAACGTTCGAACAGGACAAGTTCAAGGCCTATCGCCAGACCGGCATCAACCGCCTGTCCATTGGCGTGCAGAGTTTCCAACCCGCCAAGCTGCAAGCGCTGGGCCGCATCCACAACGGCGAGGAGGCGATCCGCGCTGCTGGCATGGCAAGGGCCGCAGGCTTCGACAACTTCAACATGGACCTGATGCATGGCTTGCCCGACCAATCGATGGACGACGCCCTGGGCGATCTGCGTCAGGCAATCGAGCTCGGGCCCACGCACCTGTCCTGGTATCAACTGACGGTAGAGCCCAACACCGTATTCTGGAACCAGCCGCCCGAGCTGCCCGAGGACGATATCCTCTGGGACATCCAGGAAGCCGGCCAGGGCCTGATGGCGGCCAATGGGTTCGGCCAGTACGAGGTGTCTGCCTACGCTCAGCCCGAGCGCGCTGCCCGCCACAACCTCAACTACTGGCGCTTCGGAGACTTCATCGGCATTGGTGCCGGGGCCCATGGCAAGCTCACCTATGCGGACGGCCGTATCGTACGCACCTGGAAAACCCGGCTGCCCAAGGACTACCTGAACCTGGCCAAACCGTTCAAGGCCGGCGAAAAACAGTTGCCCGAGGACGAGCTGCCCTTCGAGTTCCTGATGAACGCGCTGCGCCTGACCCAGGGTGTGGAAGCGCAGCTGTTCACCGACCGCACCGGGTTGCCGCTCGCACGGCTCGCCCAAGCCCGTCGCCTGGCAGAACAAAGGGGGCTTTTGCAGGTCGAACCGGATCGACTGGTGGCAACGCCCAGGGGCCAACTGTTCCTCAATGACTTGCTGCAGTATTTCTTGACCTAAGGATGACCCATGGATCTGGTACTCGACCTGCTCGCGACGATTTCCCGCTGGAGCCGCAGCAACTTGTCGGAGATTTCTCTGGCGTTGGTAGGCTGTCTGCTGGTGCTGTTCGGGACGGACATCAAGGCCTGGGCCGAGCAGCGCCTGGGCGGGCTGACAGGGGCCCTGCGGGTGCCGCTGATGGCATTGCTGGTGATGATCGGCAGCGGCGCGGCCTTGATCTACGCCACACCCTGGGTTTTGAAGGGGCTGAGCCAGTTCAACAACTACGCGTTGGCGCCTGTGCTGCTGGTGGTCCTGGCGCTGATCGGCGTGGTGGCGGACCGTCGCGGCTGAAGCTGTAGCAGTCCGGCCGCCTTTTACGTAACGCCCTGGCGTTAGCCCCCGTGGTTGTCGGCACTCAAAAACCGACCTTGCAGAATGATGCTGTTCATCAAGATCGCTGGGGCCGCGCCGTGGCCCCAAATACTAGCGCTTGCAAGGCAGCTTTTTGTCCATCCGCACAGCGTCAGGCTTAGCGGGTCACGCGGTCTTTTCGAATTTCAGGTCCCAGACACCATGGCCCAAGCGCTCGCCGCGGCGTTCGAACTTGGTGATCGGCCGCTCGGTCGGGCGCGGCACGTAGGTACCGTCCGCTGCTTGATTGCGATAGCCAGGGGCTGCATTCATCACTTCCAGCATGTACTCGGCATAGGGTTCCCAATCCGTGGCCATGTGAAACACGCCGCCGGGCTTGAGCTTGCGCCGTACCAACTCGGCGAACGCCAGCTGGACAATGCGGCGCTTGTGGTGGCGCGCCTTGTGCCAAGGGTCAGGGAAGAACAGCATCAGGCGGTCAAGGCTGTCGTCGGCCACGCAACGGTTCAATACCTCGATGGCATCGCAATCGTATACCCGCAAGTTGGTCAGCCCTTGGGTGAGCACGCCATTGAGCAGCGCCCCTACGCCTGGGCGATGGACCTCGACACCGATGAAGTCCTGCTCAGGCGCAGCGGCGGCCATTTCCAGAAGGGAATGACCCATGCCGAAGCCGATTTCCAGCGTGCGCGGTGCCGAGCGGCCGAAGACCTGGTCGTAGTCGACCGGGCTGTCCGCCAGCGGCAGGATGTACAGCGGCCCACCCTGGTCCAGGCCGCGCTGCTGGCCTTCGGTCATGCGCCCGGCACGCATCACGAAGCTCTTGATGCGGCGTTTTGGGCGGGCGTCGCCGTCGGCGGCGTTCGGCAGATCTTGCGAATCAGTCATCAGGGGCTCTTACTTGATCAGACCATCCAGCGGCGAAGAGGCGCTGGCATAGAGTTTCTTGGGCATGCGACCGGCCAGGTACGCCATGCGACCCGCCACGATGGCGTGCTTCATGGCCTCGGCCATCAATACCGGTTGCTGGGCATGGGCGATGGCCGAGTTCATCAGCACCGCCTCGCAGCCCATTTCCATGGCGATGGTGGCGTCGGAGGCAGTGCCTACGCCAGCATCCACCAGCACCGGTACTTTGGATTCTTCGAGGATGATCTGCAGGTTGTAGGGGTTGCAGATGCCAAGCCCTGTACCGATCAGGCCAGCCAGGGGCATGACGGCGATACAGCCGGCTTCGGCCAGTTGGCGGGCGATGATCGGGTCGTCGCTGGTGTAGACCATCACGTCGAAGCCATCCTTGACGAGCACCTCGGCGGCCTTGAGGGTTTCGATTACGTTGGGGAACAGGGTTTTCTGGTCGGCCAGCACTTCCAGCTTGACCAGGTTATGCCCATCGAGCAGCTCCCGGGCCAGGCGGCAGGTACGCACCGCTTCGACGGCGTCATAGCAGCCGGCAGTATTGGGCAGAATGGTGTAGCGGTCCGGTGGCAGTACGTCCAGCAGGTTCGGCTCGCCCGGGTTCTGACCAATGTTCGTGCGGCGCACCGCGACAGTCACGATCTCGGCACCCGAGGCCTCGATGGCCTGGCGGGTTTGCTCCATGTCACGGTACTTGCCGGTGCCTACCAGCAGGCGCGACTGGAAGGTACGCCCGGCCAGGGTGAAGGGCTTGTCGCTGCGAACGTTGCTCATCGTTGTTCCTCGGGAAAAGGTTGCGGGGCCTGCCGTTGGGTTGCCGACAGCGGTCAGCCGCCGCCAATCGCGTGCACCACTTCGACCTGGTCGCCATCGCTCAGCGCGGTGGTGACATGCTGACTGCGCGGCACGATGTCCTGATTCAGCTCTACCGCCACGCGGCGGCCAGCCAGCTCAAGGCGTGCCAGTAGCCCGGCGACGCTTTCGCCAGCAGGCAATTCGTAGGGTTCACCGTTCAGTTGGATACGCATGCTCACGGCCACCATTGTTCTTTGGGGCCCGCATTCTAGCGCCGAAAGGCCGCGCAACCCAAGGCCACCGCACGCCATTAGTCGTTAATGTGGACTGGGCAGTCAGCCCAGTCGCCACGCGGCGAGCCCAAGGCAAAGCCACCCTGCCAGGAAGCACAGGCCACCGATGGGCGTGATCATGCCCAGCTTGCTGATGCCGGTCAGCGTCAGCAGATACAGGCTGCCGGAGAACAGCACGATACCCAGCACGAACAGATAACCCGCCCAACCCACCAGCCGACCAGGCAGATGGACCGCCAGCAATGCCACGCCAAACAGCGCCAGCGCGTGAACCAGTTGGTAGGTGACACCGGTGTGGAAGATAGCCAGGTAGTCAGCGCTGAGTCGATTTTTCAGGCCGTGGGCTGCAAAGGCGCCCAGGGCCACGCCGGTAAAGCCGAAAAAAGCGGCAAGCATCAGGAAGCTGCGAAGCATGAGACGACTCCTCCAATCGGGTCTGTATAATGGCCCTTCCCAAACGTCCGGCCAAGCCACCCTATGCTGCGAAACCTTCTCCGACGTCTTCTGCGCGCCCTGCTCTGGTTTGCTGCCGTCAGTATCGTGCTGGTTTTGGTGTTTCGCTGGGTGCCCCCGCCCGGTACGGCGTTGATGCTCGAGCGCAAGGTGCAATCGTGGGTGAGCGGCGAACCGATTGATCTGCAGCGCGAATGGGTGGGTTGGGACCATATCTCCGATGACCTCAAGGTGGCGGTCATCGCTGGCGAAGACCAGAAGTTCGCCAGCCATTGGGGGTTCGACATACCCGCCATCCAGGCAGCCCTGGCTTTCAACGAGCGTGGCGGTAGCGTGCGCGGGGCCAGCACCCTGACCCAACAGGTGGCCAAGAATCTGTTCCTGTGGCCGGGGCGCAGCTGGCTGCGCAAGGGGCTGGAAGCATGGTTCACCGGCTTGATCGAGCTGTTCTGGACCAAGCAGCGCATTCTTGAGGTCTACCTGAACAGTGCCGAGTGGGGCCAGGGTGTGTTCGGCGCCCAGGCAGCCGCTCGCCATCACTTTGGTGTGGAGGCCAGTCGACTCAGCCGGCAACAAGCCGCGCAACTGGCCGCGGTGCTGCCCAGCCCTCTCAAGTGGAATGCTGGGAAGCCAAGCACCTACGTGGCCAGCCGTGCTGGCTGGATTCGCCGCCAGATGAGCCAGCTGGGTGGGCCAAGCTACTTGATGCAATTGGACACATCACGCAGGCCCTGAGCCTGGCACCGCGTACAGGGCAGACATGAAAAAGCCGCTGTTCCTTTGCGGGGCAGCGGCTTTCTTGTCGAACAGAGAACGATCAGGCTGCGATCAAGGCCTTGACCTTGTTCATCGCGTTCTTCTCCAACTGGCGAATACGCTCGGCCGACACGCTGTATTTCTCGGCCAGCTCATGCAGGGTAGCTTTCTCTTCGGCCAACCAGCGCTGGTACAGAATATCCCGGCTACGGTCATCCAGACCCTGCAAGGCCTCATGAAGGTTGCTGGTGGAGTTGTCGCTCCAGTCTGCATCTTCAAGCTGTACTGCCGGGTCGTAACGGTGGTCTTCCAGGTAATGCGCAGGCGACTGGAAGGCACTGTCGTCATCGGCTTCGGCTGCCGGATCGAACGCCATGTCGTGACCGCTCAGACGGCTTTCCATCTCGCGGACTTCACGAGGCTCGACCCCCAGGCTTTCGGCAACCCGGTGCACTTCGTCGTTATTCAACCAGGCCAGACGCTTTTTCTGGCTGCGCAGGTTGAAGAACAGCTTGCGCTGGGCCTTGGTGGTCGCCACCTTGACGATACGCCAGTTGCGCAGGATGAACTCGTGAATCTCGGCCTTGATCCAGTGCACGGCGAACGACACCAGGCGCACGCCCATTTCAGGGTTGAAGCGCTTGACGGCCTTCATCAGGCCAACGTTGCCTTCCTGGATCAGGTCGGCCTGGGCCAGCCCATAACCGGCATAGCTACGGGCGATATGCACGACGAACCGCAGGTGGGCCATTACCATCTGCCGAGCAGCTTCGAGGTCCTGCTCGTAATAGAGACGCTCAGCCAGATCACGCTCCTGCTCGACAGTCAGCAGCGGGATGCTGTTGACCGTATGCACGTAGGACTCCAGGTTTGCACCGGGGACCAGGGCATACGCAGGTTGCAACGATGTGGTCATTCAAGAACCTCCGACTTACTGAACTCGCGCTTTTCAGGCGCTGCCTACATAGACCTGGGGCCCAGGTACAAGTTCCAACGGGCACGCCCAGGCCAATGCTGGCCAATAAAAACTATCGCGGCGCCAGCTCGTTCAAGTGGCGGGCGACTGCAATCCATGCACCGATATACCCCAACAGCACCGCTCCGATCAAGAGCGACAGACCATCGGAGGCAGGTACGCCACCCAAGGCGAAATCGCTGCCATACAGACCGGACAGGCTCACCACGGCCTCGTTCAGCCACCCTAGGCCAAACGCCAGGATGGCCCAGGCCAACAGGCCCGCGCCCAGGCCGTACAAGGCCCCCATGTACAGGAAAGGCCGGCGTACGTACGCATCGGTGCCCCCCACCAGCTTGATCACTTCGATCTCGACACGGCGGTTCTCGATATGTAGACGAATTGTGTTGCCAATTACTAAAAGCAGCGCAGAAATGAGCATGACGGCCAGCCCGAAAACGAACCGGTCCCCAAGCTTGAGGATGGCCGCCAGCCGCTCGACCCACACCAGGTCCAGCTGCGCTACATCGACGCGCGGCAACTCCGACAGGCGCTGACGCAACGCTTCCAAGGCCGGCTTGTCGACTTCGGTCGGGGTCACCACGACCACGCCGGGCAGTGGGTTGTCGGGCAACTCACGCAGCGCCTCGCCCAGGCCCGATTGCTGCTGGAACTCCTGCAGCGCCTGCTCGCGACTGACATACTGCGCCTCTGCTACGCCAGGCATGCCCTTGATTTCATCGCGCAACGCCTCGCCGTCACGGCTGCTGGCATCGAGCTTGAGGTACAGGGATATCTGCGCGGCGCGCTGCCAGGACCCGCCCAACTGCTCGATGTTCTTGAGCAACAACGACAGCCCCATGGGCATGCTCAGCGCCACGGCCATCACCATGCACGTGAAGAAGCTGCCAATGGGCTGCTTGCCCAGTCGCCGTAAGCTATCCGCCAGGCTGGCGCGATGGCTCTCGAGCCAGGCATGCATGAGCGATCGCAGGTCCGGACCGTCATCGTCGGAGCCTGCGCCACGTTTCTTCGCAGGCTGTGGGTCGGCAGGTTTAGGCGCGACGCGCTCGGAGACTTTCGGTGATCGTGTCGTACTCATTGTCCGGCCTCCCCGTCGCCGATCAGACGCCCGCGCTGCAAGGTGAGCATGCGGTGACGCATGCGCGCGATCAGGGCCAGGTCGTGGCTGGCGATCAAGACCGTTGTGCCCAATCGGTTGATGTCCTCGAACACCCCCATGATTTCCGCAGCCAGGCGCGGGTCCAGGTTACCCGTTGGCTCGTCGGCCAGCAGCAGGGCTGGCTGGTGCACAATGGCGCGGGCGATACCCACGCGCTGCTGCTGGCCGGTCGACAGGTCGGCAGGGTACAGCTCGCCTTTGTCGACCAGAGACACCCGCTCCAGCGCCGAGTCCACGCGCTTGGCGATCTCGGCCTTGGACAAGCCCAGTATCTGCAGGGGCAAGGCAATGTTGTTGAAGACCGTGCGGTCGAACAGCAACTGGTGGTTCTGGAACACCACGCCTATCTGGCGGCGCAGAAACGGGATCTGCGAATTGCTGATCTGGCCCAGGTCCTGCCCGGCCAGCATCAGTTTGCCGCTGGTAGGACGCTCCATGGCCAGCAGCAGGCGCAGCAGCGTACTTTTACCTGCGCCCGAGTGCCCGGTGACGAACAGGAATTCGCCCCGACGCGCCCGGAAACTCAGCTCGTGCAGCCCCACGTGGCCGTTGGGGTAGCGCTTGGCAACCTGTTCGAATCGAATCATGGTCAGTCTCGCTCGGCGAACAGGGCCTTGACGAACGGCTCGGCCTCGAAGGTGCGCAGGTCATCGATCCCTTCACCAACACCGATGAACCGGATAGGCAGCTTGAATTGCTTGGCCAAGGCGAAGATGACACCCCCCTTGGCGGTACCGTCGAGCTTGGTGAGCGCAAGGCCGGTCAGCTCCACGCTCTGGTGGAAATACTTGGCCTGGCTGATGGCGTTCTGGCCAGTACCGGCGTCGAGCACCAGCAGCACTTCGTGCGGTGCATCGGGATCGAGCTTGCCAATGACGCGACGGACCTTCTTCAGCTCCTCCATCAGGTTGTCCTTGGTGTGCAGGCGCCCGGCGGTATCGGCGATCAGCACATCCACGCCCCTGGCCTTGGCTGCCTGCACCGCGTCGAAGATCACCGAGGCGGAGTCGGCGCCGGTGTGCTGCGCGATCACCGGGATGCGGTTACGCTCACCCCACACCTGCAATTGCTCGACCGCCGCGGCCCGGAAGGTGTCGCCTGCAGCGAGCATCACTTTCTTGCCTTCCATTTGCAGCTTCTTGGCCAGCTTGCCGATGGTGGTGGTCTTGCCAGCGCCATTGACGCCTACCACCAGGATCACATAAGGCTTGTTCTGCGCCGCCACGACCAGCGGCTGCTCGACAGGCCTGAGCAACGCGGCCAGTTCTTCCTGCAAGGACTTGTACAGCGCATCGGCGTCGGCCAGCTGCTTGCGAGCCACCTTCTGCGTCAGGTTCTGAACGATGGTGGACGTGGCCTCCACCCCGACGTCGGCGGTCAGCAGGCGAGTCTCGATCTCGTCGAGCAAGTCGTCGTCGATGACTTTCTTGCCCAGGAACAGGCTGGCCATGCCTTCGCCAATGCTGGCGCTGGTTTTCGACAATCCCTGCTTGAGGCGGGCGAAAAAGCCTGCTTTCACAGGCTCGGCCTGGGCGGCCTCGACGGGCGGGGCAGCCTCGGCCTCGACGTGCAGATCGACCTTGGGCGGCTCTGCAATGGGCTGGACCGCTGGCGCAGGCGCCGGGCGATCCGGAATGACCGGTGGCGCCTTGGCTTGCAGATCGGGCACCAGCGCCACGGGTTCTTCTGCAACCGGCAGCACCAGGTTGCTCACGGGGGCAGGGATTTCGGCTTCAGGCGCGACCGCTTGAACAGGCGCGGGCACGTGCGGTGCAGGATCGACTACCGGCGCCGGTGCCTCGGGCACGGCGACCTCTGGCAAGGGCTCAGCCGTCACGGGAGCAGGGGGTATAGGCTCCGCACGCGGCGCAACGACCGGGGCCGCAGCGGCGTGCTCGTCCAGCGGCGCAGGCACCTCCGCTCGCTCGGAATCAGCTAGTGCGGGCGCTTCGACAGCTGGGGATTTTTCCGCCGGCACGTCCGCTTGCGCAGGTGGCTGCGGCTTCTTGCGGAACCAGCCGAACAGGCCTTTCTTCTCGCCAGCCTCGGCCGGCGCTTTTTTGTCGTCGTTGGAACCAAACATGGAAGACGGCTATCTCAGGGTAGCGATGGCCCGCTAGGGCGCATCAGGAATTCTTTCTACGCAGAACAGACTATCTAGAAGCCGGCTGGTTCATGCGCAACGTTTTGTCTTGATGTCCTGCAGGCCAGAACGGCGACAGGCATGGTCGCCAGGCAACCGGATCAGTATCCTAGCACCTCCTGGCCTGCCGACGCTAAACCCAGCGGGCCGCCGAACAGGTTAAACACCGTATGAATGCTCTAGCCCGCCGCGCCGCTGGCCTGTTGCTCGGCACGCTGTGCCTCCCGCTTGCGGCCTTCGCCGCCGATGTGCAACCCACCCACGAATTCATCCTGGATAACGGCCTCAAAGTGGTCGTGCGCGAAGACCATCGCGCGCCAGTGGTGGTCTCGCAAATCTGGTACAAGGTCGGCTCCAGCTACGAGACGCCTGGCCAGACCGGCCTTTCCCATGCGCTCGAGCACATGATGTTCAAGGGCAGTGCCAAGGTCGGCCCCGGCGAAGCCTCGCGTATCCTGCGGGACCTGGGCGCCGAAGAGAACGCGTTCACCAGCGACGACTACACCGCCTACTACCAAGTGCTGGCGCGTGATCGCTTGCCGGTTGCCTTCGAGCTGGAGGCCGATCGGCTGGCCAGCCTGCGTCTGCCAGCCGACGAGTTCAGCCGTGAAATCGAGGTCATCAAGGAAGAGCGCCGCCTGCGCACCGATGACCAGCCCAATGCCAAGGCGTTCGAGCTGTTTCGGGCCATGGCCTACCCGGCCAGTGGCTACCACACCCCGACCATCGGCTGGATGGCCGACCTGGAGCGCATGAAGGTCGAGGAGCTGCGCCACTGGTACACCTCCTGGTACGCGCCCAACAACGCCACGCTCGTGGTGGTGGGCGATGTCACCGCCGAGGAAGTCAAGGGCCTGGCCCAGAAGTACTTCGGCGCTATCCCTCGCCGGGACACACCTGCGGCCAAGCTGCCGCTGGAGCTGGCTGAGCCCGGCCAGCGTCAGTTGACCCTGCACGTGCGCACCCAGCTGCCAAGCCTGATCTACGGCTTCAACGTACCCGGCCTGCCCACGGCCAAGGATCCTCGCACGGTGCATGCCTTACGTCTGATCTCGGCCTTGCTCGACGGCGGCTACAGCGCACGCATGCCCGCACGACTGGAGCGCGGGCAGGAACTGGTGGCCGGCGCCTCGTCCAGCTACAACGCCTTCACGCGCGGCGACAGCCTGTTCCTCATTTCAGCCACACCCAACGTGCAGAAGCAAAAAACCCTGGCAGACGTAGAAAAGGGCATCTGGCAACTGCTGGATGAACTCAAGACTACTCCGCCCACGGCAGAAGAGCTCGAGCGCGTGCGCGCCCAGGTCATCGCCGGGCTGGTGTATGACCGCGACTCAATCAGCAGTCAGGCAACCACCATCGGCCAGCTGGAAACCGTCGGGCTGTCTTGGAAGCTGATCGACAGCGAGCTGGACGAACTCAAGCGCGTTACCCCTCAGGACATCCAGCAAGCTGCCCGTACCTATTTCACCCGCGAACGCCTGAGCGTTGCCCATGTTCTGCCCGAGGAGTCCGCTCATGAGTGACCGTCGCTTGCACCGCCCCCACTGGCTGGCTACGGGTATCTGTACCTGGGCATTGACGGCTGCGCTGGCCGTACCGGCACTGGCCCAGGACGCTGCCAAGGCTGGCAATGCACAAGCCCGGCAGGCCAACACTCTACAGTCCCTGGCCGAGCTTGATGGCAAGGCGCCCACCACCCGCCAGTTGAACATCCAGCACTGGAACACGGCTGAAGGCGCGCGGGTGCTGTTCGTCGAGGCCCGCGAGCTTCCGATGTTCGACCTGCGCGTGACCTTCGCTGCCGGCAGCAGCCAGGACGGTGACACACCAGGCCTGGCGGCGCTGACCAACGCCATGCTCAACGAAGGCGTACAGGGCAAGGATGTGACGGCCATCGCCCAGGGCTTCGAGGGCCTGGGCGCAGATTTCGGTAACGGCTCGTACCGCGACATGGCCGTCGCCTCGCTACGTAGCCTCAGTGCCAAGGACAAGCGCGACCAGGCCTTGAAGCTGTTTACCGAAGTCACAGGCAAGCCCACCTTCCCGGAGGATGCGCTCAAACGGCTCAAGAACCAGATGCTGGCCGGCTTCGAATACGACAAGCAGAACCCCGGCAAGCTCGCAGGCAAGACGCTGTTCGCCAACCTGTACGGCGAACACCCTTATGCGCATCCCAGCGATGGAACACCGCAAAGCATCACTGGCATTACCCTGGAGCAGTTGCGAGCGTTTCACGCCAAGGCCTACACGCCTGGCAATGCCGTCATCGCACTGGTGGGTGACCTGAACCGCAGCGAAGCCGAGGCAATTGCCGCGCAGGTTTCAGCCGGTCTGCCCAAAGGCCCGGCCTTGCCTGCTCCAGCCCAACCGACGGAGCCCAAGGCAGGCTTCACCCACATCGAGTTTCCGTCTCAGCAGACCCACCTGATGCTCGCAGAGCTGGGTATCGATCGCCAGGACAAGGATTGGCCAGCCCTGTCACTGGGCAATCAGATCCTGGGTGGCGGCGCGTTCGGGACGCGGCTGATGAGCGAGGTGCGGGAAAAGCGCGGCCTGACCTACGGTGTCTATTCGGCCTTCAGCCCAATGCAAGTGCGCGGCCCGTTCATGATCAACCTGCAAACCCGCGCCGAGCTCAGCGAAGGGACATTGAAGCTGGTTCAGGGTATTCTGGCCGACTACCTGCGCAGCGGTCCTACCCAGCAAGAACTGGACGATGCCAAGCGCGAGCTGGCCGGAAGCTTCCCGCTCTCCAATGCCAGCAATGCCAGCATTGTCGGCCAACTGGGCGCCATCGGCTTCTACAACCTGCCATTGAGCTGGCTGGAAGATTTCATGCAGCAGTCCCAGGCCCTGACCGTCGAACAGGTTAAAGACGCCATGAACAAGCACCTGTCTGCCGACAAGCTGGTCATCGTCACGGTTGGCCCGAAGGTGCCGCAGAAGCCACTGCCAGCCCCCACTGATAAACCCTCCGGGCAACCGCTCGGGGTACCGGAGCACTAATGCCAAGATCCAACCCTCCCGCTCGCCAGCAACCGGGCCAGAGCAAGGGCCAGGGCCACCTGCGTATCATCGCGGGCCAATGGCGCAGCCGTCGCCTGGCCGTGCCCGACGGCGAGGGCTTGCGCCCTACGCCTGACCGGGTACGCGAGACGGTTTTCAACTGGCTGGCACCCTACATCGAGGGCGCGCACGTGCTCGATGCCTTCACCGGCAGCGGAGCCTTGGTGCTGGAGGCCCTGTCTCGCGGGGCTGAGGATGCCGTGGCGCTGGACAGCAATCCTGCGGCCATCGCCAACCTCAAGAACAACCTCGAGCTCCTGCGCTGCCCACGGGGGCAGATCCTGCAGACCGATGCCTTGCGTTATCTGCAAGGCCCTGCAAAAAAGCAGTTCGACCTGGTGTTCCTTGATCCACCCTTCCATCAACAGTTGCTGGCAGACACCTGCAATCTGCTTGAACAGCACCAGTGGCTGAGCGAGCAAGCATGGGTATACACCGAGAGCGAAGCGGCTCCATCGACCTTGCAGTTGCCTGCCAACTGGCGCCTGCACCGGGAGAAAAAAACCGGACAGGTGTACTACGCGCTGTGGCAACGGGGCTAGTTATATAGCGCAGGCCAGGTCTTGCATTGACTGATGCTGCTCGGGTCTCTAGCCACCCGAGCACCTCAGCATGACCGTATCACTCTCTGCGCCTTCACTGGCCGATGATGTCTCGGCGGCGCTTGCCTCTCTTACAAGCGCCAGCCCCTCCCCTCTCCAGCATTTCACGCTTGAAAACGGTCTGTCCGTCTACCTAAGGCAGCAGAGCCGAAATGCCCTCGCCGCCGTCCAGCTCTGGTACAACGTCGGTACCCGCCATGAGCCGGCAGGGCAGACCAACCTCTCGCACTTGCTCGAACACGTCATATTCGAAGGCAGCCGCAAGCTGGAGCCTGGGCAGTACGCCAAAGTCGTTGCCCGCCTTGCGGGACAGGCCAATGCCAGTACTCACCTCGACGCCACCTCTTTCGACATGCTGCTGCCTGCATCGCGCCTGCCCGTTGCGCTCGAACTGTTGGCAGATGCCATGACCACAGCCACATTCGGGTTGCCCGAGTTGGCACGAGGCGCCAAGGCAATCGCTGACGAACGACGCCTGAAGGTAGACGCCCAGCCCGTCCAGCAAGCCTACGACCGTCACTTGGCTTTGGCACACGGCAGCAGCCCTTATGCCACCCCAAGCTTCGGCTCGCCGGTGGATCTACAGAACATCGACCTTCCAACGCTGCGGCAGTGGTACATCACCCATTACCGGCCTAACAACGCCACGCTCGTCGTGGTGGGCAACGTAGAACTGGAAACGTTGAAACAGCAGGTCGAAAGGTACTTTGCGCACGTGGAGCGCGGCCAGCTGACAGACTCGCCTTTTCCTCGCTCAGACGCGCCATTGGCTGAACGCAGCCAGACCGTCAGCTTGCCGGGGCTTAGCCATGGTCTGTTGATGTCCTTCAACGTCCCCAGCTGTGCCACAGCCATCAATGCACTCACGAGCAAGACCCTCGAACTGATCTGTGAAGTACTGGCCGAGGGCTCCAGCGCTTGGTTGTATGCCGAACTTGTCAGGGGCCGGGGTCTGCTGACAGGCGTTGCCGCAACCTACGACCTCCTCGTACGTGGCGACACCGTAATCACCTTCTCAGCCTATGTGAACACGCTGAATGCGACCCTCGAACAAGCTGCTGATGCTATCTACAAGCAGATAGCACGCCTGCATACCGAAGCCTTGTCCGACGAGCAGTTGCAGCGGATAAAACTGCGATTGCTCGCCCGCCAGCTTTTCTCTCTCGACAGCCCAATTGCCCAAGCCTCACAAATCGGCGCCATGGCCGCGACAGGGCAGCCAGCAACCCTGATCGACGAACATGCGCGCCTGATCTCGATCATCGATAGCGCTCAGGTGCAGCAGGTAGCGCGCACTTATCTGGGCCGTGAGCGGCTGACCACCACCTCTCTTTTACCAGGAGCGCAAGCATGACCGACGATCAGATACGCCAAGCAGCACCTGTGCTGTGCCAGGGGCCTGCCATCGATGCTGCGCGTCAAGCGATGGCAAGGCTGACCTCGACCCAAACGGTCGAGCTCGACCAGCCTCCTGCCCTCCTGGCCACGGCTGAGCGATGGGAGACGGCGCAAGGTACGAAGGTCAGTTTCATAGCTGCGCACGATCGGCCCATGATTGATCTGGTGCTGCGATTCCGGGCAGGTAGCGCTCTTGATGGCGATCACCCAGGGCTGGCTGCGCTGACGCTCTACAGCCTTGATCAGGGTACCGAAACCCTCAGTGCGGCGCAGTTTGCCGAGCACATGGCTGCAAGGGGCGCCATCGTGGGACGCTCGTTGAGCGAAGACAAAGCCACGATCACGCTAAGGTGCCTAAGCACACCCGGCTTGCTGCGAGCTGTTTCGCAAACGCTGGCGCAGATGCTGGCCCGCCCAGCGTTTCGCGCAGAGGACGTGGCGAAGATACGTGATCGAATAGCGCTCTACCAAGGCCGGCAAAACCTCAATCCGCTGGCACGCCTGATCAATACGACCACCGGTCATGTATTCAGCGGCCATCCGTACGCTTCGCACGCCGATGCAGCAATCATCGGCCCCTTGACCACTGATCAGGTGCGGGCCTTTCATGCAAAGGCTTACTCGGCCAGTAACCTCGCTATAGGACTGGTTGGCGACCTGAGCCGAGACGAGGCGGAACAGCTGGTCAATGACCTGATACGTGATTTGCCGCAGCAGTGGGCATCGCAACCACCGTCCATGTTAGGTGAGCAGTCGCCTCTGTCACGCCATATTGCGCACCCTGGCAGTGCAACTCAGGCAATGCTGACCCTGGCCATCCCCGTGCTACCCAACGCCCCGGTCTATGCTGCACTGGAGTTGCTGACCGAGATTCTTGGCGGCAACTACGAGGCGCGCTTGCCTCAGGAACTGCGCCATGTGCGAGGGCTGACCTACACGGTCACTACCAAACTGAGGCACTTGGATGCGGGAGCACTGTTGCACGTACACTGGGACGTCGCCCCGCAATACCGGGAAGCTTCACATGCCCTTGTCGCAGGCATGCTGGATTGCCTCCATGAACTTGGACCAACTCAGGTGGAGTGCGACATGGCCGTTAACCAGATCGCTGCTCGGCTGCACCGGGAACTGGCCGACAGCGCAAAGCTGGCAGCGACATTGGCCACGCACAGTCATCAGGGCCTGCCCGCCGATTACCTGACCACCCATCTGGACAGGCTTGCTTCATTGACCCCTGCCCACCTTCGTGAAGTAGCGCAGGTGTGGTGGCGCAACGCACCTCAGGTATTCGTCACCCTCGGCCCCGACGCCGAGCAGTCCCCCTTGCCTACGCCGGAGCCAGCACAGCGATAGGCGAGCAGGAGCACAGGCGAGTCAGTGAGAGCTGATACAGGCGCTGTTTCATGGCACTCTAGCCGGGCACATCACGAGTTACCCAGCATGCCAAGCTCCAGCGCCCTGTTTCATCCTGCCAAAGGCCTTTCCAACCCCCACCTGCAAACATTGTGGGGTCCCCTCTGGCGCAAAATCCCAGTGCTGCAACGCGACCGCGAACGCATCTGGCTGGCGGACGGGGATTTCATCGACCTCGACTGGCATGGCCCGCACCAGCCCCATGCGCCGCTGGTGCTAGTGCTTCATGGGTTGACGGGGTCATCGGGCTCACCCTATGTCAAAGGCCTGCAACAGGCGCTGCACGCACTGGGCTGGGCCAGCGTTGCAGCGAACTGGCGGGGCTGTTCTGGGGAGCCGAACCTGCTGCCGCGCAGCTACCACTCTGGCGCCAGCGAGGATCTGGCTGAAATCATCAGCCACTTGCGCGCCAAAAGGCCCCTGGCCCCCCTGTCCGCGGTCGGCTACTCCCTGGGAGGCAATGTCCTGCTTAAATACCTGGGCGAACAGGGTGACGACAGCCAGTTGCAGGCAGCAGTTGCCGTCTCCGTGCCTTTTCGCCTGGACCAGTGTGCCGATCGTATCGGCCTAGGGTTTTCGAAGGTGTACCAGGCACATTTCATGCGCGAAATGCTCGCCTACGTGCAGATCAAGCAGCGCTTGTTCAAAGACCAAGGCCACCCAGAACGTCTGGCGAAGCTGGAGCAGCTCGGGCCACTGCGCGGCTTGCGCACGTTCTGGGATTTCGACGCCAAGGTCACTGCACCGCTGAATGGTTTTCAGGATGTGCACGACTATTATCGCCGCGCTTCAAGTGGCTTCTACCTGGGTCAGAACCGTACCCGGACCCTGATCATCCAGGCCAGCGACGACCCCTTCGTCTCGCCCCTGAGCTTACCAACGGCAAACGAGCTGGCCCCGGGGACCGAGCTGGAGTTGCACGCCCATGGCGGCCACGTCGGGTTCGTCGACGGCAGCCTGCGAAAACCGGGCTATTACCTGGAGCGCCGGATTCCGCAGTGGTTGCGCGAAGGTATGCAGAGGACGGCTTACTGATCGCCCGTTGCCACTGCATGCTCAGGGCGGGTGATCCATTCACTCCATGAGCCTGCATACAGTTTGCCGAGCGGGTAGCCTGCCAACGCCAACGCGAACAGGTTATGACACGCCGTTACCCCCGAACCACAGTACGCAACCAGTTGCTCAGGCGCACGCCCCTGCAGTTGCTGCTCGAAACGTTGTCTGAGTTGCTCGGGCGGCAGAAAACGGCCATCGCTGCCAAGGTTTTCGGTGAAAGCGGCGCAGCGTGCTCCAGGGATATGCCCTGCCACTGGGTCGATGGGTTCCATGTCGCCACGAAAACGTGGCAATGCGCGCGCATCCAGCAGGGTCAGGTCTGCGCTGTCCAGGCGCTGATCCAGGCCATCGGCATCGATCAACATCGCATCATCGGGCTGGCCGCTGAAGTTGCCTTCGCGCCGGGCCGGGGGGTCCAGGCTCAATGGCAGGTGCGCGGCGTGCCAGGCGGTCAGGCCGCCGTCCAGGAGGGCAACGCCACTGCGTTTGCCCAGCCAGGCCAGCAGCCACCAACCTCGCGCGGCATAGGCGCCGGTACCGTCGTCGTACAGCACCACTTCGCTCTCGTTATCCACGCCCCATTCGCGCAGGCGGGCTACCAGCTTTTCTGGATCGGGCAGCGGGTGACGCCCTGTCACTCCCTTGCTGACCGAGCCGCTGAAGTCTCGTTCAAGGTCGGCAAAGTGCGCCCCTTCGATATGACCCAGGGCGTAACTGCGCTGACCGTAATCCACATCCTCAAGGGCGAAGCGACAGTCGAGAATGACAAGGTTTGGTGAATCCAGCCGCTCAGCCAACTGCTGCGGGGTGATCAACTGCGCAAGTGACATGACAATCTCCTGATCGATGTAATCCCAGGCCCTGGCGCTAGTGCTCAAGCGCCTGAATGAACGGTACGTGAAACTCGCGGCACAAGGCTTGCACCGCATTGCGCGCAGGCTCGGTGACGAACCCCAGCTCAAGGGCCAGCACTTGATACACGCCCCGCTTGAACGCTTCTTCACCCAGGTGCGCTGCATGCTCCCGGGTCGTGCTGAGAAAGCGCACCCATGAGGTGAGCACGATCCAGGCGTTGATGGTCAGCGACTCCTGCTGCGCGGGGTTCATCGCCAGGATACCCGCCTCGACGAAACCGCGGTAAATGGCCTTGCCCTGACGCATGCAGCGTGCGGAGAAGCGTCGATAACGGGCTGCCAGCTCAGCATCGCTGCCCAGCAGATGCTCCAGATCGCGGTGCAGAAAACGGTAGTTCCACATCGCAGCCAGCAGTGCCTGCAGGTAGAACCGCTTGTCCTGCACCGCCAGCGGGCGCCCCTGCGGCGGGCGCAGAAAGCTGTCTACGTGCGCTTCGTAATGGCCGAACAAAACCGCAATAATCGCCTGCTTGTTGGGGAAGTGGTAATACAGATTGCCGGGTGAGATGCCCAGATGCGCCGCGATATGGTTGGTGCTGACGCTGCGCTCGCCCGACTGATTGAACAGCTCGAGGCTGCTCTGGACGATTCTCTCGCGGGTCTTGATGGGCCGGGCCATGTCCAGCTTCCTGTATACGGAGCAGTGAAAACCGCCATGGTACGAGGTATTGCCGAGGTGTTGCACGGTACCCAAGCGCTGCGGCCTCGCACCATCGGCTGGCCCAAAGTATAGTGCCTTGGCCGGCCGCATGACTTGGCCGGGCGCAGTCGCTGCGCTACCATCCGACTCCCCAACGCACTCCAGCCAGGATGACGCGATGAACCGAGTGTTGTACCCGGGTACTTTCGACCCCATTACCAAAGGCCATGGCGATCTGGTCGAGCGCGCCTCGCGGCTGTTCGACACCGTGATCATTGCAGTGGCCGCCAGCCCCAAGAAAAACCCTTTGTTCCCGCTGGAACAACGCGTGGAGCTGGCCCGTGAGGTCACCAGGCACCTGCCCAATGTCGAAGTCATCGGCTTTTCCTCGCTGCTGGCGCATTTCGCCAAGGAGCAAGGTGCCAATGTGTTCCTTCGTGGTTTGCGTGCAGTGTCGGACTTCGAATACGAGTTCCAGCTGGCGAACATGAACCGTCAACTGGCCCCCGACGTCGAGAGCCTGTTTCTTACGCCGTCAGAGCGGTACTCGTTCATCTCGTCGACCCTGGTTCGCGAAATCGCCGCACTGGGGGGCGATATCAGCAAATTTGTGCACCCGGCCGTGGCCGATGCGCTGACTGAGCGCTTCAAGAAATAAAGCCGCTGTTCCAGATCGTCGCGCCTGCGTGCACTGCAGGCGCGAATGCGGCACAATTGTGCCCATTGCGTTGAACATGCCCGGGCGTTGAGCCCCGGCCGGAGCCCCCATGTCCCTGATCATCACCGACGATTGCATCAACTGCGACGTCTGCGAACCCGAGTGCCCCAACGAGGCCATCTCCCAAGGCGAAGAGATCTACGTGATCGACCCCAACCTGTGCACCCAGTGCGTGGGTCATTACGACGAGCCGCAGTGCCAACAGGTCTGCCCGGTCGACTGCATCCCGCTGGATGAGGCGCACCCGGAAAGCCAAGAGCAGCTGATGGCCAAGTACCTGAAGATCACCGGCAAGGCCTGACGCTGCCGGCCATCGGCATGCCCGCGCCTTGCTCCTCCGTGGCGATCATCCCGAAGCGCGCAAGGCCTCAGCGCTGGCAGCGCGGGCAGAACACGCTGGCGCGTTGACCCAGCTTCACATCCCGTAGTTCGGTGCTACATACCTTGCAGGGCAAGCCGCCGCGCCCGTAGGCGAACAGTGTCTGCTGGAAATACCCTGGCTGGCCGTCACCGCCGATGAAATCGCGCAGCGTGGTGCCGCCCAGCTCGATGGCCGCCGCCAGCACGCGCTTGATCTCGATGGCCAGCTTCAGGTAACGCGCCCGCGAAATGCCACCGGCCGCGCGGCGCGGATCGATGCCGGCAGCGAACAGCGCTTCGGTCGCATAGATGTTGCCTACGCCAACGACCACGGCGTTGTCCATGATGAAGGGCTTGACCGCCATCGACCGACCGCGGGACAGCTGGAACAGTCGCTCACCGTCAAACAGGTCGGTCAGTGGCTCGGGGCCAAGTCGCAGCAGCAACGCATGATTGAGCGGGTCCTGGCTCCAGAGCATGGCGCCAAAGCGGCGCGGGTCGGTGTAGCGCAGCATCAGACCGGATTCGAGCTCGATGTCCACGTGCTCGTGCTTGCCAGCCGGCAAGCCCGCCTCCACCAGCCGTAGATTGCCCGACATGCCCAAGTGGCTGATCAGGGTCCCTACTTCGGCATTGATCAGCAGGTACTTGGCCCGGCGTTCGACCGTGACGATGCGTTGCCCGGAGAGCCGCACGTCCAGGTCCTCCGGGATCGGCCAGCGCAAGCGGCGGTCACGCACGACCACGCGGCTGACGCGCTGACCTTCGACATGCGGTGCAATGCCGCGCCGGGTGGTCTCTACCTCGGGTAACTCAGGCATGTATCAGTGCCCACCTAGTTCTCGGATGTTCTGTTTGAGGTTATCGAAGTCGTATTCCGACAAGCCTATGTAATCGAGCACCAGCGGCCCCACTACGTTCCATTCCTGATCCACCGTCTGGTTGCCCAATACCCGGTAGGAGGCACAGATGTGCTCGGCCATCTTGAGCACCGCCAACAGGTTTTTCATCTGGCTTTGGTTGTTGCGGGCGCTGTCATCGCGAAACACTGCCAGCGCGTTGTGGTGGTTGGCGATGGCGCCGGTCAGGTGTTCGGGCAGGCGCCAGGACTTGGCCGTGAAATAGCCGACGACGGCATGATTGGTGTTGAAGGCGCGGTTCTCGGTGTCCACCACGCGGGTCTGCTCGTTGGTTTTTGCATAGGCCTCTTCGAGCACATCCATGTACGTGGGGAAGCGCTTGAGCATCAGCGGAACGCCGCAATCGTGGAACAGCCCGAGGGTATAGGCTTCGTCGGCGGGCTGGATACCCGTGCGCTTGGCCAGCGTCAGACAGGTCATTGCCACATCCTGCGCGGTATCCCAGAACCGGTTAAGGGTGACGATGGTTTCATCGCTCATTTCACCCTTGATCGACTGCGCGTTGATCAGGTTGATGATCGAACGACTACCCAGCAAATTCACCGCACGCTGGATCGAGCCAATCTTGTTGGACAGGCCAAAGTGCGCCGAGTTGACCAGCTTGAGCAAGGCCCCCGACAACCCGGGGTCCTGAGCGATCAGTTTGGCGATGGTTTCCAGGTCCGGGTCAGGCATGTACTGCTCGAACTGCAAATCGACCATGATCTGCGGCTGCGGCGGAATGGTGATGCCTTGCAAGGCTTGCTGGATCTGTTCGGCGGTGAGTTCTTGGGACATGCGTGCACACTCGTATGGGACTGCCGATTCTACCGCGATGCACCCCACAGAACTAACCGCTGGATCAGTGAACTTGAACTTTCATGAGCGCGGGTGGGCCTGTTTCTCATATTCATCAAGTAAAGGAGCAAGGCCCATGGGTACTGAACTGAACGGCAAGCGCGTGGCTATCCTGGTGACTGATGGCTTCGAGCAGGTGGAATTGACAGGCCCGCGTGACGCCCTGCAGCAGGCGGGCGCCCAGGTGCACGTGCTGAGCGAGAAGCAAGGCACGGTGCGCGGCTGGAACCACGACGAGCCCGCGGACGAATTCAAGGTCGACGGCACCTTCGACAGCGCCAGCGAACTCTACGATGCCGTGGTCCTGCCAGGCGGCGTACAGAACTCGGACACCATCCGCCTGGTTGAAGGCGCGCAGAAAATCGTCAAAAGCCATGACGCGGCCGGCAAACCGATTGCCGTGATCTGCCACGGCGGCTGGTTGCTGATTTCGAGCGGCTTGACCCAGGGCAAGCGCATGACCAGCTTCAAGACCCTGCAGGATGACCTGCGCAACGCTGGCGCCGAGTGGGTCGACGAAGAAGTAGTGGTTGACGGGAACCTGATCAGCAGCCGGCAGCCCGATGACATCCCTGCCTTCAACAAGGCACTGATCCAGGCCCTGTCGTCCTGACAGCTGGCGCTCAGCATTAAGGTTGGGTAGGGGTTATACTCCCGCTCTTTTTTCCGGAGCGACGTCATGTCCCTGCCCAGCCTTCGCCTCAAAGCCAATGCCGACCGCCGCCTGCGCGCAGGCCATCTGTGGGTCTACAGCAACGAGGTAGACGTTGCCACCACCCCGCTGCAAGGCTTGCAGGCCGGCCAGCAAGCCGTGCTCGAAGCCGCCAACGGCAAGCCACTGGGCATCGTTGCCCTGAGCCCCAATAACCTGATCTGCGCCCGCTTGCTGTCACGCGACGTCAAGCTGCCACTGGACAAGTCACTGCTGGTGCACCGCCTGAACGTGGCCTTGTCACTGCGCGAGCGCCTGTTCGACAAGCCATGCTATCGCCTCGTCTATGGCGATTCCGATTGGCTGCCGGGGCTGGTCGTCGATCGCTTCTTCGACATCCTGGTGGTGCAACTGGCATCGGCAACCATGGAAGCGCACAAGGATGAGGTGATCGCGGCGCTGGTCCAGGTGCTCAAGCCAAGCGGCATCCTGTTCAAGAACGATTCGGCGGCCCGTGATGCCGAAGGCCTGCAGCGCTATGTCGAAACCGTTTACGGTGAAGTCCCGGATTGGGTTCCGCTGGAAGAAAACGGTGTTCGTTTCGAAGCCCCGGTCCGTGAAGGCCAGAAAACCGGCTGGTTCTATGACCACCGCATGAACCGTGCACGCTTGGCCCCCTATGTTCAGGGCAAGCGCGTACTCGACCTGTTCAGCTACATCGGCGGTTGGGGTGTGCAGGCGGGTGCCTTCGGCGCCAGCGAAGTGTTCTGCGTCGATGCATCGGGCTTTGCCCTGGATGGCGTTGAGCGCAACGCCGCGCTCAACGGTATTGGTGAGAAGCTGACCTGCGTCGAGGGCGACGTCTTCGAAGCCTTGCGCGAACTCAAGGCAGCCGAGGAGCGCTTCGACGTGATCATTGCCGACCCGCCCGCCTTCATCAAGCGCAAGAAAGACCTGAAGAACGGCGAGGCGGCTTACCGCAGGCTCAACGAGCAGGCCATGCGCATGCTGAACAAGGATGGCATTCTGGTCAGTGCTTCTTGCTCGATGCACCTGCCCGAAGACGATCTGCACAACATCCTGCTGACCAGTGCCCGTCACCTGGACCGCAACATGCAGCTGCTCGAGCGCGGTGGTCAGGGCCCTGACCATCCGGTGCACCCGGCGATTGGCGAAACCCGCTACATCAAGAGCATCACCTGCCGGTTACTGCCCAACAGCTGAGCCATGACGGGGGCCTGGGTGGCCCCCGATCGTTTCAGAGTTCAAGCACCTGGGTCGCGATACCGAAGTACACCAACACGCCTGCTGCGTCGGCAATGGACGTGATCAATGGCCCGCTGGCCGTGGCGGGGTCCAGCTTGAGCCGGCTCAGCAGAAACGGCAGGCTCATGCCGATCAGGCTGCCGACCAGCACGATCACCACCATGCTGCTGGCCACGATCAAGGCGATCTGCGGGCCGCCACGCAACAGCCCAAGCGATGCCACGGCTACCGCCATGGTGCAGCCCAGCAGCAGCGCGACGCCAAATTCGCGCCCCAGCATTCGCCCCCAGTCGCTCAGCGTGACTTCGCCTGTGGCCAGGCCCCTGACCATGAGGGTTGCCGACTGGGAGCCTGCATTGCCGCCGCTGTCGACCAGCAGTGGCAGAAAGAACACCAGGGCGATATGCGCGGCAATGGTTTCTTCGAAGGCCGCGATGCCTGCCCCTGAGAACAGGTTGCCGAACACCAGCAGCACCAGCCACAACACCCGCTTGCGGTACAGCAATCCGAGGGTCGCGTGCCGCAGGTCACCGATGGTATTGGTGATGGAGGCGCCTTTGTGGAAGCTTTCGGTGGTTTGCCGCCGTTGCGCGTCGAGCGCAGCGTCGACGGCACCAACAGCGATGGTTTTATCGATAGGGTTTTGCATGAAGTTCTCCAGGCGCCGACCAGGCGCCTGCAGGCTTCAGCCTCGCAGACTCAAGCCCTCGGCAGCCCTGGCGGCGGCGCGCTCAGTGCCAGGTTGCAGTTCGTGACGAACCGGTAACTGGGAAGGTCCATTGAGGGTTATCTCGTCAAGCCGCACATGCGGCGGCCGAATGATAATGGCAAGTCAGGCGCAGGTCAGCCTCACACGGATCGTTTCAGACGGTTCCTACAACTTCGGTTTTTCGCCCAAAACCGCCGCTCGGGCACATCGTCATGCCTTCCCGGCGCCAGCGGTGTAGAATCGGGCTATTCATCGCCAGTCATCCCCCGGCGGGTTTATGAGCTCTGGCCAAGCACGCGGCGATCCCGCGCGGTCTTCGGCCCCATCCGTGCCAGTGGCAACCGGCCTGCGGTACAGAGGACAAGAGAAGCTCACTCCCCTTTCTGTGACCTGATTAAGCCGCCAGGAGTGTTTCATGCCTGATTACCGTTCCAAGACTTCCACCCACGGCCGCAACATGGCAGGTGCACGCGCCCTGTGGCGTGCCACCGGCATGAAGGACGAAGACTTCAAGAAGCCGATCATCGCCATTGCCAACTCCTTCACCCAGTTCGTGCCGGGCCATGTGCACCTCAAGGATCTGGGCCAGCTGGTCGCTCGCGAGATCGAGCGCGCCGGTGGCGTGGCCAAGGAATTCAACACCATCGCGGTCGATGACGGCATCGCCATGGGTCACGACGGCATGCTGTACTCGCTGCCCAGCCGTGAAATCATCGCCGACGCGGTGGAGTACATGGTCAACGCGCACTGTGCCGATGCCATCGTCTGCATCTCCAACTGCGACAAGATCACCCCCGGCATGCTGATGGCCGCCTTGCGCCTGAACATTCCGGTGATCTTCGTCTCCGGCGGCCCGATGGAAGCCGGCAAGACCAAGCTGGCCAGCCATGGCCTGGACTTGGTCGACGCCATGGTCATCGCCGCCGACAGCACGGCCTCCGATGAAAAGGTCGCCGAATACGAGCGCAGCGCCTGCCCTACCTGCGGCTCGTGCTCTGGCATGTTCACCGCCAACTCGATGAACTGCCTGACCGAGGCCTTGGGCCTGGCCCTACCGGGCAACGGTTCCACCCTGGCCACCCACTCGGACCGCGAGCAGTTGTTCCTGACGGCCGGCCGCACCATCGTCGAGCTGTGCAAGCGGTACTACGGCGAGAACGACGCATCGGTCCTGCCGCGCAGCATCGCCAACTTCAAGGCGTTCGAGAACGCCATGATGCTGGACATCGCCATGGGGGGGTCGACCAACACCATCCTGCACCTGCTGGCTGCGGCGCAGGAAGGCGAAGTGGCATTCGACCTGCGCGACATCGATCGTCTGTCGCGCAAGGTGCCGCAGCTGTGCAAGGTGGCGCCCAACATCCAGAAGTACCACATGGAGGACGTGCACCGCGCCGGCGGTATCTTCAGCATCCTGGGCTCGCTGGCCCGTGGCGGCCTGCTGCACACCGACCTGCCCACCGTGCATAGCCGCAGCATGGAAGAAGCCATCGCCAAGTGGGACATCACCCAGACCGACGACGAGGAAGTGCATACCTTCTTCAAGGCTGGCCCAGCCGGCATCCCGACCCAGACCGCGTTCAGCCAGTCGACGCGTTGGGAAACCCTGGATGACGACCGCGAGAACGGCTGCATCCGCAGCTTCGAGCACGCGTATTCACAAGAAGGTGGTTTGGCCGTGCTGTACGGCAACATTGCCCTGGACGGCTGCGTGGTGAAAACCGCCGGTGTCGACGAATCGATCCACGTGTTCGAAGGCACGGCCAAGATCTTCGAAAGCCAGGACAGCGCCGTGCGTGGCATCCTCGCCGACGAAGTGAAGGCCGGCGACATCGTGATCATCCGCTACGAAGGCCCGAAAGGTGGCCCGGGCATGCAGGAAATGCTGTATCCCACGTCGTACCTCAAGTCCAAGGGCCTGGGCAAGGCGTGCGCCCTGCTCACCGACGGCCGATTCTCGGGAGGCACCTCGGGCCTGTCCATCGGTCATGCCTCGCCGGAAGCGGCAGCAGGCGGCGCCATCGGCCTGGTGCGCGACGGCGACAAAGTCCTGATCGATATCCCCAACCGCTCGATCAACCTGCTGGTGAGCGATGACGAGCTGGCCGAGCGCCGCGCCGAGCAGGACAAGAAGGGCTGGAAACCGGCTGAGGTACGCCCGCGCAAGGTGACGACAGCCTTGAAGGCCTACGCCCTGTTGGCGACCAGTGCCGACAAAGGTGCCGTGCGCAACAAGGCGATGCTCGAAGGGCTGTGATACCCATCTAGCATGACGAGAACCGGCGCTTCGAGCGCCGGTTTTTTATTGCCAAGACAGCTGAACATCGAGGCCCAGACGCGTCGCCTGGGCGTGCCGCAGTCTATCGCCAGCTTCAGCGCCTCATTCGGGACCACCATCGGTCAGAATGGCTGTGCCGGGCTTTACCCTGCCATGTTGGCGGTGATGGTCGCGCCAGCGGTTGGCATCGACACCTTCGATCCGCTATGGATCGCCACGTTGGTGGCCATCGTCACGCTCAGTTCGGCCGGTGTGGCCGGAGTTGGCGGCGGCGCTACCTTCGCCGCGCTGATCGTGCTGCCGGCCATGGGCTTGCCGGTGGAGCTGGTGGCCCTGCTGATTTCGGTGGAGCCGCTGATCGACATGGGCCGTACGGCGTTGAACGTGAACGGTTCGATGACGGCTGGCGTGGTAACCAGCCAGCTGCTCAAGGAAACCGACAAGCAGGTACTGGCCGATGATGAACACGCAGCATTAAGCCATACCTGAGTTCACGGGGGGCCGCACGGCGCGGCCCTTTCCTCGCGCAACAGGCGTCAGGCGTCAGGCCTTGTCCCACACCTCGAAGTGATACAACGGCTTACCTTCCTCAGCCTGCGCCTGACTGGACAGTAGCGTCCACTGCTTGCGATCGAAATCCGGGAACCAGGCATCGCCCTTGGGCGACAGCTCGACCCGCGTCACGTACATCCGGCTGACGAGTCCTTGCTCCAGCGCCTGCCCGTAGAGCTGCGCACCACCGATCAGCATCAGCTCGTCGACACCTTGCTCGCGCGCCCACTGATCAGCCCGCACCAGCGCGTCTTCCAGCGAAGCGAAAACTTCGGCACCGGCCAGTTCTAGCCCGGGCTGCCTGCTGACCACGATATTCAACCGCCCAGGCAGCGGCCGTCCCAGCGAGTCCCAGGTCTTGCGGCCCATGATGATGGGCTTGCCCAAGGTGGTGGCCTTGAAATACTTGAAGTCCCCCGGCAAATGCCAGGGCATGGAATTGTCGATGCCTATCACGCGGTTGTCGGCGCAGGCCACGATCAGGCTTAAGGGCAGTAATGTCTTCATGCCGGCGAGAATAGCACCGCGCGGGTGAGTTATGCTGCTGCCACGACCTGTGCAATGGAACACCCTGTGACTGCACCTTCTTTGCTGGACAAGCGCTGGCTCACCGAGGCGATACGCCTGCGCGAAGAACATGCCGGCCCTCTCGAGGACCAGGAAGCGAACCGCCGTGCCCGCCAGCAAGGCGGCAGCCTGGCCCTGCGCATCGAGACCCGCGCGCTGCTGCTGGCCGAACGCGACGGCTTGACCGCCGCGTTGCGGCGTTGGAAGCAAGGGGCACGCCTGGCGCTGGTGGCGATGGTGTTGATGGCCGTGCTCAGTGGCGGCGGCCTGGCGTTGGCCGCACTGGGTGACGGGCAGCGGCCGGTGAATGTGTTCTGGGCGCTGGGCAGCCTGCTGGGGCTGAACCTGGTCATGTTCCTGGGCTGGTTGATCGGCTTGTTCCTGAGCGGTGAGCACGGCGCGCTGCTGGGGCGGCTTTGGCTGTGGTTGAGCGAACGCTTTGCCCGCGACGCCCGTGCCGCCCACCTGGCGCCGGCCCTGCTGGTGCTGCTGCAACGCCAACGCCTGGGCCGTTGGTTGCTGGGTTTGCTGGTCCACAGCCTGTGGGTGGCGGCCATGCTGAGCGCGGTGGGTGTGCTCCTGACATTGCTGGCCACCCGGCGCTATGGATTCGTCTGGGAAACCACGTTGCTGGCGGCCGAGCCTTTCATCGCCATGACCCAGGCCCTGGGCGCCCTGCCCGCGCTGCTGGGCTTTGCGGTACCTGACCCGGCCATGATTCGGGCCAGCGGTGACACCGCACCGGCCCTGGCCATGACGCGCCAGGCATGGGCCAGCTGGCTGCTGGGCGTGGTAGTGGTCTATGGCGTGCTGCCGCGTCTGCTCCTGGCTGGCGTGTGCCTGTGGCGCTGGCAGCAAGGGCGCCAACGCCTGGCGCTGGACACGAACCTGCCAGGCTACATGCCGCTGCGCGACAGGCTGATGCCCAACAGCGAGCGCCTGGGCGTGCAGGACGATGCGCCCGACACACTGCCGCAATTCAAGGCTCAGCCGTCACTCATTGAAAATGCCGGCGCACTGCTGGTCGGCGTCGAGCTGGATGATCAGCGCCCTTGGCCGCCGTCATTGCCCGCCAATGTCGCTGATGCCGGTGTGCTGGACAGCCGGGAGTCGCGGCATCGTCTGCTTGAGCAACTGGGGCGTTTTCCACCCGCGCGCCTGGCCATTGCCCTCGACCCTGAGCGCTCGCCGGACCGCGGTAGCCTGGCCTTGCTTGCCGAGCTGGCGCGCAATGCAGGCAGTACGCGTATCTGGCTGTTGCCTGCTGTCGCTGATCAGCTTCGCGACGAACGGCGCCTGAATGACTGGCGTGAAGCCCTGGATCGCCTGGGGCTCCCTCATGCTGACACTTTACCGTTGGCTTGGTTGGAGCACGGTCATGACTGAGCCCTTGAAGCTGGCCGTGGTAGGCCACACCAACGTGGGCAAGACCTCGCTGCTACGCACCCTCACGCGTGACGTCGGTTTCGGGGAGGTCTCGCATCGCCCCAGCACCACACGCCATGTGGAAGGGGCTCGCTTGTCCGTGGACGGGGAGCCTCTGCTGGAGCTCTACGACACACCGGGCCTGGAAGACGCCATCGCCCTGCTCGACTACCTCGAACGTCTCGAACGCCCTGGCGAGCGCCTGGATGGCCCGGCGCGGCTGGAGCGCTTTCTGCAGGGCAGCGAGGCGCGCCAGCGCTTCGAGCAGGAGGCCAAGGTGCTGCGCCAGCTGCTGGCAAGCGATGCCGGGCTCTATGTCATCGACGCCCGCGAGCCGGTGCTGGCCAAGTACCGTGACGAACTCGACGTGCTGGCCAGCTGTGGCAAGCCACTTCTGCCGGTGCTCAACTTTGTCTCCAGCCCCCAGCATCGCGAACCGCAGTGGCGTCAAGCCCTCGCCCGGCTTGGGCTTCATGCATTAGTGAGATTCGACACCGTAGCCCCACCAGAAGATGGCGAGCGCCGCCTGTATGAGAGCCTCGCCCTGCTGCTGGAAGATGCACGCCCTAGCTTGCAGCGCCTGATCGACGATCAGCAGGCCCAACGGGTGGCCCGCCAGCAAGGTGGCAAACGCCTGATCGCCGAATTGCTGCTGGACTGCGCCGCCTGTCGTCGCAGCGTGGAAGGTGATCCTTCTGCCCAGGCACAGGCCATCGAGGCGCTCCACCAGGCCGTGCGCCAGCGCGAACAGCGCTGCGTGGAGGCTCTGCTCAAGCTCTATGCGTTCCGGCGCGACGACGCGCATGCCAGCGACCTGCCGTTGCTGGACGGGCGCTGGGGGGACGATCTGTTCAATCCTGAAACCCTGAGGCAGCTTGGAGTGCGTGTAGGCGGCGGTGTAGCGGCAGGCGCGGCGGCCGGGGCCGGCGTGGACCTGCTGGCAGGTGGGCTTACCCTGGGCGTCGCCGCCTTGGCCGGGGCCATCGCCGGCGGCGCCCTGCAGACGGCACGCGGCTATGGCGCGCGCCTGATGGGCAAGCTCAAGGGCAAACGCGAGCTGACCGTCGACGATACCGTCCTGCGCTTGCTAGCCTTGCGTCAGCAACAGCTGATGGTGGCACTGGACCACCGTGGGCACGCCGCTCAGGACAGTATTCGCCTGGGCCCCTTGGATGAAAAGACCTGGCGTCAGGGCAAGCTGCCCGAACCGCTGGTGCGGGCTCGCGCGCACCCGCAATGGTCCACGCTCAACCCAGGTGCTAAACCGAACCAGGCCCAGCGTCAGGAGCAGCTCGAAGCGCTGGTGCAGCAACTCTAGGCCTGGCCTTTCAGGCGGTGGTCACTTGCGCAACAAGCGCAGACCGTTGAACACCACCAGCAGGCTCACGCCCATATCGGCGAATACGGCCATCCACATGGTGGCCAGCCCGGCGAAGGTAATGCCCAGGAAAATCGCCTTGATCGCCAAGGCCAGCACGATATTTTGCTTGAGGATCGCTGCGGTGTGCCGCGACAGCCTGATGAACGCAGGGATCTTGCGCAGGTCATCGTCCATCAGCGCCACATCGGCCGTTTCGATGGCAGTGTCGGTGCCAGCCGCCGCCATGGCGAAGCCGATTTCGGCCCTGGCCAGCGCCGGCGCGTCGTTGATGCCGTCCCCGACCATGCCGACGCGATGACCTTGGTCGTACAGCGCCTGGATGCTACTGAGCTTGTCGGCTGGCAGAAGGTTACCTTCGGCCCGATCAATGCCTACCGTACGCGCGATGGCCGCGGCGGTGTGCGGGTTGTCACCGGTCAGCATGGCTGTCTGGATGCCCAGTGCATGAAGCTCGGCAATGGCTTGCCGGCTGCTTTGCTTGACGGTATCGGCCACCGCAAACAATGCCAGGGGGCCTGATGCGTTGAGCAGCAACACCACCGTCTTGCCCTGCTGTTCCAAGGCATCGAGCTGGACTTCCAGTTCGGGTGAACACAGCCCCAGCTCCTCGACCAGGCGATGGTTGCCCAGGTGCAACACCTCACCCTCGATGGTGCCACGCACGCCACGGCCCGCGAGCGCGGTGAAATCCCGGACCTCACTGTGGGGCAGGTCGTTGTCCTGGCCGAACTGGGCTATCGCTCGCGACACGGGGTGATCGGAGCGTGCAGCCAAGCTCGATGCCAGGGCCTGCGCACGATGCTCGAACGCCGGTTGCAGGGCCTTGAAGTCTGTCTGGACCGGCTTGCCGTGGGTGATCGTGCCGGTCTTGTCCAGGGCCAGAAAGTCCAGGTGGCGCCCGCCTTCGAGGTACACCCCGCCCTTGATCAGGATGCCTTTGCGCGCCGCAGCCGCCAGGCCACTGACGATGGTGACGGGGGTCGAGATCACCAGTGCACAGGGACATGCCACTACCAGCAGCACAAGCGCACGATACACCCAGTCGAACCAGGTGCCGTCCAGCAGAAGCGGCGGGACGATCGCCACGGCCAGCGCAAGGGCCAGCACCGCCGGCGTATAGATCCGCGAAAACCGGTCGACGAAGCGCTGGGTTGGCGCCCGCGCCCCTTGCGCCTGCTCGACGGCCTTGATGATGCGAGCCAGTGTGGACTGACCGGCCACGGCGGTGGCTTTGATTTCCAGGGCACCTGCCTGGTTGATGGTGCCGGCGAAGACCTTGTCGCCCAGGCCCTTCTCCACCGGCAGGCTTTCACCGGTTATCGGGGACTGATCGACGCTGGACTGCCCGCTGATCACCTGGCCATCGAGCCCGATACGCTCGCCTGGCCGTACGCGCATCGTCGCGCCGACAACGACTTCACGTACGTCCATTTCGCGCCATTGGCCGTCGGCCTGTTGCACGGTCGCCATGTCCGGTGCCAACTGCATGAGCCCGCCAATGGCATTGCGTGCACGGTCCAGCGAGCGGGCTTCGATCAGTTCGGCCACGGTAAAGAGCACCATCACCATGGCTGCTTCCGGCCATTGGCCGATCAGCAACGCACCGGTGACCGCGATGCTCATGAGGGCGTTGATGTTGAGGTTGCGGTTTTTTAGCGCAATCCAGCCCTTCTTGTAGGTACCCAGACCACAACCCAGGATCGCCGCCAGTGCCAGCGCGGCCACCAGCCATTGCGGCGCGAGCTGGGCGAAGTGCACGATTTCGGCGCCCAGGGCTGCCAGGCCGGACAGCGCCAGCGGCCACCAACCCTGCTGGCGCGGCGGCGCTGGCACGGTAGCGCTGTCCGCATCACCCACGAGCGGCTCGGCTTTCATCCCCAGGCTGTCGATGGCCCGTTCGATGTCGGACGTGCCATCGAGCGTGTGCCTGACCCCCAGGATGCGACTGATGAGGTTGAATTCCAGCGCCTCGATGCCAGCCATCTTGCCCAGTTTGTCCTGGATCAGCGTCTGCTCGGTCGGACAATCCATGGCATCGATACGGAAACGGCTGAGCTGGGCCTGCTCGCTGGGAATGGACGTCAACTGCACGTGGGCAGGCGCGGCCTGCGTGCTGCAACAGGTATGACCCTGATCGCCATGGCGCACGTCGTCATGGGCATGGTCATGATTGTGCTCATGATGATGCGTGTGTTCAGGGCTGACAGACTTGTTCATGGGTCATCCTTAATTGAGTCTGTTGCCAAGTGAACACCCTGTAGCCACTATAGGGTCAAGCGAATGCCAGGAGTTTTCAACATGAAGATCGGCGACCTTGCCAAGGCGACGGACTGCGCTGTGGAGACCATTCGTTACTACGAACGCGAAAAGCTCCTGCCTGAGCCTGCGCGCAGCGAGGGCAATTACCGGATGTATACCCAAGAGCATGTCGAGCGCCTGACATTCATACGCAACTGCCGCACGCTGGACATGACGCTCGATGAAATCCGCAGCCTGCTGCAGCTGCGTGACAGCCCTCAGGCCTCGTGCGGCAGCGTGAATGCCTTGATCGACGAGCATATCGAGCACGTCCAGGCCCGGCTCGATGGGTTGGTGGCATTACAGGCGCAACTGATGGATTTGCGAAGACGGTGTAACGAGGAAGGCGCGCAATGCGCCATTTTGCAGCAGCTAGAAACCAACGGCGCTGTGACGGTGCCAGACATCGAGCATTCACATGTTGGGCGTAGCCATGGGCATTAGTGGGCGTGACTAGCCTGCCGGAACAATGGTCTTGCGCCGCATCCAAGGGCTAGCGGATTTCGGGTAGGAGCGTCCCGGCTAGGCCGCTCCTGTGGGGATCGTACACTGGGGGTATGAAAGGGATCCCTCAGACCGCCATCGGCGCCGTCATCGGGGCATGATGCTCATACCCTTCGAGCCAGAAATCACTCGGCTCGATCTGCTCAAGCCACTGCGGCTCGTACTTGCCTGTGTCGGCGAACGCCGGGACCCGATCGCTTATCACCAGTTTGGGCGCTTCCAGCGGCTCGCGCTTGAGCTGCTCGCTGAGCATGTCCAGGTGGTTCTCGTACACATGGGCGTCGCCGATGAAATAGGTGAACCAGCGCGGCGTGTAGCCGGTCAGCCGGCCGAACAGCGCCAGCAATGCCGCTCCTTCGGTGAGGTTGAATGGTGTACCCAGTGGCTTCTTCCTACCGCACAACTGCACATTTCAAAACAAAATCTAGCCATATCAGGCAATCTTGCCATGTGCAGGATTATAATTGCACAGTACGCTTATAAAATCAAGCACTTAGCAAGGTTTAACCCTCAATTTCGTCCAGCCCACGCCTCACGCGGCCTAGGCCAGAGCTGTGGTCAGCCGGATCGCTTTGCCCCCACCTAAATCCCCCTCTTTGCAGCAGTTTGTGCAAGCACCCGCGTCCCCTCAAAACGGATACACTCGACCAGGCAATTTGCTATCACTCCTCCAGTTTCTCGCTACGGACACCCGCATGGATTACACACGCATCAGGGGCATGGAATCAGGACAGCGCCTCGCCTTCGAAGAACTCATCTGCCAACTGGCTCGACGAGAAAGGCCAGCCGCTGACGCGGAATTCAGGCGAATAGAAGGTGCCGGCGGGGACGGGGGAATCGAGGCATATTGGTTGCTCGATGACGGGAGCGAGATCGGATATCAAGCCAAATACTATACAAAGTCTCGAGAAATAAATTGGGCAAACATCGATGACTCTGTAGAGACCGCTCTAAAGGCTCACCCAGAGCTGACCAAGTACGTCATTGCGCTCCCATGTGATCTTACTGACAAAACCGGAAAACAAGGTCGTGGCAATACTGGCTGGCAGTCTTGGAACGCACGAAAAGCTAAATGGACTGAACTCGTTGCGCCAGGTAAAAGCATAGAATTCATTGTTTGGACAGCCTCGGATATCACTGATCGGCTAGCCCATCCATCAGCAGAAGGCCTCCGCCGCTTCTGGTTTGGTGATTTTGAGTTCTCGGCCCGTTGGTTCTCTGACCACATCGCTTTGGCCATTAAGTCGCTGGATGAAAGATATCACCCTGAAGACCATGTTGAAGTCGGGATAGAGCGGGTATTTCGAATAGCGTTACGCGACCCCAGCATCATCACAGAGATCCAAGAACAGATCGCCAAAATTTACGCCGCAGCTCAACTCAAATCCGTTGGAAAAACCTTAAGTGGCCAGGTCGACCAAATAGAAAAAATTGAGCAGGAAATTGGTTCGCTCGAAAGTCTATCTCAGCAATTCACAACCGACGCCTGGAGAAACTGGCCTCTAAGGGAAGTCATACAAAGCGTTGAGAATATCTCGGATAACGTCCATGACTTAGAACTAGCCGTGTGGAAATTGCGTGAGTCGATGCCGGAGCAGCCAAAGTCTGGATTTTCTGCGCTGGACTCAGCCGACCACACACTTAGAAAACTTAGTGATGTAGCTTATACTTTCAGATCTTATATACAAAAGCGCCATTTCTCCGCCGAATACCAACGCAGTATTCTCATATATGGAAAAGCTGGAACAGGGAAATCACATCTTTTAGGGAGCATCGCCGAAAGCGCCATAACAGAAGGCCGGCCTGTCTTCTTGATCCTTGGCCAGCACTTAACTGCAGAAAATATTTGGACTCAGATATCCAGGCGGCTCGGTATAGATAAGATCAACCCCGATGCTTTACTGCAGGCTCTGAGCGCGGCAGCCGATGCCAGCGGTAAGCGCGGTCTCATCCTAGTAGATGCGGTCAATGAAGGGGCAGGGCTGGCACTTTGGCGTAATGAGCTAGCAGAATTCATCGCTAGGGTTGAGCGCCACGCCAATCTCCTACTCGTGTTCAGTTGCAGAACCGAATACAAGCCTTATGTCATCCCTAAATCGTTAGAGGAGACGATTCCATCGTTTCGAATTCAAGGATTCGAAACTAAGGAAGAGCAATCACGCGCAGCGAGGGTCTACTTGGGTGGTCGTGGGATCTCCCAACCTAATACCCCATGGCTGGCAGCAGAGTTTGTCAATCCACTCTTCCTGCGCAGCGCTTGTGTCGCTCTGAAGCTAGAAGGCCTCAAACATTTCCCCAAGGGACTTGTGGGTACGAAGCAGGTATTCTCCTTCTACACAAAAAGCATTGCCCGGAACATGGGTGTAGGAAGAGATGGCAGCGACGAACTGGTCATACCCACAAACCAGGCACTCGCTGCGATTGCTGCTTATATGGCTACCCATAGGCGAGACTTCGTACCTCACATTGATGCAATTCGAATCGTTGGAGAAAAGTTCCACGCATATCCTACTCCCCCTGGGATAACTTGGTTCGAGGCCCTTCAGAGAAACGGACTTTTTAGACTAGACCCTAATCCCAGAGGCTGGGATGCTGATCCGTTCGCAGTCCCGGATGATATAGTTCGCTTCAGCTTCCAACGCCTTCAAGACTATTTAATGGCTTCTGGCCTTCTGAAGGAAGTTGATGACCCATCGGAAGCCTTGCGAGCTGGCACACTTCAATTTATCCACGATGGAGAAAGTATTCACGGCGAATGGGCCGGGCTTACAGACGCACTTTCTGTGCAGCTGCCTGAGCTATTTGATCAAGAATTACTTGATCTCCTACCTGGAGACATTGGAGTTTGGGCTGATGATTACGCCGTTGGCAACGCATTCATCGAAAGCCTAAGATGGAGGAATAACGACTCATTTACTGAACGCACCCTGGAAATATTCGAGGCGTTCGTTAAGGCTGAAGAGGAACACTTCGATATAGTTGTCCAGGTAAGTGCGAATGTGGGGCACCCGTGGAATGCCAAGGTGCTTCACAAAAAACTAATCAACCTAAGCATGGCAAATCGGGATGCTCACTGGACTGTACTTATTAACGAGCTTCCCTTAGGCGAAGGTGATACCGCACGGAGACTGATCGAGTGGAGCGCCTTTGAGCAAAATGAACGTACTGATCCGGAAGTTCAGCACCTCTGCGCGATCACTCTCACGTGGTTCCTCGCGAGTTCGAACCGCGAGCTGCGTGATAAATCAACCAAGGCGCTTACGTCCTTGATGATTCACAACCTATCCCTCTATGCGAAGCTTTCTCAAGCCTTCTACGAAGTCGACGACCTCTATGTACTAGAGCGCCTCCACACAGCCGCTTATGGTGCGTGCTGCATTAGACATGACGAGAAAATTCTACGTGAATTTGCTGGCGTTGCTTACGAGACCGTATTCAATCGTGAAGATGTTACTGCATCCATTCTGCTCAGAGATGCTGCTTTCGGAATCATTGAGCTTGCACACGCCAGAGGCCACCTGCCCAGCACTGTAGACATGCTGCAATCAAGGCCGCCCTATACTTCCAAGGCAATTCGCCTGGCAGTTACTGAGGAAGCGCTGGAAAAAGCGGCCAATCGAGCGGGCGACTCCCAAATACAAGACTCTTGCTCTCAGTGGGGAGGTGATTTTGGATGCTACGAGATACGCCCGCGCGTTAGCTCATTTGCGAATGTGTCCCTGAGCAAGGCTGAACCTCTCACTCCGACTGAACGGTATGAAGTCTTCGAGCAAGAAGTCATAGATCATTGCCCTATACGTGTTGAGCTCCTGGAGCTGATGCGTACCTTCGCGCCCAATCGCTTCCGAGATCTCGCCATGCGTCGGAAGGGTAAAGCTGCAAAAGACTACTCAGAACACTTCAGGGACTGCGAAAAGCTGCTTCTGATGAGATTGAGCACAAAGGAGAAAGCCCGGTATCGCAAGGAGTACAAACCACGTTTCAACAATGAAGATGGCCGGCCAGACCCTGTGCCGCATATCGACATAGCCGCTGCCCAACTCTGGGTTGCTAAACGAGCCTATGCTCTTGGGTGGACGAAAAAGCTCTTCCCCAACGACCGAAGCAGGCGGCATGACTACAGCCGAGACCGGCCTCTCGTCGAACGGATTGGCAAGAAGTACCAGTGGCTAGCTCTGGATGAGCTCCTGTGCAGCCTTGCTGACAATAAATGGATGTCGGAACGAGCCCTCCACGGGTCGCGCCAATATGCAGGGCCACTCGACATCGGCTTCCACCGTGACATTGATCCCACGATCCTGCTTCCTGCCGAGCTTCTTACCAAGCCCGAAGACTCTATTGCGAGATGCGAGATCAGCATGCGAGAGACTTCCGAGGCAGAGCTTGGCAAGTGGCCGTTTGAGGAGAATCCCGCGACAAACATGCCTAACCTTTTGGTCAGGAAGGATTTGGCTGGCCAGGACTGGGTGGTTCTGCACGAGCATCGCTCGGAGACAGAACGTTACAAGGACAAATCCGACCGCGAGCATGGCCAAAGAAAGCAGGAGTGGCGTTTTCTGTTGCCCGTAATTGTTAGGCACGAAGACCAAGAGGCGCTCATAAAGTACATCCGCCTGCAGAAAGAGATCCGGGTGGACAACTGGTCGACGCGCAACTCAACTGACAATGGCTATCTTCTGGAGGCCCCTTGGCGCTCGACTTGGGATCAGGAGCAGTGGTCAATCATGGATTTTTACAACATCGGTGAGGTCGAGGTTGCTTATCCTTGCTTCCGCTACCACTGGGAGTCACACCTGGACGCCTCGCTGACGGACGGCGCCCATGCCCTGATACCCGCGCCCTGGTTGGCCAAACGCCTCGGTCTGAGACCAGATCACGCAAACCCGAATATTTACGTTGGCGCCTCCGGCACTCCTCTCTTCGTCAGTGGGCAGAGCAGAGATGACGGCTCACACGCCTTCATTGACCAAGATCTGTTCAACACCTTCCTTGAGGAAGATGGTCTCTCTTGCATATGGGTGTTCGTCACCGAGCGAGGAGCTTGGCCTGATGGAGGTAACCACCATGCGTCTTGGCGCCGCTCTGAAGGCATCGTCTGGCACAGCAAGGGGAAACCCCAGATCCATCACTGGAAACGGGACACAGACAAGAGCGAGACAGAGGAGCCGCTTGATTTTGAATCGTGAGATCAGAAGTGTGAAACAGGCTGTTTGATCTGAACTCAGCTCCGCTTCGCTTTACGCTTCACCCCGAATTGATTGTATTAATCAACTCGAAGCGGTGGACAGGCAACCAAGGAGGAATTCATGTCGAAGAAAAAGAAAAAAATGCATCGCCCCGGCAAGATCACCACCCCTCTGGCCGGACACAAGAAGGTAGGAAAAGCCTTGGTTCCTCCGTTCATGCAGCTACCCGGCATGAGCTTTTCCTCTTGGGCAAATGATCGTCTTCCAGACATGTTGTGGGCATGCCTAGTCATCACCGTGATCCCTCGAAAAGAGGCGATTGAGGTCTTCCGAGACATTGCTGGAATAGGTCTTAAGTATCGACAGGATGATGAGCCCCACCAGGGTGCAGAGCCCAAGCAAGCTCGCGGCTGGACACTTCGCCATGCTGACTTGCCAAATCAGCCTAGAGAGCTATTCAACGCATTGGTGGCTCGGGTGCTCCGTTGTCACGCTGGCCTGCAGGCACTACGTCCGCTTTTGCTCCTCGACAGCCTTCCGGGACTGCAGTGGTGGAAGGCGGCACTGGACACTGATCCTGTAGATGATGATTGGCAGACCTTGGGGCAGGCGGTACTCAAAACGTTCGACCATCAATCACAAGAAGCTACGGATGTGCGTTGGTTGAGTGTTCTTTTCAAGATCGGGCTGGGCGAGCTGCATGTTTTCGAAGGACTAAGGGAGCGAGTACAAGAGCTCATTGAGTATCCGTACCGTGGCGAAATGAGATCCGTCCGCCCCTCAATTCGGTCAATGGAAATGGCGGTTGCTACTCTGAAGCCAGATCAAGCGCCCAATCTGTGGCCCGAGGCATTTTGGGCCTACATGCTTGAGCGTACCGTTTGCCTGCCCGCCCCCCTGAAATCGAGAGGCCGCGCTAGTCACGACCCGCTGGCTTTATCAAAGGCCATCAATGACGTTCGAGAGGCTCTTCTTGAGCACTGGTACTCGTCTCTTAGCACATCTGGCTTGAATCCCAAGCATGATGGCGCCTTCGGCTTCGGTTTCTACGCGCTGGCGTGTCTCGCCGAGATGAGCATGGGGCCTATGAGCTCAGCAATCACAGGCCGCCTGCTGCTCCGCTCGCTCACAGAATGCCGGATATCCCTAGCCTATCTTGTTCGAAACGGCACCGACGAGATGTGGAAGAAATTCCGATCTTATGGCGCCGGCCAGGCCAAGCTAGCCTTGTTGAAGCATGAGGAAATGTCTGGGCAAAAGCCTCAATTCGTTACCTTGGAAACGCTTGAGGCGCTGGCGAACGAAGACTACTTCCAAGAATACGTGGAGATCGACCTAGGCCATTGGTGCGGAAAAGATCTTCGCCGCCTGGCAGAGGAGTCTGGGACGAAGGAAGACTACGACCGCTACTACGGGTGGGCTTCCGGATTCGTCCACGGCCAATGGGGCGCGATGCGTGACACGAACTTCACTCACTGCCTTAACCCTTTGCATCGATTCCATCGTATCCCCCTGCCGTTCCACCGGATGCTGGAGCCCACAATTGACGACGCATTGCATTTGGTAAACCGCATACTCGACGACGTCAACGCAGCGTATCCAGGCTTTGAAGCTCGCCTCATTGTCGAGGATGCACCAGGGGACGAAGAAGAGAGCACTGAGGCACCTGCTGAGCCGGCCTAAATGCCACATCGCAAACCGCCAAACCGGCTCCGGCAGAGTACGACTCGAGGACGTCGCTGAAGTGATGCAAAAATAGGAAGAGGTCTAGATGCAGGTGCTCAGCTTAACGCAGGCAAGAAGGCGCTTCAGGCGGCTCATGAGGCTCCTGCAGGAAGGCCGTTCATTCGTGATCACCAGGAATGGAAACCCGGTCTGCAAGCTTGAGCCGCCTGAAGTCAAATGACTCGAGGAAATGGCCTGTTTGCCAGCCAGGTAGCGGGGTGAAAATATCCGCAAAAAATGCGAAAAATCATGATTGCTGCAGCACTGCAGGCTAGACGCAGCGTTGGGTTCAGGGCTTTTCTGAATCCGCAGATTTGGTGCTTGGCGTGCATGCCCGTCAGTTCAGAACGCTAGTGGCTCGACCCTGCGGGGACAGCTGTCGTTAACCGCACCGTGGCTTCACCATGTTCCGGCCTTACTGAGCTTCCATCCTCACGCCTCCGGCAATGGCCGGCGCGCTCCGCTTGCCTCCGGAAAACGCCAGATCAACGCTGCTTATAATGATCCCACTTGGGATCATTGCCCCACAAAAACGGGCGTAGTGTTCCATTCTGGGTGCATTACGGCGGTGCTGCGGCATGAGCGTAGACATGGATTCATTTGGCCCATGTCCAAGGTGTCGTTTGCACCAATTGGGCACAAAGGAGTACCCGGATACACAAAGAGTACACCTGTACTCTCGCCCGACGTTTTTTTCTGCTCAGTGCCAAGCATTGAGATCGGAATAGTGTCGAGATGGTTATCGAGCACCTTTACGAGTTCTGTGAGATTCTAGAGGCGGCTCTGGAAGCCCGCTCCTTAGGCGAGCCTACGGTCAAGCTAAGCGAATTGCTTATAGTTCATCTGAAAAAATCGAGAATTCACTTATATCTATATTTTACCCTAGGCATCATCTCGATTAATAGCAAAGACAGACATGATTTTTATAACCCTTGTCACGCTCCACTCTTGAATGGAAGCCCCACAATAAAGTTGTGGCCACCCATTAGGAAATGGCACAGGACTTAAAAACCCCGTACCACCCTTGAGCAGCCTGCCAGCTAATTACTCAGCCACCAGAAACGCGATTGATCTAGCAATAAAAAATCATTTAACCGCAACACTAGATCGTGCAAACAAAATCCTAAATACATTATCTTGATAAATAAGATCTTGCATGGTACTAAACGGGGCGGCTGTAGAGAAGTCAGGAATCACCTCTATAGTCGCCTTGTTATACCCAAGCAACTCTTTAACTCTAGCCAACCCAATACCATGACCCGACTTCAAGATTTTTCTTGAGTAGTACCCAGAATACCCTTCATCGAAAATCAACTCTAGCTCTTCTGGCTTGATCTGAAGGCTATTCATGCGAAACAAAACCTCCACCTGACCAAATGAATTTTTTGATACATTTACTACCAACTCTGATTTTCGCCGAATGTACTTTACCGCATTTTCAGCCAAATGATATAGCGCAACCTGCAATGTTTCATAATCACACTCAATAAACTCATTACACTCTCCGACTTTCACCACAACCTCGTTGTCAGTGAAATCCGGAAAGAACACGTAAAAAACATTCATTAAAATGCGATGAATTGAATGCCGCTTTAGAGCTAATTTTACATCCCCATTAGATAAAGTATTATAAACAGATATTTCCACCTTCATCTTCAAGCAATTTTTCGCAATTCTCACTAGAGACAATGAAGCATCATAACTATCACTAGCGACACACTCTGTTATCCGATCTTTCCACCCACCACGTTTTTTATCCTCCATGACCTCTTGCGGTATGATCGAATAAACCTCCTGGAGGTTATGTGCATTAAGCGTAACTAGATTATGAATCATTCTATTAGCTTGCACTCGCGAATCAGCGGCAATCTCAGAATGAATTTTCTGTATACCCGCCATGCAATTAAACAGAAATTCAACTTGCTTGAAAAACAATCTTGTGCTTTTAATCAAATCCCCATCACAGGTAGCAACATAAATCGTGACATCTTGCTTACGATAAATTCCTATTCGATATTCAATCTCGAAAATCTTTACCTTCTTGCTGGCCTCAGATAGCCCTGCGTAGAATTCAAGATAGCCAGATGGCAAAGTATCACAAACAACACCCGCACCATTAGTTATTCTATAATACTGCATGCTCATCCCTTCGCATACTGCTCGACAATTGACTGGAATTGGTAAGGATCTGCATCCTTGGGTAAAAAGTCGTCTACTTCTCTCAATGCCCTGTGAAATCTATCACCTGTTTGTTCCGCCGAATAAATAATGATTTTTTTCTCAGGATACTTACGCTTAAGTGCAGAAGCCAATCCTAGACCTTGCTCTGAAAAACCAAGCTCGACTCCTACCCCCTGAATATCTACAAAAATCATGTCGGCCTGGTAAACCTCAGCTTGATCTAGACTATCGATATCTTTAACCAGCTTAGTATGCACCCACCCAGACTTTTTCAAAATTTTAACGAGCTTGAAAGTAGTCTCATCATCAATGAATAGAATCCTGGTATTATTTTTCTTTCTCTCCAGGCTAACTTCAGTCTTTGACTCCGCCCCCCCAGCCCCTACTGGATTGTCTTTACCACTCTCTGAAGCATAAACATTTACTGACACAGTAGCCTGTGAGTTACCGGAGCCATTAGATACTTCATTTATAGCGTTTCCGTCTCCCTCTATGCTGTAGGCTTTGCTTGGAGCATCAACACCAGAATTGTTTTTTTTAAGTGCAAGCACATAAAACAAATATGACGCTCCAACCCCTCCAAAAGCCCAAACAAAAAACTCCACCAATGTTATTTTTGTGATATCCATAAAACCTCCTGTCTTGAGTGGAGGCATTATGCCATCGCTAGGCTGCACTGCGAACCACCTCTGCCCCTCATTGGGCAATTCTGCGCATAGAAATGCGACAGCGCTGGCTGATGAGTAGCTACCAACGCCTCCAACGACCTGAGGGTGGATTTCCAAGCGTCTACAGAGCGGAGACCGCAGAAGATGTCAGGTTTCGGCGTTAGAATTCCAGTACGCAATAACGTGGGGATTGAAAGCCTAAGATTTTACCTTGCCTTCAAGGTTTTCCTGTGATCGGCCAATGCCTGATCTCGCACTCCATAAGATCTGTGCTTCTTGAGCAGTGAAACGAATGCGAGGAACGGTTCGGTGATCCCTGATCAGATCCGGGTTGCATCGATAATGTTTCCGGCAACTTCAACTCCCAGAGCAACCCGATTTGAGATTCGCTACCTGCAACAGTAAATTCAAAACGGCAAACCGCTTGGCTACTGTCATACAGACCATGTGTGCGTGAATCTGGCCATGACCTTATGAGCATGCGGCAGCAGCGGTTCGCCGACTAAACCATGTTCAAAACCGTTAACTTTGCCACTGCAGTAGGATTAAGGCACAAGCATCATCCTGCATCGTTCGCTGTTTAGTGCAGGGCCTCACCAAGCGTGCCAACCTTGTGCAACTGGTAATCGATGACGGTTTGATAAAGGTGCTCCGCCTCGATGCGAAGCCGCTCCACCACATCGGCTGGTTGCCCCTCGCCCACAGCCTGCTGATGGTCACGGATCGCTTGGAGGGCTTACCGTAGTAGCGGCTCTCCTGCGTCGGCCATTCCCAGAATCGTCCTCTTCACTTCGAGCACCTACCCTGCCGGCTGGAACGGTGTGCGTTCAGATGCTCAAGCTCTCTCTGCCAGGCCAGAACAAATTTCTCGAAGTCGAGGAAGTACGCCCCCGCAGCCAGGCGAGTGGATCCCACACTCGCTGCCCTAAAGCGCTGACGCCATGGCTCTGGAATACTGTCATCAACGACTAGGCGAATGCCGTTGTGGTACTGAGTTGTGACGGCTGCCATGAGCTCCTGGCTCGAAATCTCACGACCCGTCACCAAGCCCTCGAGAGCCTGATCAACCTCATCGAGCTCCACCAACACCTTCACAGCGGCGGGGTCGCCAGGCTTCTGCTCGGCAAGGGCCCACAAGGCTCTGCGCTTCGCAACTTCGAGTTTGCGCAGCTGGTCGTCGGTCATCACGCAGCACCTCGGTTTGTAACCAGCATCACCTCATATGCCCATTTCATCATCGATGCGGTCTCCCTTCGTCCTGTGAGTGAGCTGGTTCATCGGCAGTCGAGCCATGAGCCCATCGGCCAAATCACTGGCGTGTCGTGAGTACAGCGTGACAGTGCCAGGTATTGCATCACGTAGCGGTACGAATGCACCGACTCTGCCTTGGGCAATTTTCAGTAGATTCAACACTTGGTGGCCCAACGTAGCCGTGGACAGATGATCAACCGTGGCATGCTCCGGGTAGTCAAAAGTGCCCCACAGCTCAACGACGAACTCGAGCAGTAGCTCAGGGCCATAGTGTTCGAGGGCAATCTCCCAAAGCAGGGGCTCCTGGCCGAGGGATAGGCGTTTGCTAGGCATAGAGGATATTCGACTGTGAGACTCTTTCTGGACTGCGAATTCACCGAGCTCAGCCAACAGGCCAAGCTCATCTCCTTGGCGCTGGTCGCCGAGGATGACCGGGAATTCTACGTTGAACTCCTCGACGCGTGGCGAGAAGAAGACTGCAGTGATTTCGTGAGAGAGATCGTACTGCCGCAGTTGTGGGGTGGTGAGTACGCCATGCCGGTCATCGAGGCCAGAGCGGCGCTCCTGCGGTTTCTGGCAACCTACGAAGAAGAGCTCGAGATTGTCACTGACGCACCTGCCTACGACTGGGAGCTGTTTTGCGAGCTCGCCTATCACGATGGGAAATGGCCCCAGAACGTCAGGAACTTCCCCATCGATGCCACGACCCTGACCGCGAAGAATGATGGGGAGGAACTGCCTCACCACGCCCTGCTGGACGCCAGAATCATCACCAGCATGTTCAGTTAAAGAACGTCCCCTGACTGGTGAGAAGGTCGGCTTCAGTTTGGGACAGTTTGGAAATCTTTTGCAATCAGCTTGCAGGCCAATCAATAGCAATATGCCACACCCCGCCTACGCTTACTGATTTTAGGCTATTGGGGAGGAGCTATGTCTACGATTGAAGCTGGGCCGGTTGCGGCTGACGATTTTGAAATCTGGCTGAGCACTCGGCCTAAGTGGCTGCAAACAGCAGCCCGCTTAATGATCAACTCCAAACGGCGTCCGAACGACGCAGAGACCGACGAACTGGTACGGCTCTGCAAGCTCGAGGCGAAGGGAGTAACTGATCCAGGCTTCCTCACGGTTGTTCCTGGCACTCTCTCTGAAGCAGCCAACAAGCCTATGCTGCGAATCGATGAAATTCTGGAAGTGCACGGTCTGAACGCCATCAAGGCCGGCGCAAAGCTTCCTATGGGCAGCAGCAATCTCACTGTGATTTACGGGCAGAACGGAACGGGCAAAAGCGGCTATGCCCGGCTGTTAAAGCAGATCTGTGGATCACGATCCAAGGACGAAATCCGCAGCAACGTTTTCGACCCTACTCCCACCGAATGTCGTGCCCAGTTCAAAATTTCGGTCGATGGCAAAGAAGATCTTGTCCACTGGGACGTTCCGAGCGGGCCCCATGTAGCCCTGCGCCATGCCCAAGTATTCGATACCAAGTCAGCCCAGCTATACATGGGCCAGACAGAGGCATGCTACGAACCCAGCCGAATGAAATTCGTCTCGGCGCTGATCGCAACGGCAGATGCCGTTCGTATGAAATTGGATGCAGAAAAGGAATCGCTTAAAAAAGCTCTTCCCGCGATCCCTGAAACGCTGAAGGGAACAGCCGAAGCCAAGTGGCTCACCGGCCTAAAGAGCACGACATCGGCTGCAAGCATTGATAAAGAATGCCTCTACCCAGAGGCACTCGACCGCGAGCGAATCGAGAGCGAAGGCTTGCTCGCTGAGAAGGATATTGCTGGTCGCCTGCTAGCCATTGGAAAAGAAAAAACGGCGCTCTCGAGCATCGAAAAAACGATGAATTCTCTAATGGATGGCCTTTCCGAAGAGGCAGCCCTTGAGCTGTCACAGTTGAAAACAAACGCTGTCCAGGCGCGAAAAACCAGTGAGGAAGCTGCCACTGCAGTATTTGGAAAGGCTGAGCTGGATGGGATCGGTAGCACGACATGGCAGCAGATGTGGGAGCAGGCACGTGCCTACTCCACCACCATGGCCTATCCACAAGAGGCGTTTCCGAATACATCGGCTGACTCACGTTGTGTGCTCTGCCATCAGCAGCTAGACGCAGCTGCGAAGACGCGAATGACCGAATTTGAAGGGTTCGTTACGCATGGGCTCGAGACAGCAGCCAAAACAGCGGAGACTGGCTTCAGCGAACGGAAAGCCCGGCTTCCTGTCTTGCCCGCCCAAGCGGGTTGGGTCGTGCAGCTGTCGACGCTCGGCTTCGAAGAAGCTGAAGCTATTGCCTCATATGGCCAACTCAAAGCTCGCTCGGAGCACATCGGCCTGGGTCAGCAGATAGCTGACGTTCAAGAATTTGACTGGACTCAAATCAGTGCTGCCATCAAGACGAAATCCGAGGCGCTGAATGAGGAAGAACAGAATCTGTCAGCCCTCCTGAAGGATGAAAATCGACAAAAAATGCAGCACCGTGTTCTACAGCTTCAAATGAAGCAATGGCTCGCGCAAAACAGAGCATCAATCCTCGCAGAGAAAGCCAGGCTGACATCAGTTGCTGAGCTGGAAAAATCCAGTCGTTCGGCTTCAACGTCTCAGCTCACGATCAAAAAGACCGAGCTCGGTAAAATCGAACTAGATGCAGGTTACCAGGCTCGGTTCATCGACGAGCTAAGGCTACTGGGTGGCAAGCGCATCCCCGTCGCGCCACAAAGCAAATCAGGCGGTAAAGGTAAAATCACATTCGGCCTGAACCTGGTGGGAGCTCATGGCACTCATGGGCCAGAATTTATCTTGAGCGAGGGTGAAACCCGGATCGCATCGCTCGCCGCGTTCCTCGCCGATACCACCGGCTCGAACCAGCTGGCCCCCTTCATCTTCGATGACCCGATCTCATCCCTTGATCAAGATTTTGAGGAGAAGGTCGTCGAGCGCTTAGTCACGCTAGCGGCCACAAGGCAGGTCATCATCTTCACGCACCGGCTTTCGCTGGTGGCCCTGGTAGAAGCGGTGACTGACAAGTGGAGCAAGATGCCAGAAATGCCCACCGTGAAACCGACGATCACTTCACTTCGGCGGATGGACAAGTGCGCGGGAATCGTGGCGGCCCAAAGTGCCAGAGACTTGAAACCCGAGAAAGCAGTTCGTGGACTCATAGACCATACGATCACACGATTGAAAAAAATACAGGCGGACGCCGACGTGGACGCCTACGAGATCCACGCCAAAAGCGCCTGTAGCGACTTCCGGATTATCGTAGAGCGCACAGTGGAGTTCATCCTGCTTGCAGATGTGATCGGTCGATTCCGGCGTGCGATCAACACCCAGAACAAGCTTCACAAGGTTGCCAAGGTCACCAACGCGGATTGTGTATTCATCGACGACTTGATGACCAGGTACTCAGTCTTTGAGCACTCACAGTCGGATGAGCTGCCAAGCAACGCCTTGGAGCTCGACGTCTTCGAGACCGATGTGACTGCTTTGAATGATTGGCTCAAGGAGTTTGGATCGAGAGCAGCTTAAGAGCCGCCTGGAGGAAGCTCGCTTGCCCAGCTCGCTGGGCTTTCTCCTGCTAATGACCTATCCCAACGGGCCCACCCAGGGCTCGTAGCTGGTAATCAGTGACGGCTTGAAAACGATGCTCCGCCATCAACCGCAGACGCTCCAACTCCATCCCCACGACCCCATCAGCTTCGGCCTGATGGTAGGCCTTCAGCGCTTCCACAGCCTCGGTGTACAGCGGATGGTCGGGCATCAGCATCTTGCTCAGATCTCTTTTCACGATCTCTCCCTTTCGCCAGGGCTATCCCTCCAGCTAAGCGAATTACTGAGGCAACTATCGTCGCAGAACCTAGGCCCCAGCTCAGCGCTGTCACAGATGCATTACAGACCAGTCCAACATCGCAGTCGAGGAACAGAAACGATACGTTCGGCAGCAAACATTCCAAACCAGTGTGTTATAGGCGATGGTGTCCGCGACATTTGAGCAGACACCATCGCTTTAAACGCTAGGGGCGATTGAGGTTGTTGCGCACGGTCTGAAAGGTATCGACACCCGAAACCAGCTCCAGCGCTGCACGAACGCGGTTACCAGCATCTACAGAAGCTTCCGCGAAGCTGCAACGGTAGCGGGCCTGCAGGACTCTTGCTGTTTCCAAAACCACAGCCTCTTCGCCGTGTTCGCGGATGGCCATTTGAAGGTGATACAGATCGCGAGAAGCATTCAGACCATTTTTGGTAGCGATAGCTGCTGCAAAGGCATCAGACGCTATCTGTTCAACTATTTGGGTAAAAGAGATGACGGCTTGCATAAGGACTCCCAGGCTCGGTTGATGGAGGTGCATGGTCAGATATTGGGGCGGGCCTCTTGATTCCAAGTGCGTGAAGCGGTCGGCGAGCGTTGCCTCCCCCCCCCGATCTCTAGCTCTTCACCATTCAGCCTGCAGGCACTCGAAACGAGTAAAGCGGTAGCTCCGTGCTGCTGGAGTCAATGAGGCCGAGGAACGTCAACATTTATGAATGCTCTAACTGTATATATGTACAGTTAAACGGTTTGCGGAGATCTGGTCAATCTCGCTTACCCGCATCATGATGACCGGCATCAGACCTAGGAGACATGGGAGATGGAGCTAACCATGAGGATCGTCATTTTGCTTTTCGTGCTTGCCGCCATAGTGCTGGCGATCCTGCTTTGGCTGAATCCAGACCTGCCCAGTAGCGCTACGCAAATCGCGACCCTGCTGGGTGCTGTAGCCTTGGCTAGCACGGCGGTCAGTCCAATTTTCAAACAGGAAAAGAAGCAAAGTTTTTACACGCTGACACTCTTCCGCGACAACGCACTGGGTGGGTTCATGGCCGGGCCCGCGTATCACCCTTACTGGGATAGCCTGGGCCATTTGTTTAACGGTCTCGATTCGAGAAGCTCGGCATTTGGCTCGGCAATGCTCGTTGAAAAAGCCCAGGCTCCCGATTTCCTTCAGTACGCAATCATGAAGCAGCTGATCCTCACCCTCAAAGGACATTGGGATGGTGAAACAGTGAGGTTGGGAGGGGTATACGGCGGTAACCCTGCCGGGAAGCTCATAATGGGCACTGATAGCCCTTTCGATACGTTGAAAGGTACAACTGTACGAGCAGCACTAGGGACTAACCCGTTTGGGCATTTGATCCCGGATGAGGACATCCAGGTGCCCAAAGGCACAACGCTGGTTGCAAAAACTATAGGTGATGACAGGCTCATCGAGCTGAACACAAATGGATTCAAGATCACAATGGGTGTGGTTGGCTGGTCTACAAAAACGCTGACTACGCCCGTATGGGGAATAGTTGACCCACCAGTAAAAGAGCCTCTCCGGTACGAGCTTCAGCAATACACCATAGTGATCATGGCTGAGACGCCGAAATTCCGGCGTTATCTGGCTGGAGTTGATTCGTACTGGAAATGGTTTGAGAACATCAAGGATGCTTTCGTCGACATCGATTGGAAGACGATTGATGCGGCCATGATCGATCAAAGCCGCCGAGGCGATTACCCCGACGTCCTAGGCCAGAACATTCAGCGCTACAGGGCTGCCCAAGACTCCTCTGGAGTGGAGTGACAAGCCAATCCATATGCCGTTCGGCGCACCTGATCTCGTGGCGGAGCTCACATGCATCTCGCTGGCTTTTTACCTTGCCGCATACCTTGGAGTCAGCTCTACCCGCGAGTGATCATGATGAGTCCTGATCGGTCGGATCTCAGACCTCACCGTAGAAGACCAAATCGTCCAGGTAGTCTTGGGCTTCTTTGCGACATCGCTCTGACACATAGGGCGTCTGCTCGATGACTCGGCGGCCCCCCTCCACGTTGAGCGTGGCTAGCACAAAGATCAGGTGTGAACTCAGGAGTCGCTCTTCAGTGAGCTCTTCCTCAAGCACGTTCTCCGGCGTCAGGTATTCCTGCCTTGGCCCGTTCATTTCAGTCTCCGACTGATGGGATAGAACGAATGATAAGACTAAGACTAAAGCGGCTGGCACTAGACTGACGGTTGGTCGAGCTTACAGAGAAGCTGGCCGCTGGAGACCAATCCCCAAGCGACCATCATCCTTAGAAGATTTCACTCAGGCCACGTAGGTTTGAACGGGTTGGTGTTCTGTCGTGATACGCCTTGCGCGTCCCACTCCCCAAGCCAAGGCTCTTGTCATCGACTCTCCAGGTCGCGAATCAAATGCCTCTTCGTGGAGAGCCATTCCACAGCCGGCGTATACGCCGATAAACATCTGGGTGCCACCTGTCCGCGACAGTCGCACCTGTACATCTATGGTCGTTCCATCGTCCAACGTCTCGTCGTGAGACCGGTGGTGAAGCGTCGGATCAGCCCAACCCCAAAAAACCTCACCACGTATGCGCATGCATCCCTCCTACGACTTTAGTATTAGATTGGCGTCATCCCACCATAGTCCACTCGGGGGCTTGTGCAATAGGGCGATGAGCAAATTCTGGCCTACCCAGACGACTGGCTGACTGAACCGAGTAATGTTGATACTGGAGCACTACCGTGATGTGGATGCCCAGGGGCACAGCCGTTTCCAGCTCTTGGATGTTCATCATAAAGCCGCCGTTGCCGCAGATAGAGATGAAGGGGCGATCAGTGTGCACCAGGTGCGCCGCCATCGCCGATGGCAAGCCGGCACCCATGGTCTCCAGGGCGTTGACCAGAAGCACTATGGTCGGATTGTGCCCCTTGTAGCTGCGGACGAACCACATCTTGTAGACGCCCTTATCTAGGGCGACGATACCCTCGGACGGCAGTACACGACGACCAAGCGCTGTGGTATAGGAATCAGCTATTCGAACGCCTAGAATCACCAAAACGAGGAAAGTTGCACTTAGCCTCAGTGGTGCATCGAATTTGTGGCTTATCCTTTTCCCCTAGGGGGCACTGCCTTCGAAAAGCTAGGTGAATGAGCTCCATTCATGGGAATCTAATGGCGGGACGGGATACAACCCTGGATAGTGCTAAGCTATTGACAATATCAGTATGATGGCACGATACTTTTGCTGTGAAGCTTACAGGCAGATTTTTTGCCGCGTTTCGTCGGCATTTGAAACCATCGTGTCGGAGATTGCTTCGACGTGACTCACAACTGGGCGCTTCGGAATACCCTGCCGGGACGCATATGAGTGCCTGTAAGCTTCCGTTTCAAACAAGGATGTTTCATGTCGGAACTGCATCAGCTTCAAAAAGCCGCTTCTCTTCATGACTTGGCAGCAATCCTTAATTATACGCCAAGCGCTTTATCGTACCTAGTGTACAAAAGGCCTGTGAAATATACGCAGTTCACAATCCCTAAGAGCAATGGCTCTCCACGTCAAATCTGCGCTCCTTGCGATGAATTGAAGGCCCTTCAGAAGCAAGTCAAAATACTTTTGGATAAATGCTTAGCTACCATCGAGAACGCAGGCCAGGTTCGCGGGGCGATTTCTCACGGATTCAAAGCAGGACTTTCGATCATCACAAATGCTGAAACCCACAAAAAAAGGAGATACGTGTTTAACGTAGACCTTGAGGGTTTCTTCGATTCTATTCACATGGGCCGGATTCGCGGTTTTTTAATCAGCAACAAGGACTTCAAGCTCAACCCTAAAGTGGCCACCGTCCTAGCGCAGATAATGTGCCATGAAGACAAACTTCCGCAAGGCAGCCCGACTTCACCGGTCGCATCCAATCTAATTGGTCACTTGTTGGATTTAAGGCTTGTCCAGTTGGCGAAGAGAAATGGTTGTTCGTATTCACGCTACGCGGATGACTTAACCTTCTCAACCAACAAAAAAAATTTTCCTGAAGAGATAGCCTCATCTGTCGATGGAGAGAACTCTTGGACTGCGGGCCCGTCGCTGACGAAAATAATCCAAAAAAACGGATTCGAGCTCAATCACAGCAAGACTCGCATGCAGTACCGTACCAATAGACAGTCTGTGACCGGCCTGGTCGTTAACCAAGTTACTAATACTCCTGCGGAGGTTCGACGAACCGCTCGAGCCATGGCGCATCACCTTTTTAATAAAGGTTACTACCTGATCAAGGACGAAGCGGCAGGAGTGGAAAAAGCAAAAGACCCAATGATCAGGGACTTTACCCAGCTAGAATCGCTTGACGGGTTGTTCAGCTTCATATACATGGTTGATCAGTTTAACCGCAAGAAAATCGCAGACAACAATAACGTAAAAATCGAGTCCTTCAAGAAAACCAGCCTTGAAAAAATTCATGCGGACTTCTTATTTTACAAGAATTTCTACGCTTCGCCGCTGCCTACAATTCTGTGCGAAGGCAAAACAGATAATGTTTACCTTACATGTGCCATGAAGTCGCTAATGGAAAAGTTTCCACGACTCTGCAAGGCCAATAAGGATGGAAAGCCAGCGCTAAGAGTCCGGTTCATCAACTATTCAGATCTGACGCATAGAGCACTAGATCTGAATGGAGGCTCAGCTGATCTCGCTGCATTCATTCGTTCATATGCAAAAAATTGCGGGAAGTATAAAGCACACCCGCCTTTAAGCCCAACCATTATAGTCGTGGATAACGACAGCGGTTCTGATCCAATATTCAAAGTGATCAAAGAAGTCACCGGAAATCGATATACTATTCCCAATGGCAAGGGAACCATCCTAGACAAATCTCAAACCACTTACTATATCGCCCAAAACCTGTCTGTCGTTTTGACCCCATTAAGAAAAGATGGTCATCCGACCATGATGGAAGATTTTTTCCCAGCCAAAGTGCTACAGACCCCCTGGGAAAACAAAACTTTCGAAATCTTGAGCAAAGCTCCTAATAAGAACACATACAGCAAAAACACGTTTGCACAGAAAATCGTAAAAGCCGACCGCGCAAACATTGAATTCAAAGGGTTCACACCAATTCTAAAGTCGATAAACCAGATCATTAGAGATCATCGTATAGACAAGTCTGTGATCGAGAAGAACTTACCGCCTAAACCAGCTAAGCGTTAGAGATCGGGAGAGTTTGAACGGCAGCACTCATGCCAGGCCCATATCGGGAAGCGTTACCAGGCCATTCCCGCTAGCCCAGCGCTGATGAAGTATTTATTAGTGAGCCTGATTCGCTAACGCCAAGAGCTAGCGAAAAACACAGCCATACAAGGCGGTTCATTAAGCTGTCACTCGGGGTCACGCTGAAAGAACATTTCCTGAGTAATCTTGGAGCAGCAATGACACTCTTGGCCTCACGGTGCCGGGGTAAGAGCAGGAGTCACGGGCGAAAAAAACCGCCAACCGTGGCGGTTCAAATTACTGCTCGGGGTCTCCGGCTCTCCACAACGGGGTTTAGGTTGTCGTTAAAGAGGTCTTTTTCTCAGAGAGGTTTTGTCGCCGGACACTAAGGCTGCGGATCGTAGCCACTCCGCCAAGGTGCGGAGATTACTGACGCCACGACTCCACGGTCTCGGCGCCATGCTCGGCTTTCCAGGCCTTGAGGATGGCGTGGTTGCCGCCCTTGGTCTGGATCAGTTCGCCGTTATGCGGGTTCTTGTAAGTCTTCACTTCACGTGGCTTGCGAGTCGCTTTCTCTGGAGAGACTGGAGCAGCGGCACGAGCGCGAGCTTGAGGATCAAGAATGCTGATCACCTCACGCAGGCTGAAACCGTACTCACCAAGCAGGGCACGGAGTTTGTTTTCAAACTCCATTTCAGCCTGGATTGCACCGTCATTTTTCATCGCTTCCAATTCTGCGAGCTGCTGAGCAAGCTGGAGTTCAAGGCGGCGGAATTCTGCAAGACGAGACATGGGGGGGGTGTTCCTTGGGGGCTATGATCGGGCCAGATTACAGAAATTGTCGAAGAATGTCTTAACCATCTCAGGTCAAGCTTGCCCAAAAAATCTTTGACGAGGTGAAGCGACTCGACTTCTAAGACAATTGCTGTAACGCATTTCCTGGAATGTAACAACGCCAATGTTACATTCCAAAAACTACGTTACAAGCCCTATAAACAAGGGGTTTGACACCAAAAGGCAAGCGGAGCGCGCAGGCCAAGGATGGCCGCAGGCGTGAGGATGGAAGCCCGGAGGGCCGTGACCGGCAAGCCGGGCACGGTTTACGACAGCCGCCCCTCTGAAGGAGGGCTCGCCCAATGGTCAGCGATGCATTTTGCTGAACCGCTCAACAAGCTTTGCAGGTGCAATCGACTGCCAGGTGTCCAATACCGTTGTTTTGTAGAACAGATTTATCCCTACTCCCACAAAAAACGCTGCAATCATACAAGCAAGAGCGAATGCATAACGCGTCACATCACCCGCATACTCAGCAAATCCATTTACAGAACTATAATGATACCCATCAACCAGGGTGCCTAATCCAAAGAACAAAGCTACCCATGCCAAAACAAAGGCCACTGCTGAGATCACCGCTCCATTCGCCCAAATACCCAGCTGGGAGGTGTACTTTAGGCTAGGCTGCTCGAGCACTTTCCCGCTAGCGGTCTTTGCGGCGTATATAAAGCCTGTATTTTTTTGTTTATTCTTAGATTTCTGAACAAGCCCGTAAAACTCGTACTGTCCGCCATTTTCCAGATCTTCGTAGATACGAGTAGGCATCCGAAAATTAGGAATGAGAACGTCATCTATTTTCATGATGACTTGCACATTATCTGAGAAGCTCTCAAAAACTCGTATGTCTTCCAGGCAGCCAGAAAATTTCAGGTATTCAAACTTAATAAACACTTACAGCTCCTTGCTCGGGCCCAAATTTCAGGCAGGGGGAGGCCTTGGGCACACCTTGGCGTGCTCAGGCTCGATCTAAATCAGTGCAGCTGTGTATTGGGGAAACGGTCTCCAACAAGGCGGCAAAAATCCCTCAGGCTCCGGCGTCCACCATCGCGGCGGAAAGTAGCTACCACGTACTTGGAGTTCATGGTCGTGATCACCCAGAACTTACCTTCCTTTTTGATAGCCACGATGTCGGATGTCTGAATCAGGTGCCCATCGGCGAATCGACCATGAGGCCCTTGCCGCACATGTCCGAAGACGACGCCAACGGCACTGAGTCGATGAATGTGGACATTCACCAAAAACGCAGTGATGTCGTCTTCGTACCCTTGGCCTACAGCTCGAGCAATACGCAACAGGTCGAAGTCCGAGTAGCGCTTCACGTGGTAGTCCACCTTCACCGTGTTGTCCTTCGCCACGCCTACGCCCTCCAAGGCTCTGCTGCAGCACTGGCCTGAGCCATACCGCGTCGGTACAGCTCTTTGACGTCGTTCAGGGAGTCGGCACCGAAACCAGCCTCATGCGTATCGACGTACACAGCACCACCTTCTACTTCCAGAATACAGACGGCCACACCAGCCTGGTTGTGTCCCATCGAGAGCGACGTGAGCTTCTCCATCTTCCAACAGCCATCCTTGTTCATCCAGGATGGGGTGACGGCTTGGACTTCCTGCACCACCAGGCTCTCGTCTTGCGCTACCAACAGCTCGACGAGGCGCATCTCATCGTTGAGCATCTCCTCGTAGGCAACGAACCGATCCTCATGCCGGCGCTTGAGGCTGACGTGATACCAGTGAGTGGCCAGAGATCGGGTGACGGCATGGAAATGAGCCAGACCGTCCCCAAACATGCCTACCGGGCCAGCTTGGTCTTGCGTGCTAATGCGGAACATCGTGAATCTCATCAGGGCAAGCCCGCCAGGCGGAACCTGCGATTAACATAGAGCGAAAATTGCCTTCAGCGTCGCAGTGATCTCGCGTCCTTGCCCCATGAGCACGTAGACCGTGTTGCGCGTTTCAAACATGCATACGCCATCGAACGTCTTGCACAACGTCGAGCGCACCCATCCCCCTGAGGGGAATCGGCCCTGCTCGTCATAGATGACGCAGTGGGCGTACATGAAGATCGGCTCAAGGCCTAAAGATCGCACCCTGGCCAACGACTCAGGTGGCTCGTCCACGTGGAAGAGGATCCAGTCCTCAACCAGGCAGTAGGCCTTTCTAGGAAACCGCTCAGCGACCATCGCCTCGATCTCTGCCCTCGGCAACAACGTGCCGGCAGACGAGACCTCACCTTCCGGGAGCTCTTCACGCTCCGGGGAATTACCCATCAATTGAGGCTCCTCAGGGCTGCCCAAAAATATCCACAGGCACCCACGCACGGGCGCTCTGCACCCTGGGCCAGAGGCCTAATTCCCAATTCCATGACTATATACATTTGAATGGGAACGATCAAACCCGGCATACCGTCTCCTTTTAGGGGAGGGCTGCCTGGATGTCCTTGCGGAAGGCATACGCAGCAACGTTGCAGTGGCTTAGAATTCGGAGGGGCTTATCGCAGTCCGACCTTCAAAAACAGGCTGACCAGGCCCACATCAGCCGCTTGGAGGCATCGACGACCTCGGCCACGGTCGACCTCACCTCCGATCTAGCAGATGCCCTAGGCGTCACGCCGCTGTCGTTCTTTACGCTGCTTGCCGCAGCGAATGAAGGTAAAACGCCGCGTACAGCCTTGATCGAGACCCTCGCAGAGTTGCAGATCCAGGGTCTTCTAGATGAGACGCTGCCCGCCGAACCGCAGAAGCTGCCTCCACCACGGCAGGCAGCTGCGGCTGAGAAGCTCAGGGCGATACGAGAGTTGAAGGAAGCAGGCCTCTCTCAGGCCGAGGTCTGCAAGAAGCTGGGATTGCCGAGTAGCACGGTTGGGCGCATGTGGCATGTTGGTGAATAACAGCTGAGTGCTTCACCGAGGGCACTTCCCATACTGCGCCAAGCGTTGCGCGGGCGCCGATACGGTTTATCGATCCTAGAGGTTCTGCAGGTCATGACTTGCGGACGAAGTGCTTCAGGCGCTCCCGCGACTCAATGACCTGCTCACGAATTTCCTCAGGATCGATGGCCATGCCACCCTCCGGCGTCACCCTGAGCGTCTTGAGGCTGTTCACCGCTTCGACGAACTCACGCTCACGCTGCTTCTCCCAATCAGGGCGGAGGTCGGGGCTGAGCCAGTTCCAAAGTCGAGAAAGGATTTTCAAGCGAATGCACCCTATGGTTGCTGACGTGGAAATCATAAGGCATCTAGGTGCAGCGTTCTGACGATGCGCTCATCGGACTCGCACGAAAAACCGGCCTTGAGGCCGGTCTCCGGTGTTGCCTTCGAAACTAATCAGATAGATACAGGCGCAGCGATGTGCGGATGCGGATCGTAACCGACCAATTCGAAGTCCTCGAATTTGTAATCGTAGATCGATTCCGGCTTACGCAGCAGCTTCAACTCAGGCAACTTGCGGGGCTCGCGAGCAATCTGGGTTTTCACCTGCTCCATATGATTGGAGTAGATGTGAACGTCACTCAGCGAGATCACAATTTCACCAACGCCCATATCGCACTGCTGAGCCAGCATATGGGTCAGGCATGCCAGTGAGGCCGTGTTATAGGGCAGGCCGAGGAAGCTATCAGACGAGCGAATGAACAGGTGCGCTGACAGCTTGTTGTCGACAACGTAGAACTGATAGAGCAGGTGGCACGGAGGAAGGGCCATCTTGCCGTTCTCAGCATTCTCCTGCGGACTCACCTTCTCGTCGGGCAGGTACTCAACGTTCCAGCCGTGGAACAAGATACGGCGACTGTTCGGATTGGTCTTCAGGGCATTTACGACGTAGTCAATCTGATTGATCGTGCCGCCATCTTTGGTTGGCCAAGCAGTCCACTGCTTACCATAAACAGGGCCCAGGTCACCTTCTTCGGTAGCCCACTCATTCCAAATCTTGACGCCATTTTCATTGAGCCATTTGATATTGGTATCCCCACTGAGGAACCAAATCAACTCATTAACAATACTTTTGAAGTGCAACTTCTTGGTAGTAAGAAGCGGGAAGCCTTTAGACAGGTCATGTCGATACTGACGCCCAAAAACACTAATAGTACCAGTCCCAGTTCGGTCACCTTTGACCGACCCGTTCTCCAAAACATCTGTCAGTAGATCCAGATAGCTTTTCATGCACTCTTCTCCGCCTGGGCAGCTTCCAGGATACTGATTACCTGCCTAAGTCTATCAATTTCTGCCTGCGAGGCCAACAAGCGCTCATTAGCATCCGCCAGAAGGCTGCGGTATGTATCCCTTGATTTTTTCATATCCGTATAAAGCCGAAGATTTTCTTCGGCTTGGTCTTCCGATTTATTGGACTGGCCAAACCAATGTAAAACCTCCACTCGAGCTGACTCGAGTTTCTCCGTCAGAACCTTAACTGGATCTGCCGGTTTATTTTTTGAGACTTGTTTTCGCAAGGCTTCAATCTGGCGATTTTCCTTGATGGTCTCAAGCTTCTGTAGGGGCCATACACGCATCCGGATAGTATTGCGATGCACGCCAGTAATTCGGCTCAGTTCAGCTACGGTGGCCTTGAGAGAGTCGTTAATAGCGATCTCATGCACTCCCTTAGACAACAGCTCCGTATACCGGTCAAAGTCATCTTTATTTTTCTGGTCAAAAGCCTTTGGCTCAGACATCAGAGCTCCTCCCCGAGCAGTTGAAGAACCCCATAGGCTTCCTCCATCGCAGCTTTGATCTGCACATGGTTATAGGCGAAATCTGGATTACCCAGCAGGGCCTTGTTCTGGTAATACACCTCCCGCCAGCTTGGCGCGTTGGCCTTGCTGACGATGGCGTTTTTGCAGCGGTTTGGGTTGCAGCGAAGACTACCGACACACGGAATGGAGCTATCGAACTCCTCAGATTTGCCTCCGTAGCAGAAACCCTGACCAACGCTGATCACAGCAATGTGTTGCTTTGTCATTGCCTCAAAGATCTCGTCCTTGGTATACCCAGCCGCCATATACCCTTGGAATACCCGCTGTAGTCGCTCCTTATGCGCTTGAGCATTAACACCTGCGTAGTTGCCATCAGGATCAAAACGGTGCTGGTTGCTCTCCTTCTCAGCTTGGTGCCGCAGAGACTCTGCCTGGGAGCCACGCCCCCCACCCGAGGCCATCTTATCCGCTAGCTCGCCGTAGCTAAGAGTTGTCTTGCTGTATCGTTCAGAGCGGCTAACCCCAACGATCTCCCCGAAGTGCTTCAGCTGGTGAGAGATGAACGGAAGGCCCAAATCGGCACGGTACAACTGATGAGCCAGGGTGTGCCGCAACATATATGGGTTGAAGTCCAGTTTAGCGTGTACCTCAGGAGGCAGGTTCTTCTGGAAGAAACCGTCGATAGTGTGCTGAACACCGCTGCGCGAAAGAGATACGGACTTCTCTCCCCAAGGAACAGTGTCCATACTGGAGTACACGTAGTCGTTGTTTTTGAATTTTTTCATCCAGGCGCAGACACGCACGGCATCTCGCACAATAGGGATCGCGATCCAAAAGTCGTCAAATAGCTCGACTAAATTCTCCTCATGTTTGGTAACCGCACTTCGTAGCAACCAAAAACGCCCGTCGAACTGCACGCAGGAATCCGTCAACAACTCAGCCAGCTCGGAGGGACGCATACCCGTGTATTGGCCAATAATATAATGGCAGGCGTAACAGACGGAGCTAAGGTACTTCCTAAACTCGTCACCAAAGCCAGAACCTGTCTCATCCTTGTATTTGTTAAGAGCTGTTCTAGCATTGTACAATAAATAGTTACCCATAGAGGCGGCGGCAGAGTCACCAAGCACATCCATTATCTGGTCATGCGAGAACCCCTTGGCAGCGAGCCGACTGCGAGTATAAATATTGAACTTAAGCGGATTCACTCCGTGATTATCTGCCTCGTGGTAACCTTTTTCAATCTTCCTCTTGAGGGATGCTTTGTCTACAACCTCGCCCCCCATTGCCTCAAGAAAGTCAACAATAGCGAAAGATGCTTTGAGCGAAGAAATTTCAAAGACCTTATTTTCCAAGACCTGTTTCTTCTTCACCTTTTCCGACTCAGGCCTAAGGGTGCCGCCGAGCATCTTCCACTCGAGGGTTGTGAGATCAACTCGGGGCAGAGGAGATCCGAAAACATTCTGCTCAAGATGGACTGAGTGAAGCACCTTGAAAAACTTCAGCAGGTTTTCATCAAACACGTAATCGTAGGTTCTAGCTGCCGTTGCATAGAAATGTGCAGGCAGGCTCACGAGTGATGCCATGCCAATCTCAACATGTTCCTTACCAAGCTCATCTGCAGCGACGGCGTAGAGCTTGTCCAAGAATCGCAAGCCACTCTCGAAGATGCTAATAACCGTATTAGGCTTGGAAAGGGGCTGGTTGACCTTCATCGGATTGTCATCATCCGGAACGGCGCTAAGGGCCTTCCAATACACGATGAAAGCAGCCTTGAGCTCCAGAATAGCCAGATCTGGAATATTTTCGTGCCTCGTGAAATTGATCTGAAGCTTCGAACCCCTGACGTATCGCGAAGCGTTTGGATAGTCTGCATTGAAGTCCCATTCCCCATGCAGGAAAAGCGAAAGCTGAGAAACTTTGAGGCTTTTCAGATAGGCCAAAAAATTAAGCGCTTCCTGATCCCAATCGGGCTGCGCCTCTTCAGAGAGGAATGCCTGAATTCGGCTCACAGTCGAGCGAAACTCCGAGAACATCAACAATGACGCGAAGCTAAACTGTTCCATGCTCACAGGCCCACCCCATCAACCAAAATCGTGGTATCAACAAACTCCGCCAGCCGTCGGCCTTCAGCTAGTTCCTCTAAAGAAAACTCCGAAGTATTCTCACTCAGAATCTTGTTGAGCAAGGTCAGGTTTTCTCTCACGACACGTCCATATGGCGTATCCATGATGCGAGAAACTTCTGCAAGCTTCAGATAATCCCGCTCCATGGCAAATAGCTGCGGCAGATCCGATGCGGTCAGCATCACATTGGCACAGCCAAGGCACATGTTGTACATGGAGCAAGGACTACCCGGAACGTAAGAGCTGAGCTTCTTCACAAATTCGGGTGGGTTCATGATGTTGGCACAGCTAGCAAGAGGAGTTTTGAAGACGACCCTCGGTGCTCCGACATTCACCGCCTCAATGAGCTCAACCTTCTTTTCCGGAACCACTTGGCGCTTGTGCATTTCAGGCTCCATAGCCGATTCGTGAACCTGGCTAAGAGCGACGGTAAGCTTGGCGCGGGCCATGGCGTTGAAATCCATGCGATCAAGGTAAGCCATGGTAGTTTCCACATGCTTGTGACCAAGAATGAGCTGAATCTCACGAATCGTGACATCTCGCTCCACAAGCTCGCTGATGAAGCTTGGGCGAAGGCGGGATGCGCTGAGGCTCAGAGGCACCCCAGAGTCATCGAGGAGTCCTTTACGCTTCGCATAGGCTCCGAAAAGCACAGACATCACTGCAATTTTGGATGTCGAAAGGGCCTTGATCTTTCTATAGCTGGCAGGCGCGCTCGACTCCCAGATGAACAGCCTTTTCTTGGCTTCAGCCGGTGCATTTTTCCGAATACCAGCTGTAAGGAACTTCACTTCCTCAAAGATCTTCGCCACCTCTTTGGATTGTGATGTGGTGAGCCATGTGATCTCCGCATCGAACAAGTCGAGGTGCATGACCTTTCCGCCGTCCGAGCGCTCCTTCCAATACCGGAGACATGGCCGAAGCGTGAGCTCATGCTCTTTCACATAGTCATCCAGGTTCATCAGTCTGAGTGAGTCGGCGTTGAGGCCGGTGATCTGTGCAAGCTTAACGATATAAGGCGTGATCACAGCAGAATCGACAATGTGGTGAACGCCCCAGCTTTGCATGACATCTCGGATACCAATATCGGCACGAGTGAGGATACTCAGATAAGCCCTTACATATGGATCAGACTCATCAGCGGTGAAGCCGAGACTTGAGCAACCGAACTTGTTCTCAAAAATCCATCGAGCGTTTTCGAGAGTTCCCTGGCCATGCTTCAACAGCCCGTCAGTGCCAACGGGATCCACACCAACACCAGACTGCACGTAGGGCTGTGCCAGACGGTTGTTGAGCAGGATATCCTCGTCAACACTCTGCGAGATACGTAGACGCTCATCCACAGAGTATGGACGATAGGTGTCAGTCACACGATTAGCATCAAAGCCTGGGGAGTTAATAAAGCTAGACCCGTCGTATCCTTTGACGCTAGACACTGTACCAAGCGTCTTACGGAAAGAGCTCATCAAAGTGTTAGCGTGATTTGGGGATAAATCTCCCGTGATCACCCGCTGTTCCAAATGTGAGCGAAAACGAGGTAGAACAAACGGATCGAGAATATCGCCAATAGATTCCATGCCTGTTAGGCCAAGTTCGACGAAAAACTTCGCCACCCATTTGAACGTCTCCAAATAGTTGCTCAGACCCGAATCGCTCGCAGCCTTAAGTGATGCAGAGGCAAAGGCGTGCTTAATGCTTTGAAATGGCCTACCAGGGCCGGGGCGTTCGTAGTCGTCCGTGCAGTCCAGTGGAAGCGCTTTGAGGCGCTTGAAATCCACAAGACCATGCTCTACTGGCTCAAACTTCTCTTTACTGTCAATCCGCTCGTGTACGGTCTGATACGCACCCGAAATAACACCAAGCTTTTGAAGGTCGTCATTGATTTCGTCATAAGCACGGCGAACAGTTGGATAGGCACTCATTGCCGATTGGATCGATGCCAATTCGGGCACAAGCTTGAGGCCACGCTTCATGCTCAGTTGATTGCCAAAAATCGGAAGTGTGAGCTTCTGCTCGCTGCTCAAAGACCTGTACCAACCCAGCAACTTAAGGCGCCAATTCGTAGCTGTCGCGGCTTCGCCCTGTTCGATCAAGCCATCAACCAGCATGTTCAAAATGAGCTTGTTCTCGGCGATCTCAAATGTCTCCGAGGACACATCAAGGCCATAGCTAGAGACGTAGGAAGGACTCAGCATAAGGGACGCAAAGCGCCCGCTATCATTGTCCGCGAACTCTACTTTGTAATAGCCCAGTGGATCTTTCTCGACCTCATCGAGCCAAGTGAGGACATGCATTGTTTCAACAGCAGATTCAAAGATGCTCATTTCATATCCCCCAGGCGGATTTTGAGTGTGGTCTCAGCAGAAAGATCCTGCATGTTTTTAGCGCGAGTGGTTACCTCGCCATCAGGGGATAGCAAACTAAAGATCTCGTGTGGAATCTGCGTGTAAATTTCGGTGATTTTATCTCTGGAGTGCCCAAGATGCCGCTGAGCCACAGCAAGGCGACCCAAGTAGTCTTTACCGAGATCCGGACTACTTAAAATGGCATAAGCGTTTCCATGGCGCAACTTATGCGGGGAGATAGAACGATCAATCAGTTTTTTCTTTACGGCTCGCTCTGAAAGGCGCTCTAGAAGCTTGCTCACAGCATCCGCATTGTAAGGCTTACCATCAGCATTAAAGAAACACGGGGTATGCTCAGGACTTTCGTACTGACGAGCATACTTCCGATACAGCGGCGTTGAATGATAGGCCCTAATGCGCTCAAGGGTTGCCCGGCTAACAATAGAAATTCTTGGCTTATACTCGCCACCAGGCCCCTTACTGCCATCAATAGTAAGAGGGCAGTATTCTGGAGGAAGCGCCTCCTCAATATCATCCGAGTAGAATTGGGAGCGAGCGAAGTTGAGGGCATGATTGACTGCACCTAAAGTCACACGACCAACTTCGCTGCGGCGCAGCCCACTGTCAAAAATGAACTGAATTACAGCACGCTCTCGCTCATAAGGAGTAGACTTGATAAGATGCTTTAAGTCTTGGAGCGAGCAGGGAATAACAAGTTCACGCTTAGGAGTAGGCGAGATGAACCCACCCGCATAAGGATTATCCTGCCTCCTGGCTGGTTTATGTTTACTAGCCACGCACAAGAAGTCACTGTATAGAGCCATCAAACAACTATCCCTGTTCCTGATAGTTGTTGAACTGAGGCCCTCTACTTCACGCAGGTAGGCAAAGTACCGCCCAATAGTGTTCTTAGTTACGGCTAGTAGGATTTCATCGTATGAAGCCGACGCAAAGTTTGGCTGAGTCTTGAACCAATCGAGCGAATAGCCGATGTTCTGGCCATAGGTCTGAGCAGATGTGTCTGCTAATTTTTTGTGCCGAATGGCGTATGAAAGGTACTCACTCGCGAGGGGCACCAGCCTCTCCTCGGAGTCAAAAAGCCCCACCCCTGTGACTGCCACCTGGCCATCGACCAGCGGCCCATCTTCGTTGACCAGCGAGCCTTGGAGCTCCACCAGCCGATCTCTTGTGACTACTACCTTCACTGACTACCTCTGCTTCGAAGGCCGCCCATCCTATGCAGAATGTGCAGCTTGTCAAGGTCAAGAAATAGTAGGAAGAAAGGTAAATTTTTTTAGGCTAGGAGCGCGTACTGTGCGCTTTTCCCTACGTCCGATAAAAGGCCAAGGTCGTTGGAGCGGATGTAAAGCGTCAGTGAAAGCTCGCGCGTTTCCACGTTGGGGTGGAACTGGTAGAGCAAGTGACAAGGCGGCAGGGCCATTTCATCCAGCTGGGCGCAGTTCCAGCCGTGGAACAGGATGCGTCGGCTGCCAGGATCGTTGGCGATGGTGTCCAGGCACTGGCGGACCTGATCGATGGCCTTGTAGAGGATGACAAACGCCACGCCACCCTCTTCATCCTGGGCAATCTGCCGGAAGCCGGCCTTTTCCGCCATCTCGATCGCGGCCTGATTGCTCAGGGCGATGCGCTTGTAGCCCGGCCATTGCCGCCACTGTACCCCGTAGATCTCGCCCAGGTCGTCATGGCCCTGGCGGAACGGGTTGGCCAACCACTGGGCATTTTCGTTGGCGTTCTGGTCCCAGACCTTGCAACCCAACTCACGGAATTGGCCGGCATTGCGAACCCCGCGCAGGAAGCCCACCATTTCGCCGATGGCCGACTTGAACGCGAGCTTGCGCGTGGTGATAGCGGGGAAGCCCTTCTGCAGGTCGAAGCGCAGCATCGCCCCTGGCAGGCTGATGGTGCGGATGCCGGTACGGTTTTCCTGCAACGTGCCGTTTTCGATAACGTCGCGGACCAGGTCCAGATACTGTTTCATGGCTTACCTGTAGCTAGACGGCAGGGGATCGCCCCTGCCGGGAGAGTGATCAGGCGGGTGTCGCCGTAGGCTTGCGATTATAAGCCCACCAGATGAGCCCAAGGCCAGCCACGATCATGGGGATGCACAGAATCTGACCCATGGTCAGCCATCCCCACGCCAGGTAACCGAGCTGGGCATCCGGCACCCGCACGAACTCGACGATGAAACGGAAAATACCGTAGAACAACGCGAACATTCCGGAAACTGCCATGGTTGGCCGGGGTTTGCGCGAGTACAGCCAGAGAATCACGAACAGTGCCACGCCTTCGAGGGCGAACTGATACAGCTGCGAAGGGTGGCGCGGCAACTGCGCCGGGTCGCTGAACGGCGGGAAGGTCATCGCCCATGGCACATCGGTCGGTTTGCCCCACAGTTCAGCATTGATGAAATTGCCGATACGCCCGGCACCCAGGCCGATCGGCACCAGCGGGGCGACGAAGTCCATGAGTTCGAAGAACGACTTGTTGTTGCGCTTGCCGAACCACAGTGCAGCCAGCATCACGCCAATGAAACCGCCGTGGAACGACATGCCGCCTTTCCAGACCTCGAAGATCAACGTCGGGTTGGCCAGGTACGCGTGCAGGTCGTAGAACAGCACATAGCCCAAACGTCCCCCTACGATCACGCCCATCGACAGCCAGAAGACCAGGTCGGAAAGCTTTTCGCGGCTCCAGGTAGGGTCGAACCGGTTGAGGCGGCGGGTGGCCAGTAACCAGGCCCCGCCAATGCCGATCAGGTACATCAGGCCGTACCAATGGATTTTCAGCGGTCCGATGGCCAGTGCCACGGGGTCTATCTGCGGGTAAGGCAGCATTTAACATCCTCTCGATTCAAATCAGAAAGCTCAGGCCTACACAGAACAACAGGGCCGCAAACAGGCGCTTCAACAGGCGCGGTGACAGTCTGTGAGCCAGCCGCGCCCCGTAACGTGCGAAAAACATGCTGGTCACGGCGATGCCGACCATCGCCGGCAGGTAGATGTAACCGACGCTGTGCGGCGGCAGCTGGGGTTCATGCCAGCCCAGCACCATGAAACCCGCTGCACTGGCGATCGCAATGGGCAGGCCACACGCTGACGACGTCGCCACGGCCTGCTGCATGGGCAGGCTGCGCCAGGTCAGGAAGGGTACAGTCAGCGAGCCGCCACCGATGCCGAAAATGGCCGACGCCCAGCCGATTACGCCACCCGCTGCCACCCGTGCAGCCTTGCCGGGCACACCGCGGCTGGCCTTGGGCTTGAGGTCCAGTGCCATCTGCGCGGCAATCACCAAGGCGAAGACGCCAATGATCTTCTGCAGCATGGGCCCCTGGATCAGCGACGCCGTCTTGGCCCCGACACCAGCACCCAGCAGGATCCCCAAGGTCATCCAGGCAAAGATCGGCCATTGCACCGCGCCTTTGCGGTGATGCTCGAGCACGGCGTTGATGGAGGTGAAGACGATGGAGGCCAGGGATGTGCCTACCGCTAGGTGCGTCAACACCGAGGCGTCAAAGCCCTGCAATGTGAAGCTGAACACGAGCACAGGCACGATGATGATGCCCCCGCCCACGCCGAACAGGCCGGCCAGCACCCCCGCACATGCACCTAATACCAGATAGAGCACGAATTCCATTCGGCTTCCCCGAGAAATCAATCCGGCATGGTAACGGAAGCTGGGTTCGCGGCTCTAGTGAAGTCTGTGTCAGGTTGGATCTGTCCCGCTGCCTGGGTACAGTGGAAGAAAACACAGGACCCGAAGAATGTGCCTGATCGTATTCGCGTGGCGGCCAGGGCATGCCCTGCCCCTGATCGTGGCGGCCAACCGTGATGAGTTCTACGCCCGCCCTACCCTGGCGTTGGCACCGTGGGAAGAGGCGCCGCAGGTGTACGCCGGTAGGGACCTGGAGGCTGGCGGGACTTGGCTGGGGATCGGCCCGCAGGGACGTTTCGCCGCGTTGACCAATATCCGCGACCCCAGGCAGGCACTGGGATCGCGTTCGCGTGGCGAGTTGGTGGCCGCTTTTCTGAAGGGAGAGCAAACCGTGGAGGCGTATCTGGCTCAGGTGGCCAGCCGAGCCGACCAGTATTCAGGGTTCAACCTGCTCATCGGCAATGACCATGCCCTGGGTTACGTCAACGCCAGGGAAGCAGCGCCACGCCTGCTTGAGGCAGGGGTGTACGGGCTTTCCAATGCGCAGCTTGATACCCCATGGCCAAAACTGGTCAAGGCGCGCAGCCGCCTGGAGGGGTTATTGGAAAAGCCCGATCCAGAGCAACTGCTGGCACTGCTGGCCGATGACGAGCCTGTAGCCGACGCCCAGTTGCCGGAAACGGGTGTTGGCCTGGCAACCGAAAAACTGTTGTCGAGCGCGTTCATCGCCAGTCAGAACTACGGCACACGCGCCAGTACCGTGCTGATCGTCGATGATCGAGGACAAAGGCAGTTAATCGAACGCAGCTTCGGCCCGTTCGGGTCCCTTGTCGGGGAGGTGAAACGCTTGGTTTGATCACCCAGGCCGGCCTTGTGCGCAGGTCAACTATTAAGGCGCCAGCACACGCGGCGCTCAGAGCGGCTTGTTGGCCCCAGGCCCGATCATCCGTGCAAGCCCGAGGTTCTTCAGCGCCAGCTGCAGCGAGCTGTGGATGACCTGCGGGTTGTCATGGCTCAGCGCCTCTTGCAGCAGCTCCTTGGCCTTGCTCATGTTCACCTGGCGCAGCATCCACTTCACCTTCGGCAGGTTAGTGGCGTTCATCGACAGGCTGTCGAAGCCCATGGCCATGAGCAGGATGGCAGCGGCCGGGTCGCCCGCCATTTCGCCGCAGATACTTACCGGCTTGCCTTCGGCATGGGCATCACGGACCACAGTGTTGACCGCCTGCAGTACGGCTGGATGCAGGTAGTCGTAGAGGTCGGCCACCCGTGGGTTGTTACGGTCCACAGCCAGCAGGTACTGGGTAAGGTCGTTGGAACCCACCGACAGGAAGTCCACTTGCCGCGCCAGTTCTCGGGTCTGGTACACCGCGGCCGGGATTTCCACCATCACGCCCACCGGCGGCATTGGCACATCGGTGCCCTCGTCACGCACCTCGCCCCAGGCGCGGTGAATCAGGTGCAGCGCTTCCTCGAGTTCGTGAATGCCGGAAATCATCGGCAGCAGAATCCGCAGGTTGTTCAAGCCCTCGCTGGCCTTGAGCATGGCGCGCGTCTGCACCAGGAAGATCTCGGGGTGGTCGAGTGTGACGCGAATGCCACGCCAACCCAGGAAGGGGTTTTCTTCCTTGATCGGAAAGTAGGACAGCGCCTTGTCGCCCCCGATGTCCAGCGTGCGCATGGTCACGGGCAGTGGATGGAAAGCCGCCAGTTGTTCGCGGTAAATCGCCAACTGCTCTTTTTCGCTGGGGAAGCGCTGGTTGATCATGAACGGCACTTCAGTGCGGTACAGGCCTACCCCTTCGGCGCCACGCTGCTGGGCGCGGGCCACGTCGGCCAACAGGCCGGTATTGACCCACAGCGGCATGCGGTGCCCGTCAGGGGTAACGCAGGGCAGCTCGCGCAAGGCGTCCAGGCCCTGGGCCAGCTGGCGCTCTTCCTCGACCACGTCGCTGTACTGCTTGCGCAGCACCTCGCTGGGGTTGGTAAAGACCTCCCCTTTGTAGCCATCGACGATCAGCTCGATGCCATCGACCTTCGAATAGGGCAGGTCGACCAGGCCCATGACGGTCGGAATGCCCATGGCGCGGGCCAGAATGGCCACGTGCGAGTTGCCCGAGCCTAATACCGAGACCAGGCCCACCAGCTTGCCTTCGGGCACTTCGCCCAACATGGCCGGGGTCAGCTCTTCGCTGACCAGAATAGTGTTGTCGGCATAGACCAAAGACTGCGAGCGTGCCTGTTGCAGGTAGGCGAGCAAGCGTCGGCCCAGGTCCTTGACGTCGGAGGCCCGCTCGCGCAGGTAATCGTCATCCATCAGTTCGAAGCGGTTGACGTGCTCGCCCACCACCTGGCGCAGTGCGCCCTGCGCCCATTGACCTGTCTTGATGACCTCGCGCACCTCGCCGCCCAGGGCAGCGTCCTCGAGCATCATCAGGTAGACATCGAATAACGCCCGCTCTTCGGGACGCAGTTGAGTGGCCAGCTTGGCCGACAACTTGCGCATGTCGGCGCGCACCCCTTCGAGGGCCGCATGGAACAGGTGCAGTTCGGCGTCGATGTCCTCGACCGTCTTGTCCGGGACCACTTCCAGGTCGGCCGGTGGCAGCATCACCACGGCCCGCCCTACGGCAGCGCCAGGGGAGCCAGGCACACCGACGAATCGCGCTTCCTGGATGCCTTTGCCCTGGCGACCCAAACCGCGAATCGAGCCAGTGGCCTCGGCGTGGGCGATCACCCCAGCCAGTTGCGCACTCATGGTCACCAGAAACGCTTCTTCGCCCTCATCGAACTGGCGACGCTCGCGCTGCTGAATGACCAGCACACCCACCACGCGGCGGTGGTGAATGATCGGGGCGCCCAGGAAGGAGGCGAAGCGCTCCTCGCCGGTCTCGGCGAAGTACCTGTAGCGCGGGTGCGCGGCGGCATCTTCGAGGTTAAGAGGTTCTTCGCGGGTGCCTACCAGTCCCACCAGGCCTTCGTTGGGGGCCATGCTGACTTTGCCGATCGAGCGCTTGTTCAACCCTTCGGTGGCCATCAACACGAACCGGTTGGTTTCCGGGTCCAGTAGGTAGACCGAGCAGACCTGGCTGGCCATGGCCTCTTTGACACGCAAGACAATGATCCCCAACGCCGACTTGAGATCTTTGGCGGAGTTTACTTCCTGGACGATCTTGCGCAGCGTATTGAGCATGGCTCGGGGTCGAACTCCGTCGTCAGTCGCGCGTCAAAAGACGCGGTGCTAGCTCTTTCAGGGCGCGCCGATAGACCTCGCGCTTGAATGTCACAACCTGGCCCAGCGGGTACCAGTAGCTCACCCAGCGCCAGCCATCGAACTCCGGCTTGCCGGTCAGGTCCATGCGCACCCGTTGCTCATTGCTGATCAGACGCAACAGGAACCACTTCTGTTTCTGGCCGATGCACAACGGTTGGCTGTGGGTGCGCACCAGTCGCTGGGGTAAACGATAACGCAACCAACCACGGGTGCAGGCAAGAATTTCCACATCGTCGCGTTCAAGGCCAACTTCTTCGTTCAGCTCGCGGTACAGGGCATCTTCTGGCGTCTCGTCAGGGTTGATACCGCCCTGTGGAAATTGCCAGGCATCCTGGTTGATCCGTCGAGCCCATAGCACCTGCCCAGCATCATTCGTGAGAATGATCCCGACATTGGGGCGAAAACCATCCGGGTCGATCACGGCAGCAACCTCGCAAACGCATGTCACCGCATTGTTCCACAAAGCCTGCGAGCGCAGCAACGCGCCTGCGGTGCTTATATACCGTCAGCGCTATGCAAGTGTGTGAACCAGGCTTTGCCGGCAGGCAATCAGTGGATGCCTTGGCGAAGATCAGACGGGCTTGGCGCCCATCAGCCCGGCGATGGACAGCAGGCACACGGCACTGAATACGGCCAATGCCAGCGTTAGCCGCATACTCTGTGCAGGTGTCCTGCGCAGCCGGTTCAGGCGCACGACTAGCCATACCCAGGCCAACGCGCTCATGGTATACAGCGCAGTCGACGCCAGTAGCCAGGTCTGACCCAGCGGCCAACCTACTAGGTGCACCAGCCACCAGCCGGTAAACGGCAGGCTGAACAGGCTGATACCCATCACCAGCCAGACGAAGACCAAGGGCCGTTGCATCAGCCTGCCATACACCGCCCTGTCGCCCTGCCGGCGGGCACGCATCGTCCAGATCGCCACGCCCAGCGCACCGAGCAACAACAGTGCGGTGCCGATCACGTGCAAGGCTTTGAGGGTGTTGAGGTGTTCCATGTCACTCGTCCTGGGCCGGTGGCGTTACAAGGGCTGCGAGCGGAAAAGCCCGCCAGGCTGCGCCGCCTGTTCATTGCAAAGCGGCGCGCCCCCTGGGCAAGAGCTTAGCCGTTCAGCCAAGGAACAGCGTGTAGGCCGGGTTTTGGGTTTCATCCCAGTAGGGGTAGCCAATCTGGGCCAGCGCGGCCGGCACCAGGTGGCGCTCGTCCTCAGGCACCTGCAACCCCGCCACCACACGGCCATCTGCCGCACCATGGTTACGGTAGTGGAACATCGAGATGTTCCAGCGCCCGCCCAGTTTGTCGAGGAAGTTGAACAGGGCCCCTGGCCGCTCGGGGAATTCGAAGCGCAGCACCATTTCATCGCTCGCCCCGGCCGAGTGCCCACCCACCATGTGGCGAATGTGCAATTTGGCCAGCTCATTGTCGGTCAGGTCCGTGACCGGGAAGCCCTGGTCGATCAACTGTTGCACCAGTGCCGCGCGGGGGTCGTTTTCCGGATGGGTCTGCACGCCCACGAAGATGTGCGCCTCATCGGAGGTGTGCTTGCGGTAGTTGAATTCGGTGATCTGGCGCTTGCCCACCGCCTCGCAGAAGGCCTTGAAGCTACCGGGACGCTCCGGGATGGTGACCGCGATGATGGCTTCGCGCTTTTCACCCAGTTCTGCCCGCTCCGCGACATGGCGCAGGCGGTCGAAATTGACGTTCGCCCCGGAATCGATGGCGACCAGTGTCTGGCCGCTGACCCCGTACATCTCCACGTATCGCTTGATGCCCGCCACGCCCAGTGCCCCCGCAGGCTCGGTGATCGAACGGGTATCGTCGTAGATGTCCTTGATCGCCGCGCAGATTTCGTCGGTGCTGACGGTGATGACTTCGTCCACGTGATGGCGGCAGATGTCGAAGGTGTGCTGGCCAATCTGAGCCACCGCCACGCCATCGGCAAACAACCCTACCTGCGGCAGCACCACCCGCTCACCAGCGGCCATGGCGGCCTGCAGGCAGTTGGAGTCGTCCGGCTCAACGCCAATGACCTTGATTTCCGGGCGCAGGTACTTCACGTAGGCGGCGATGCCGGCGATCAGGCCGCCGCCGCCGACCGGCACGAAAATCGCGTCCAGCCGACCGGGGTGCTGGCGCAGGATTTCCATGGCCACGGTGCCCTGGCCAGCAATGGTATGAGGATCATCGTAGGGGTGGATGTAGACGAAGCCTTTTTCATCGACCAGTTTCAGCGAATAGGCCAATGCCTCGGGGAACGAATCACCGTGAAGGACCACTTTGCCGCCGCGCGAGCGCACGCCTTCGATCTTGATTTCAGGCGTGGTCTTGGGCATCACGATGGTGGCCTTGATGCCCATTTCCCGTGCGGCGAGGGCCAGCCCCTGGGCATGATTGCCAGCCGAGGCGGTGACCACGCCGCGGGCCAGCTCTTCTGCGGTCAACTGCGCCAGCTTGTTGTAGGCCCCGCGGATCTTGAACGAGAACACCGGCTGCAGGTCTTCGCGCTTGAGCAGGATCTGGTTGCCCAGGCGTTTGCTCAACTGCCCGGCGCTGTGCAAGGGGGTTTCGACGGCAACGTCATAGACGCGCGAGGTGAGGATCTTCTTGACGTACTGTTCGAGCATCGGGAAAGCATCACTGGCCGCGGGACAAGGGCTCGGAGTCTACCCCAGCGTTACGTCGGACGACCACAGCCAAGCCGCGCTTGCCGTTATACTGGTCGCCTTTACATCCGCCCTGCCCCATCTCGGAGCCCGCATGACCCAGGACCAACTCAAACAGGCCGTTGCCCAGGCTGCCGTCGACTTCATTCTGCCCAAGCTCGATGACAAAAGCGTCGTTGGCGTGGGCACCGGTTCGACCGCCAATTTCTTCATCGACGCCCTGGCGCAGCACAAGACGGCCTTCGACGGCGCGGTCGCCAGCTCCGAAGCCACGGCCCAGCGCCTCAAGGGCCATGGCATCCCGGTTTACGAGCTCAACAGCGTCAGCGAGCTGGAGTTCTATGTGGACGGCGCCGATGAAAGCGACGAACACCTGAACCTGATCAAAGGCGGTGGCGCGGCCCTGACCCGGGAAAAGATCGTTGCTGCCGTGGCTAAGACGTTCATCTGCATCGCCGATGGCAGCAAGCTGGTACCGGTTCTGGGCAACTTCCCGCTGCCGGTGGAGGTCATCCCGATGGCCCGCAGCCATGTTGCTCGTCAGCTGGTAAAGCTTGGCGGCGACCCGGTTTACCGTGAAGGCGTAATCACGGACAACGGCAACGTTATCCTCGACGTGTACAACCTGCAGATCGCCGACCCGGTAGCGCTGGAAGCCCAGATCAATGCCATCGTGGGCGTGGTTACCAATGGCCTGTTCGCCGCACGGCCTGCCGACCTGCTGCTGCTGGGCACTGCCGAGGGCGTGAAAAGCCTGAAGGCCGAGTAACCATGCGAGCCGGCATGCCCGGGTACGGTTGCGCCGACCGGGGCTTGCCGAACGCCGACAAGGTCACGGCGCCGGCTGCTTGAATACGTAGAACAGGTTCGGCTCACTGACCATATAGATTGTCCCGGCCTCGTCCATCGCAATGCCCTCCGCCTGCGGGACTGTCGCTTTGAGCCCCTGGAACCCTTTGCGCAATGACAAGGTGCTCAGTGGCCGCCCCTGCACATCCAGCTCCAGCACCAGGCGCGATTCATCCGACAGCGCCAGCAGGTGCCCACTACGCTCGTCGAACTGCAGGCTCGACAGATCGCGCACGAACAGGCGCGAATCGCGCTTGCGGTCCTGGACCACGTTCACGGCATAGGGTTGTTGCGGATCGTCATGAGGAAACCCGTGCACTTCGTAGATGAGCATCGGGTCGCGCTCCTTGGCCACGAACAGCCGCTTGCCCACCGAATCGAAGGCCAGCCCTTCGAAACCCTTGTTACCGTTAAGGCCGATGCCCAAGGTCAATTGCTCTGCCTGGGCAGCATCCAGTGACAAGGTGTCGTCGGTGAGCCGCACACGGATCAGCCGCTGTTGGCGCTCGTCGGTGATCACGTAGCTATTCGGACCGATGTACTCCACCGCCTCGGGGTCACCGAAACCGTGCAGCGCGATACGTCGCAGGATTCGCCCATCCAGCGACAGCTCGATCAGCTCAGAGCGGGCGTTGGTCACGGTGAACAGGCTTTTGCGGTCAGGGTCGTAGGTCAGCGCCGAGACATCGTCATCCAGCCCTTCGATTGGCCGCCCCTCGACCACCACCTGGTAGCGATTCAGGCCAATGCTTTGCTCGGCCGGTTGCCACCACGTGGTGAGGTTGAACCAGGCACGTTCGAACAGACGAAATTCCTGCCCGACCCAGCCCAGCAACAGCAGGCATAGGACGACAGGGACCAGTGACAGACGCAAATAACGGTGCATGAAGGCAGACTCGACGGAGGATGGCGAATCTAACCACAAACAACTGAAATAAAGCTTAATGCCATCATGCAAATAGCAGGAAAAACCTACCCTTTGGTGAAGCGATAGAACAATGCCGGTTCGCTGACCATGTACAGGGTGCCCTGGTCATCCATTGCCACGCCTTCGGCCCTAGGAATGGTGTGCTGCAGACCATTAAAGCCCCCCAGCAAGGTCATGAAGCTGACCTGTTCACCCTGCTCATCCAGTTCCAGCAGCATGTTGGAATCGGCAGACAGCGCCAGCAGGTGCCCCGTTCGCGGATCAATGCCCAATGCCGACAGGTTTCGCAGGTCGAGCGAATCACTGGGCAGCGGCGTTTTTTCGCCCGTCAGTTGGCCTTGCCCATTGGACTTCCATTCATACAGGCGCGGCGGCCGTTCCTCGCCGATGACCAGCCGCTGTTTCGACGCGTCCCAGACCACGGCTTCGTAGCCCTTGTTGCCATTTTGCGACGCCCCCAGGTCGTGGCTGGGGAAGTCCGCATGGTTGAGCGCGGTGGTGGCGGCATCGACTTTTACCACGGTCAGGTCATGCAGCCGCTCGTCCGTGATTGCTAGGTAGCCGCCATCCATGACGGTGACGCCTTCCGGGTTTGCCCAGCCATTGAGGGGAATATTGCGCAGCACGTCGCCGTCCAGGTTCAGCTCGGTGAGGAAGGGTTGCTTGCCCATGACGGCGAATAGCGTGCGGGTACTGGGGTTGTACGTGAGGTCCGATGCTTCGTAGTCGGCCATTTCCGGCAAGGGCTTGGCGTCGATATCCACCGTGTAGTCCGGCAGCCACACGCTTTCACTGCGCTCGGCCGTGCTTTCGAAGCCTTCCTTGACCCACAGCGCTGCCCGATCGTCCCAATGCATGGCGAAGGCCACGCCATAGGCAATCATCACTGCCACGGCCAGGCCGAACGGCCAGCGCAGGTAGAACGGGCGCTTGAAGGAGGCAGGGGCGTTTGATTGCATCGAGACGTCCTGGGGAGAAAGGCGAAGGTCTGCGCATTATCCAGAAGACGTGTGAAAAAACAGTCAACCCGCTAGGGCCATTCGCAGATGACGCGGGGATGGGCCGCCTGACCGGAGCCTTGGCCAAGGCGGATCATCTGCGAGAAATCAGGTGGGTACTGGTTTAGAGCACCCGGCTCTCGAACCGGCTAACCCCTGGCAGCTCCAGGACCACGTCATCGCCCACGTTGAAGGGGCCTACGCCTGCTGGTGTGCCGGTCAGGATGACGTCGCCGGCCTGCAGCGAAAACTGCGCAGCCATGTGCTGGATCATCGGCACGATCGGGTTGAGCATCATTGCACTGGAGCCGTCCTGGCGGACTTCGCCGTTGACCGTCAGGCGCACCGGGATGGCCGTGATGTCTTCGAAGCTGGCGGCAGACACAAAGGGCGGCAACACGCAGGCGCCGTCGAAACACTTGGCCAACTCCCAAGGCAAGCCCTTTTCCTTGAGCTTGGCCTGCACGTCCCGCAGGGTCAGGTCCAAGGCCGGCGCAAACCCGGAAATGGCATCGAGCACCTCCTCCTGGCTCGGCCGCGTGGACAGCGACTTGCCCAGCAACACCGCGATTTCCACCTCGTAATGCACCGACCCACGTTCGGCAGGAATCTTGAAACCGCCCTCGGCCGGCACCACGCAACTGCCCGGTTTGATGAACAGGAGGGGTTCGGTCGGTATGGGATTATCCAGCTCCTTGGCATGTTCGGCGTAGTTACGCCCGATGCATACCACCTTGCCCAGTGGAAAATGAATGCGCGTGCCGTCTGCATACTGGTGCTGGTAGTTCATGGCCACTCCTCTGGATACTGCTTTTTATTCAGGTGCGAAGATCTTACCCGGATTCATGATGCCCGCAGGGTCGAACACGGCCTTGATTGCTTTCATGCAGGCGATTTCTTCACGGGACCTGCTGTAGCCCAGGTAATCGCGCTTGGTCATGCCCACACCGTGCTCGGCGGAGATCGAACCGTCGTAGCGCTGGACGATCTCGAACACCCACTGGTTGACCTCGGTGCAGGACGCGAAGAAGTCATCCTTGCTCATGTGCTCGGGCTTGAGGATGTTCAGGTGCAGGTTGCCGTCACCGATGTGCCCGTACCAGATCACCTCATAGTGGGGGTAATGCGCCTGGACGACGGCATCGATGTCGCGCAGGAATGCCGGCACTTTCGAGACGGTCACGGAGATGTCGTTCTTGTACGGTGTCCAGTGCGAAATGGTTTCGGACAGGTATTCGCGCAGCTTCCACAAATTCTTCAGCTGCGTCTGGCTCTGGCTCATCACGCCATCGAGCACCCAACCTTGCTCGACACAGTGTTCGAAGGTAGCCAAGGCTTCGTTGGCCACCGCATCGGTGCCGGCCTCGAACTCCAGCAAGGCGTAGAACGGGCATGGCGTTTCGAAGGGCGCAGGCACGTCACCGCGCGCCAGGATCTTGGCCAGGCCCTTGTCGGAGAAAAACTCGAACGCCGTCAGGTCCAACCTGCCCTGGAAAGCGTGCAGTACAGGCATGATCGAGTCGAAATCAGGCGTGCCCAACACCATGGCGGTGAGGTTGCGTGGGGCGCGGTCCAGGCGCAGGGTGGCCTCGACCACGAAACCCAGCGTACCTTCGGCGCCAATGAACAGCTGGCGCAGGTCGTAGCCGGTGGCGTTTTTGATCAGGCCCTTGTTCAATTCCAGCAACTCGCCGCTGCCGGTGACCACCTTGAGGCCCGCGACCCAGTTGCGGGTCATGCCGTAGCGGATCACCTTGATGCCACCGGCATTGGTGCCGATGTTGCCGCCTATCTGACTGGAGCCACTGGAGGCGAAGTCCACCGGGTAATACAGGCCCTGCTCCTCGGCGAACGCCTGCACCTGCTGGGTAATGACCCCTGGCTGGCAGACCACGGTACGGTCGAAGGCGTTGAAATCCAGGATGCGATTCATGTAATCGAAGGCGACCACCACCTCCCCGTTGGCGGCCACGGCGCCCGCGGACAACCCGGTACGCCCGCCGGAAGGCACGAGCGCCACACGATGGGCATTGGCCCAGCGCACGATGGCCTGCACCTGCTCGATTGTCCGGGGCAGGACGATGGCGCTGGGCGCAGGCGGGTAATGGCGTGTCCAGTCCTTGCCATAGGCTTGCAGGGATTCGGGGTCGGTCAACACCTTGCCGGGGTCGACCAGGGTCTTCAACTCATCCAATACAGCGGGCTGGGTCATCGCCTGAACTCTCGCTTTATTCATGGTCACCCTGAGCACGCTTCACCTGTCGGGATAAGCTCAGATTGTGTCGCGTATGCTAGCATAGCGCCCCCGCTGTTCATGCTAGAGCTGCCCACGGGCACCTGGCATCACCCTCGCCACTTTTCTCCGGGATACAGGTTTACGCAGATGAGCAAGACTTCTCTCGACAAGAGCAAGATCCGGTTCCTTCTTCTTGAAGGTGTACACCAGAACGCAGTCGATACCCTGACGGCTGCCGGCTACACCAACATCGAATACCTCACTGGTTCGTTGCCCGAAGCAGAGTTGAAGGAAAAGATCGCCGACGCGCACTTCATCGGCATCCGCTCACGTACCCAATTGACCGAAGAAATCTTCGACTGCGCCAAGAAACTGGTCGCCGTCGGTTGCTTCTGCATCGGTACCAACCAGGTCGACCTGGAAGCTGCCCGTCAGCGCGGTATCGCAGTGTTCAACGCACCGTACTCCAACACCCGTTCTGTAGCCGAACTGGTGCTGGCCGAAGCCATCCTGCTGCTGCGCGGCATTCCGGAAAAGAACGCCTCGTGCCATCGTGGCGGCTGGATCAAGAGCGCAGCCAACTCCTTCGAGATTCGCGGCAAGAAGCTGGGCATCGTCGGTTACGGCTCCATTGGTACCCAACTGTCTGTACTGGCCGAAAGCCTGGGCATGCAGGTGTACTTCTTCGATCCGCTGACCAAGCTGCCGCTGGGCAATGCTGTCCAGGTGACCAGCCTGCACGAATTGCTCGGCCTGGCCGATATCGTCTCGCTGCACGTGCCTGAGCTGCCCTCCACCCAGTGGATGATCGGCGAGAAGGAAATCCGCGCGATGAAAAAAGGCGCCATCCTGATCAACGCTGCCCGCGGCACCGTGGTCGAACTCGATCACCTGGCCGCGGCCATCAAGGACAAGCACCTGATCGGCGCTGCCATCGACGTGTTCCCGGTCGAGCCACGTTCCAACGAAGAAGAGTTCGAAAGCCCGCTGCGTGGCCTGGATAACGTGATCCTCACGCCGCACATCGGCGGCTCCACTGCCGAGGCCCAGGCCAACATCGGCCTGGAAGTGGCCGAGAAGCTGGTCAAGTACAGCGACAACGGCACCTCGGTGTCGTCGGTCAACTTCCCAGAAGTGGCCCTGCCTGCTCACCCTGGCAAGCACCGCCTGCTGCACATCCACGAAAACATTCCGGGTGTGCTCAGCGAAATCAACAAGGTGTTTGCCGAAAACGGCATCAACATCTCGGGTCAGTTCCTGCAGACCAACGAGAAAGTGGGCTACGTGGTGATCGACGTCGACGCCGAATACTCGGACCTGGCGCAGGAGAAGCTGCAACAGGTCAAGGGCACCATCCGCTCGCGCGTACTGTTCTAATACGCAGCAAGCGTGGATCGAGGGAGGCCCAGGTGGCCTCCCTTTTCGTTATGGCCCACCACGGCGGCGGGCGGCGAGCACGAAAAAATCCAGGCTGCACATCAAACAATGCCGCGACTTCAGGGTCATAGGCTGCGCTCGACCATGGCGAGGAAGAAAGCCATGGCGACGGTTATTCATGGGTAAACGAAAAGGGGCATTCATGCGTTCGACCATAGGGGTACTGCTGGCGGTACTGATCAGCCCATTGGCTCAGGCAGAGCTGCTGGACGAAATCGCCGATCGCGGTGAACTGCGTATCGCCGTCCAGGGCGACAACGCGCCATACGCTTTCAAGCAGGATGATCACCTGACAGGGTTCGATGTGGAGTTCGGCCAGGCCCTGGCCTCAGAGCTCGACCTGCGCGTGGAATTCGTCGAAACACCCGAGGCGCAAACCCTGCCCGGCGTCGAAAGTGGCAAATACGACATCGCGTTGCTGCCTGTCACGGCAATAGCGCAAGGTGATAGCCCGCTCGACACCAGCCTGCCCTTTGGCAAGCACCAGCTTGTGGTGCCGTTCCAAAAGGACAACCCCGCCTTCGAAAGCGCCGTGAACAATGCGCTGCAACGCCTGAAGGACAGCGGTCGTACGGCCGAACTGGAACACAAGTGGCTTGCCGACGAGCAGCAGGCCGCAGCGACTCAGTAGCGTGCCGCAGTCAAACGAGGCACGCGCTGATCAGCACGCACGGCCGTTCAGAACGGGTCATTGCCGCGGCGTCTGAACCAGCCAGTCAAGGACAGGCGTTCACGACCGGCCGGCAGCACCTCGTGAGGGACTTCGCCGGACAGGAAGACCACCAGGCACCCTGCGACGGGCTGAACATCGTGCTCCACCCCATCGGCCAGGAACATGCGCAACTGCCCACCGTCTGCGGGCGTCCAGTCTTCGTTCAGGTAGAACACGGCCGACACCATGCGCCGGTCGTCATCGCGAAAACGGTCCAGATGCCGTTTGTAGAAAGCGCCGGGTGGATAAAGGGCAAAGTGGCATTCGAAGTCTTCCAGGCCCAGGAAAAGCCCTTGGTTGATTGCCAGGCGCAGTTGATCCATGGCTGCCAGGTACTGGTCGCAGGCGTGTGCCTGGCCTGGATCGATCCACTGAATCTGATCCCCACGGATGGCCTCGCGCACCTCTTGGGACGGCCCCCGTCCAATACCTGCGGGGTTAAGCTCCCCTTGGGCATAACGGCGTCGGCATTCGTTCGCCAGCGCGCCGACCAGGTCCGCCGGCAGGAACAGTGCCTGTTGGGACCAGCCATGGGTTGCCAGATCGTCGACGACGGCCGCAAGCATCGGGTGTGGGGGGGAAATGTGCATGGCGCATCATATCCATTCGCCCTCTCGGCGCCCAGCGCCACTTGGCTGAGAAGCGCGTGGATATCTCGACAAACCGACGCCGCCCCACAGACAATAGCCATCTGCCGACAGGAGTCCTGAATGCGCCGTCTGTTTTCCCTGATTCTGCTGATGAGCTGTACGTTGCCTGTCTGGGCAGACAACCTGGATCAGCTGTACAAGACCGCTGGCTGGCCCGAGCAACGCGCTCATTTCACCGACGCCTTGAACGCCGCCCAGCAGCGCTACCGCAACAGCTTGCCGCCTGCCGTCTACCAGGCACTGGTGAGCAACAGCAACCAGCGTTTTCAGGCTCAGGCCGTGGACCGTCGTGCGCTTGCACAACTGCGCGCCGCATTACCCAACCCATCGCCGGCGCTGGCCTTTTTCCAGTCGCCATTAGGCCGCAAGATCGTCGCGGCCGAACTGCGGGCGACCCGCAAGGATGAATTGGCCAAAAATGCCGATGGCCTGCCCAAGATTCAGGCCAGCGACGATCGCGTGTTGATCATTGGCCACCTGGCCCAGGCCCTGCCTGCCCGGGAAGCGGGGGCGGAGGTAAGCCTGGCCATTGCCGGTATGGCCGCCGACAGCCTGAGCGCCATGATTCCGGGGCTGTTGGGCGGTGGCCAGGCGCAAGGCCTGCTCGACGGCCAGCGCCAACGCCTGATGAACCAGATAGGCCAGGACCTGAACAACACCTTGCTGTACGTGTACCGTGACCTCACGGACGCAGAACTCGAAGAATTCGCGACCTTTGCCGAATCCAACGACGGCAAAGCCTACTACCGCGCAGCGCTGGCGGCCATTCGCGCCGGCCTGGCGGTCGGCCAGAGCACGGGCGAGCTGAAGTGATCAGCCCAGGTGCTGGTCGATGAAGTCGAAATAGCGCTGTCGAATGGCAGGCAGTTCGTTGGCCAGGTGATGACGGGCCCCTGGTAGCATGAGCACCTGCGGTTCGGCGAACTTGGCCTTCAACACGCGAAGGTTGTAAGGCCAGTCGACCGTGCCATCCGCCTCTCCCTGCACGATCACCGGACGCCGAGTGCTGACAGGCGCCTCCTCGATGCGTCTGATCCAGTCGATCAGCGCCCCGACCCATGCCGTGGGGAGCCGCCGCGGCTGAAGCGGGTCAGCTTCAAGAAACGGCAGAAATGCAGGGTCCGTGCTGTTTTCAGTGAACCGCCGCTCGATGCCGTTCACGAAATGGCGCAACACGTGATAGCTGAGCTTCGACCAGTGCCAGGCACAAGGCCGCACCAGCGGGGCGAGCAGCAGTACCTGCCCATCGACGGGACTTGCTCCTGCACTGTGCAGCAAGTGGTCCACGGCAATCGCCCCGCCCGTACTCTGCCCGCACAGGTGCCAAGGGTGCGGCAGTTGCAGGCTGTGCGCCTGTTCGAACAAGCCTTGGAGCACCTGCTGGTACACGGCGAAGTCATCAATGCTGGCACGCTCACCGCTGGACAGGCCGTGACCCGGCAAATCGCAGCTGACAACGGCGTAACCGCGCTTCAATGCCCAGGCCACCAGGTGCCTGTACAGTCCCATGTGGTCATAGTAGCCGTGCAGCAGTAGCAAAGTCGCCGTAGGCTGTAGCGGAGCCCACACCTGCGCGACCACCTCGAAACCGGCAACGGCAAACCGTCCAAGCCAGCTGTGAACCGGCAGGTCGAGGCCGTAGAAGCGTTGATAAGCCTGCGCGTGGGTGGATAGGCGTTCGCGCGCGCTCAGCGGGGCCAGGCTGGTGCGCAGGAGGTCTGGATGAAAGCTTGCGGGCATTGGCTGGATCCGGCGTGAAGCAAGTATTGACTTGGGATATTCAGCTGATCGACGCGCCGTGGCAAGCTGGCTGCATCCGCCACCACCTTCGAACTGCCTACGGGAGCTGCCATCGGCCCTTCATGAACCTGCCAACCCTCAAACTATTGGGCACCCTGCTCGGCCTGGTGGCCGGAGCGGTCTTCATCTGGCAGGCCTACACAACCTTCCAGGCTCGCTATGTGCGACCGTTCGACAACCAGGCGACATTCTTCGACGGCGCCCGGTTACAGCTACCCCGCGAACTGGCCGGCCCTGGGCCGGTTCGGGTCGTGCACTTCTGGGACCCGGCCTGTCCGTGCAACGTCGGCAACCAGCAGCATCTGGCTGACCTGATGCAGCGCTTCAAAGACCGGGGTGTCACCTTCCACGTCCTGCAAAAACGCGGAACGCGCGGCTACCTGCCCGATGACCTGGCCGGGCTCAAGCCACTGGGCAACCTACCGGGCAGCGAGCACCTGCCCGCCTCGCCTGCGGTAGCCATCTGGGATCGCCAGGGGCAGCTGGCGTATTTCGGCCCCTACAGCGAAGGTGCGGTGTGCAACGCCGCCAACAGTTTCATCGAGCCGATACTCAACGCGCTACTCGAAGGCCGCCCAGTCAGCGCCTCCAACACCCTGGCAGTCGGCTGTTATTGCCCCTGGGCAGGTTGACGTATGCGGGCCGGGTTGCCCACCACCGTCGCGCCAGGTGGCACATCGCGGGTGACGACACTGCCCGCGCCAACCACGGCGTCATCACCGATACGCACCCCCGGCAGGATGATGGCCCCGCCCCCGATCCACACGTTATTGCCGATGCTGACCGGTCGCCCGCTTTCCAGGCCCGTACGCCGCACCTGTGGATCGAGCGGGTGATCGGCCGTGTAGATCTGCACGTTCGGGCCGATCTGGCAGTCCTCGCCGATCTGCACAGGCAGCACGTCCAGGATTACGCAATTGAAGTTCATGAAGGTATTGCGGCCCACATGGATGTTGTAGCCGTAGTCGCAATAGAAAGGCGCACGCAGCGTGACACCTTCGCCTGCATGGCCAAAGTGCTCGGCCAGCAACGCATGCCGCGCCTCGGCCGTCAGCTCGACGCTGTTGTTATAGCGGTGCATCCACCGTTTGTTGGCGGCCTGTTCGGCTTGTAATTCAGGGCAGGTGGCGAGGTAGAGCTCGCCTGCGAGCATCTTCTGTTTTTCGCTCAGGGACATGGCAACTCCTCATGAGAACTATGCGCGTAGCGGGGATAGGCTGATCATCGGACCACACACAGGGCTCAATCTCTCAGCCGCAGGCAGCATTGTCTTGGGGTATACCTGAAACGAAAACGCCGACACACAAGGCGTCGGCGTTTGGGCAGCGGTGCGCTGGTCAGAATGCAGGCAGCACGGCACCCTGATACTTCTTGGCGATGAATGCCTTCACTTCCGGGCTGGTCAGCGCCTTGGCCAGCTTCTGGATGGCATCGCTGTCCTTGTTGTCAGGACGTGCGACGAGGAAGTTGACGTAAGGCGAGTCGCTGCCTTCGATGACCAGGGCGTCCTTGGCAGGGTTCAGGCCCGCTTCCAGCGCATAGTTGGTGTTGATCATGTCCAGGTCGACCTGATCCAGCACGCGGGGCAACATTGCCGATTCCAGCTCGCGGAACTTCAGCTTCTTAGGGTTCTCGGCGATGTCCTTCGGCGTGGCCAGGGCATTTTTCGGATCCTTCAGGGTAATCAGCCCTGCCTTCTGCAACAGCAGCAGAGCACGCCCGCTATTGCTGCCCTCGTTAGGGATGGCGACGGTCGCGCCTTCCTTGAGCTCATCCAGGCTCTTGACCTTCTTCGAGTAGCCACCGAAGGGCTCGACGTGGACGCCGACAACGGTCTCCAGGTGGGTGCCCTTGCCCTCGTTGAAGCTCTGCAGGTACGGGAGAGTCTGGAAGTAGTTGGCATCCAGACGCTTCTGGTCAACCTGCACGTTGGGTTGCACGTAGTCGGTGAACACTTTGATCTGCAGATCGACACCTTCCTTGGCCAGGGTCGGCTTGATCAGCTCGAGGATCTCGGCGTGCGGGATGGGCGTTGCGGCAACCACCAGCTTCTCGGCGGCGCCGGCCAGGCCAGCGAAGGACAGGGCAGCAGCCAGGGCGGTGGTCAGCAGGGTCTTCTTCATGGTGATCCTTGTTCTGCATCTGAGCCATCGACGATGGCGAACGGGGTGGCCGAGGCACTGCGGTCCTGGGCGTGGAGCGGACAATACCGATAATTTTTATGCCGGAACAATATCTTTTATTTCGCTGCTTATTCCAAAAGCAAAATGCCACCAGCGCGTTTGCTTATGAGCGCCTCTACTGTGGAGTATTGGGCAGGTCCAGGTCTTCGGGCAGGAGTTCGGGCCCGTCATTGACCAGCAAGGCGAAGTGGATGACGTTTTCCAGCTCGCGGGTATTGCCGGTCCAAGGGTGGTGCTCGAGCAGGCGCTGTGCAGCCTCGCTTATCAACGGCACGGGCCGCTGCAAACGCCCGCTGTAGATGCCAACGAAGTATTCCGCCAATGCCAGGATGTCCCCCGGGCGCTCGCGCAGCGGCGGCAGTTCAAGGGCGCCCTCGCGCAAGTATTGATACAACCGCTCGCTGAAGCGTCCTGCCTTCACCACCCGCCCCAGGTCAATGCTCGTGGCTGCCACCAGTCGCACATCCACCGGCTGCGCCTGGTGTGCGCCTACGCGGGTGACTTCGCGGTTTTCCAGTGCCGCCAGCAGCTTGGCCTGAATGGCCGAGGGCAAGTCGGCGATTTCGTCCAGATAAAGCGTGCCGCCGTTGGCCGATCCGAACCAGCCAGCGCGGCTGCTGGCGGTGCCGCCATGGCTACCGGCGCTATAGCCGAACAGCTCTGCATCGGCATAGGTTGGGCTGATGGCGGCGCAATTGACCGACACGAACAGGCCGGGGCGGTCGCTGGCGCGGTGAATCTGGCGGGCCAGCAACTCCTTGCCGGTGCCGGTTTCACCGCGGATCAGCACCGGCAGCGGCAGCGGCGCCAAGTGCTCCAGCTCCGTGCGCAATCGCTGGGAGCGCGGATCGATGAAGACCAGCGCCTTGGCGCGAATGCTCAGCGGGCTCTTGTCGAGTTCGGGGAATGTCAGCAATGGCTGGCCGAAGGGATTCTGATACGTCATGACGAGCTCCCGCCCCTGGCCTGCGGCGGCTGGGCGTGTGACGGATGGAAACGGACGCCGTTCAGGCGCGGCGCAGCGCGCGTTGTTCGATGCGGCCTTGCAGGCGATACAGGTAGGCGAATCCCTGCTCCCAGCACTCATGCCCGGATTTCACGTTGATGTGACCGGCGCCGGTCAAGAGCCCTGCTTCTGCTCCCCACTGCTGGGCCATGTGCAAAGCGCGCGGGACGCTGACAGCGGGATCGTTGTCCGAGCTGACCACCTGGCTTGGAAAGGGAAGCGCCGACTGCGGGATGGGCGAAAAATTGCGCAGCGCCGGCGCACACCCTGGTCGCTCGACATCCGCTGGCGCTACCAACAAGGCGCCGCGCACGCGACCGAGCAGACCGGCTGCGGCCTGTTCGGCCCAATGCGCCACCGTGATGCAGCCCAGGCTATGGGCAATGAGGATAACCGGGTCGGGCTCGGCAGCAATGGCAGTATCCAGCGCCTTTACCCAGTCCTGGCAGAGCGGTGTCAGCCAATCGCGCTGCTCCACGCGTGCGCTGTTGGGCAGGGTGCGCTGCCAGTGGCTTTGCCAATGATTGTCCGGCGATCCCTGCCAGCCTGGGATGATCAGGTAGCGAACTGATTCGTTACGCATGAAGTGGGTCTCCAGTAGCTTGCGTGCTTGGAAACCCAGTATAAAGCGGCCTATATATACTTAAAGGAATAAAAAGAAATTTGTTTATAACCTTTAAGCAGCTAACCGGCGGATGTTTCCTGGCGACACCGCTTTATCCGCCCCAAACCCATCGCCTTAAATGGCTGGCAGTTTCTGCCAGACCTTCGGTCGGAAGAACAACGTCTCGCCCCGGGCCAGCCCTGTCAGGCTGTCGTGGTCCTTGACCACCTCGGCTTCGATCAGCTCACTTTGGCCCTCGACTTTCAAAGTCACCCGCGTGGTGGCCCCCAGCGGGCGAATGTCCCGGACTTCGGCGGCATGGTGGCCCTCGGTTTCGTGACGTGACAACGATACTTCGTGGGGACGGAACAGCACATGCTGACCTTCGCTCAAGGCCAGGCGGTTGGAATCACCCAGGAAGTGGTAGACGAAATCGTTGGCGGGTTGTTCGTACACTTCGCCCGGCGAGCCAATCTGCTCGATCACGCCCTTGTTCATGACCACGATACGGTCAGCCACTTCCATGGCCTCTTCCTGGTCATGGGTCACGAATACCGAGGTCAGGTTGATATCTTCGTGCAAGCGGGCCAGCCAGCGGCGCAGCTCTTTGCGCACCTTGGCGTCCAGCGCACCGAAGGGCTCGTCCAGCAGCAACACCTTGGGCTCTACTGCCAGGGCGCGGGCCAGGGCGATACGCTGGCGCTGACCGCCGGACAACTGCTCCGGATAACGATCGGACAGCCAATCGAGCTGCACCATGTTCAGCAGCTCGTGCACTTTCTGGGCAATGCTGCTTTCGCTCGGGCGTTCACCCTTGGGCTTCATGCGCAAGCCGAAGGCGACGTTGTCGAATACGGTCATGTGCCTGAACAGCGCATAGTGCTGAAACACGAACCCGACGTTGCGATCGCGTACATCGTGCCCGGAGACGTCCTCGCCATGAAAAACGATGTTGCCCTGATCCGGCGTCTCCAGGCCGGCGATGATCCGCAGCAGTGTGGTCTTGCCGCAGCCCGACGGGCCCAGCAGCGCCACCAGCTCACCACTGTTGATGTCCAGGTTGATACCATCGAGCGCCTGGAAACTGTTGAAACGCTTGCTGACGTTACGAACTTCGATCGACATGAATCATTCCTCCGCAGCGCTATGGCGCAGACGGTTAATACGGTTCTCGCTCCACTGCTTGAGCAGCAGGATGAAGAGCGCCAGGATCAGCAACAGGCTGGCCACGCTGAAGGCCGCCACGTGGTTGTACTCGTTGTAGAGAATTTCCACATGCAGCGGCAAGGTATTGGTCACACCGCGAATATGCCCGGAAACGACCGACACTGCGCCAAACTCCCCCATCGCCCGTGCCGTGCACAACACCACGCCATAGATCAGGCCCCACTTGATGTTGGGCAGCGTCACATGCCAGAACATCTGCCAGCCATTGGCACCAAGCAGTCGGGCGGCTTCTTCTTCCTGGGTGCCTTGCTCCTGCATCAGCGGAATCAGCTCGCGGGCCACGAACGGCACCGTCACGAAGATGGTGGCCAGGACGATGCCCGGCAGGGCGAAGACGATCTGGATGTCGTGATCCTGCAGCCACGGCCCGAACAGGCCCTGGGCGCCGAACATGAGCACGTAGACCAGGCCGGCGATCACGGGCGACACTGAAAACGGCAGGTCGATCAGGGTGACCAGAATACTTTTGCCGCGGAAGTTGTACTTGCTCACGCACCATGCCGCGCTGACGCCGAACACCAGGTTCAGCGGCACCGAAATGGCAACGGCAAGCAGGGTGAGCTTCAGGGCCGACAACGCGTCGGGTTCGAAGATGGCTTCGAAGAAGGTACCGAACCCATTCTTCAGGGCCTGGGAAACCACGATGACCAACGGCAACAGCAGAAACAGTGCAAACACCAGCCAGCCAAGGCCGATAAGCAGCCGCCGCGATGTGGCGCTGCCGCGACGGGCGGCGTTGGCGGCGGCGGTTGCATTCAGGGAAGAACTGGACATGCCGACCTCCTTCAAGGGGTTTCGATGCGGCGCTGCAACAAGTTGATCAGCAGCAGCAGGATGAAGGAAACCACCAGCATCAACACGCCGATGGCGGTAGCGCCGGTGTAGTCGTACTGGTCGAGCTTGACCATGATCAGCAAGGGCAGGATCTCGGTTTTCATCGGCATGTTGCCGGCGATGAAAATGACCGATCCGTATTCACCCACCCCACGGGCGAACGCCAGGGCAAAGCCGGTGAGCCAGGCCGGCAGCAGGGCCGGGGCCAGCACATGGCGAAACACCTGCAGCGGTCTGGCGCCCAGGCAGGCAGCGGCTTCTTCGACCTCGCGTGGGATGTCTGCCAGCACTGGCTGTACCGTGCGCACCACGAACGGCAGGGTGACGAACGTCAGCGCCAGGGTAATGCCCAGGGGGGTGTAGGCGATCTTGAAGCCCAGGTCGGTTGCGAATTGGCCGACCCAGCCAGCCGGCGCGTACAGCGCGGTGAGCGCGATGCCGGCCACTGCCGTTGGAAGGGCGAAGGGCAAATCGATCATCGCGTCGATGATCTTGCGCCCGGGGAAGGTATAACGCACCAGCACCCAGGCCAGCAGCGTCCCGATCACGCCATTGATGATCGCGGCAAACAGGGCGGTGCCAAAGCTCAGCTTCAACGCGGCGATGACCCGCGGCGCGCTGATGATGGTCCAGAACTGTTCGAAGGTCAGCTGTGAGGCATGGATGAACATGGCCGCCAGCGGTATCAGCACAATCAGGCTGAGGTACACCAAGGTGTATCCCAGCGTCAGCCCGAAGCCGGGTATGACGGGGGAAATGCGACGTGACATAGAGATCCCTGGTTGAATGCACGTGGCCCGGGAACCATCCCGGGCCGTGATAGGCGTCCGAATTTCGGGTTATTCCTTGGCCCTTACTGTGCCTGATAGATCTGGTCGAACACACCGCCGTCGTTGAAGAATTTTGGCTGTGCGCTCTTCCAGCCGCCGAAGTCCTTGTCGATGGTCACCAGGTCCAGCTTGGGGAACTGCTTGCCAAATTCAGCCGCCACCTTCTCGTCACGCGGGCGGTAGAAGTTCTCGGCAGCAATCTTCTGCCCAGCCGGGCTGTAAAGGTGTTTCAGGTACTCGGTAGCGATTTCGGTATTGCCCTTTTTCTCGGCATTCTTGTCGACTACCGCCACAGGCGGCTCGGCCAGAATCGACAGCGATGGCACGACGATGTCGAACTTGTCAGCCCCACCGTCCTCCTTCAACGCCAGGAAGGCTTCGTTTTCCCAGGCCAGCAGCACATCGCCCTGACCGTTGTTGACGAAGGTGATGGTCGAGCCGCGGGCGCCGGTGTCCAGTACTGGCACGTGCTTGAACAGCTCCTGCACGTAGGCTTTTGCCTTGTCCTCGCTACCGCCGGTTTTCAGGCCATAGGCCCAAGCGGCGAGGAAGTTCCAGCGCGCGCCCCCGGAAGTCTTGGGGTTTGGGGTAATGACCGAGACGTCCTTCTTGATCAGGTCGCCCCAGTCCTTGATGCCCTTGGGGTTGCCCTTGCGTACCAGGAATACGATGGTCGAGGTGTAGGGGGTGCTGGCGTCCGGCAGGCGAGTCTGCCAGTTTTCCGGCAGGGTCTTGCCGAGCTTGGCGATTTCGTCGATGTCCCCGGCCAAGGCCAGGGTCACCACGTCGGCGCGCAGACCGTCAATCACCGCACGGCCCTGTTTGCCCGAGCCGCCATGGGACTGCTGGATCTTCACCTTGTCGCCCGGATGGGCCTGCTGCCAGTGCTTGATGAACTCGGCGTTGTACTGCTGATACAGCTCGCGGGTCGGGTCGTAAGACACGTTCAGCAGTTCGTAATCCTTGGCGATGGCGGAACCGGCAAACACAGCACTGGCCAGAGCGGCAAGCGCATAACGGCGGATGGACATGGTGAAGCTCCCGATTGGCATTTTTTCTAGTTCTGGAAGGTGGGGCGTGTTCAGCCGGACTTGTTGCCAGGCTGCTGCAGACGGAACTTCTCCTTGCGCTCGATCTGTACCACCTGGGCGTTGTGCACGGTGATTTCCACGGCGCCAAAGCGCAGATCGCGCAGCGCGCTCTGGATCTCACGCAAGATGGTGGCTTCGTCCTGACCGTCGATACTGCGCAGCGATGCACTCATGCTCGTTCTCCTTGGAGTGAGATTGCCGGGCAGAGGTTTGAATGAGAGTTTGCGCCTGGCGTGAGGGCAATAGTAGTGGGGGCGAATTATTCTTAAAAATACTATTTAAGAATGTTTATATAACTTTTTTTAAGATTATTTGATGCCCTTTCTGCATGGATTCATTAGCGCTGCGCACGCGCTCAGTGGCGTACTCGCGTCTAGCAACCCCTCGCCTGAAAGCGGGCTATGACACGGAGAGTCGCTGGCCTCGGGATCGTGGCTCACGGCAGCGACCTGCCAAAGCCTACAGCTGCGGGTGCAGGTCCCCATTGTAGATACAAGGAGCGACCTCTCCGGGTCGCCAGACCGGCGAGGCCGCACACATGGGGGATCGGCTAGCCTTCCAGGGGCGGTGCAAGGCAGTTGCTTCGGCATGGCCCCCAGGCACGGTAATTCAGTCATCACACGGTCAAGGTAGGAGCAACTATCTTTCACCGCATCTAAGGGCCAGCATCTCTGGGGCTGCTGCGCAGCCCATCGCGGCACTAGGCCGCTCCTACCGTGATCGTGGGATGGCTGAAGTAGTGCGATTGCGGAAGCAACTGCCTTTCACCGCATCTAGGGTCCAGCGCCCCCCCGTGTGGGAGCGGCCTTGCGCCGCGATGGGCTGCGCAGCAGCCCCAGGGTTTCAGCTTCGTAGCGCGCAATATCGGGGCCGCTTTGCGGCCCAGCTGGCAAGCGACGCGTATCGCGCCTCAACCTTCCTGACGAGGCTCCCGAATCTTGTAGGACGCTACATACAGCGCCGGCAAGAACAGCAGCGTGAGCAAGGTCGCCACGATGATGCCGCCGATCATGGCGTAGGCCATCGGGCCCCAGAACACCTCGCGGGCAATCGGGATCATGCCCAGGCTGGCGGCGGCAGCAGTCAGCAGAATCGGCCGGCGACGATGGTTGGTCGCCTCGACCACGGCGTCCCAAGGCGAGTATCCCTGGGCTTCGAACTCATCGATTTGGGTCACCAGAATCACCGAGTTGCGAATGATGATGCCGGCCAGCGCCAAAATACCCAGAATCGCCACGAAGCCCATTGGCGTGCCGGTCGGCACCAGCGCCAACACCACGCCGATGAGCCCCAGTGGCGCCACGCTGATCACCAGGAACAGCTTCTTCACACTGTGCAATTGGATCATCAGGAACGTGGCCATGAGGAACAGCATCAGCGGGATCACCTTGGCGATGGGCCCCTGGGCCTTGCCGCTCTCTTCCACCGTACCGCCGGTTGCAATCTCATAGCCGGTGGGCAACTGGCTAGCGAATTTGTCGATATCCGGCTTGAGCTGGGCCACCAGGTCCGTGGGCTGGATATCGCCGTTGACCGAGGCCTTGAGTGTGATCGTCGGCTTGCGATCGCGGCGCCAGACCAGGGGCTGCTCCTGTTCGTAGCGCACGGTGGCAAACGCCAGCAGCGGGATCGAGGTGCCATTGGGCGTTAGGATCTGCAGGTTTTGCAGCGTATCGGGGGAGCCCCGCTCGCTGTCCACGGCGCGGGCCACCACATCGATCAGATAGATATCGTCGTTGACTTGGGTGACGGGTACGCCGGTGACGATGCTGTTCATCACATTGGCCACGTCTTCCGACGACAACCCCAGCTGACGGGCCTTGTCCTGGGCGATATCGATGCGCAGCACTTTGCCCGGCTCGTTCCAGTCGTAGATCATTTCGCCGATGTTGGGGTTCTTGTCCAGCAGCGTCGCCAGCTCGATGGCATGCTTGCGCACCTGGTCGATGTCCTTGCCGCTGACCCGGTACTGGATCGGCCGCCCCACCGGAGGCCCCATTTCCAGCGACTGGACGTTCGAGCCGATACCCACAAAATCCTCGCGCAGGCGCTTCTGCAGGCGGGCGATGAGTTCACCGCGCTCCTCCAGGCCTTTGCTCACGATGACCAACTGCGCGTAGTAGGGGTTCTGCAACTGCTGGTCCAATGGCAGGTAGAAGCGCACCGCACCCTGGCCGATGTAGGTGCTCCAGTGGTCGATGCTCTCATCGTCCTTGAGCGTTGCCTCCAGCTGGTCGACCACCTTGCGGGTTTCCTGGATCGACGCATTCTGTGGCAGGTTCAGATCGACCAGGATTTCCGGACGGTCCGATGCAGGGAAGAACTGGTTCTGTACGAAGCGCATGCAGAACACTGCCAGGGCGAACAGCACCACGGTGCCGATGATGGTCAACCAGCGGTGGCGCATGCTCCACAACAAACCCTGTTCGAACGCCCGGGCCACCTTGCCCGGCTTGTCATCATGGGACTTCACCTTCCGGGCGTTGAGAATGTGCACACCCAGCACGGGGGCGAAGAACACGGCGACCACCCACGACACCAACAGCGCCACGGCAATGACTGCGAACAGCGTAAAGGTGTATTCGCCGGCCGAACTGGCGTTCAGGCCGATCGGCACGAAACCGGCCACGGTCACCAGCGTACCGGTGAGCATGGGAAAGGCCGTGGAGGTATAGGCGAACGTCGCGGCATCCTGCTTGCTCTCGCCCATCTCAAGGCGTGTGACCATGACCTCCACCGTGATCATGGCGTCATCGACCAGCAGCCCCAGCGCAATGATCAACGCACCCAGCGAGATACGCTGCATGGTGATGCCGCTGTATTCCATGAACACGAACACCATGGCCAGCACCAGCGGGATCGAGCACGCCACCACCAGGCCTGCACGTACGCCAAGGCTGACGAAGCTGACGGCCAATACGATGATCACCGCCTCGAACAGCGCGCTAGTGAAGCCACCGACGGCCTTCTCCACCACTGTGGCCTGGTTGGACACCGTGTGCACATCGACGCCTACCGGAAGCTCGTTGGTAATGCGCTGCATGGTCTGCTTCAGGGCCTTGCCAAACTCCTGGATGTTGCCGCCCTTCTGCATGCCGATGGCAAGGCCCAGGGCCGTCTTGCCGTTGTAGCGGAACATTGGCGCAGGCGGATCGGCATAGCCGCGCTCGACCTGAGCAACATCTGCCAGGCGGTAGAAGCGGTTGTTGATGCGCAGGTTGACGTTCTCAAGGTCCTTTTCCGAGGCGAACTGCCCGCTGGTCCGTACGGAGATACGCTCCGGCCCGGCCTCGATCACGCCCGCTGGCGTCACGCTGTTCTGCGTCTGCAAAGCCTGCATCACCTGACGCTGGTCGATACCCAAGGCAGCGAGCTTGCGGGTGGAGAAGTTCAGGTAGAGCACTTCGTCCTGGATACCGACCATTTCGATTTTGCCGATATTGGGCACTTCACGGACCTCGGCCCGCACCCGCTCCACATAATCACGCAACTGACGCAGGCTCAGCCCGTCGGCGGTGAAAGCGTAGATGGAACCGAATACGTCGCCGAATTCATCGTTGAAGCCAGGGCCCTGCAAGCCCTCGGGGAAATCGCCGCGAATGTCCTGGATCTTCTTGCGTACCTGGTACCAGATCTGCGGTATTTCGTCTGCCTTGGTGGTGTCGCGCAGGTAGACGAACACCGTTGATTCACCTGGCCGGGTATAGCTCTTGGTGTAGTCGAGCGAATCGAGCTCCTCGAGCTTCTTCTCGATCCGGTCGGTGACCTGCAGCAGCGTCTCCTCCTGGGTAGCGCCAGGCCAGCGAGTCTGGATCACCATGGTCTTGATGGTGAAGGACGGGTCTTCTTCGCGGCCGAGGTTGAAGTACGAAAAGATGCCCATGAGCAGGCCGACGAACATCAGGTACCACACGAACGACTGATGCTTGAGCGCCCATTCGGACAGGTTGAAGCTTCCTTTCATTGCGCATCCTCGTCGAAGGTGACCTGCTGGCCAGGCTTGAGGCTATTGACGCCGGCGATCACCACCCGCTCCCCAGGCTGTACGCCTGATGAGACGACGATGCGGTCTTCGTTTCGGTCGATCAGGGTCACGTCGCGCAAAGCGACAGTTTTCTGTTGAGGTTCGACGACCCACACCTGGGTCTTGCCATCGCGCTCGAGCAGAGCGCTAGCCGGCAGTTCGCTGCGCGGAGAAACCTGCGAGCTGAGGGTGACGCTGACGGCAGTCCCCAGATGGAAGGTTTCAGGGGTACTGGCCAAGGTCAGCCGCGCACGCCGGGTGCGGGTGGTGGCATCGGCCTTGGGCTCGAGCTCGCGCAAGGTGGCGGTGGTGTTGACGGCAGGGTTGAGCTGCGAGGCAACGGTGAAGGTCAGGTCCGGGGCCAACTGCTCGGCAATGCCAATGGGCAGGTCGATCACGGCTTCCTTCACGTCTGGCCTGGCCAGCTTGACCACCGCCTGCCCAGCGGTGACGGTTTGCCCAGCCTCGGCCTGCCAAGCGGTGATCACCGCCGCATGATCGCTGCGCAGCGTGGTGTAGCCGAGCTGATCACGGGCCTGACTGACCGAGGACCTGGCCTGCTCCAACGTGGCGCCGGCGGTTTTCAGGTTGGTCTGGGCAATGTCCAGCTGGGCCTGAGCACCCACGCCGCGGTCGTACAACTGTTGTTGCCGGCGGGCGTCGGACTGCGCGTTGATCCACTGCGCCTGCACCCTGGCTAGGTCGCCTTCAGCTGCACGCAGTTGGTTTTGCTGGTCGGTCGGATCCAGCGTGGCCAGCGTATCGCCCGCTTTGACCTGGGCACCGACGTCCAGCCAACGGCGTGCGATGCGACCGCCTACGCGAAAGCCCAAGGTACTTTCGTAGCGCGCTTCGATGACGCCTGCAAAGCGGCCCAGGCGGGCCTGCAACTGAGGTTGCACCACTACCGACAGCACGGGGCGAACCGGCTCTGGCGGCTGCTCTTGCTTGCCGCACCCGACAAGCAACACACCGGCACACATCAGTGTTAGCCAAGGCTTCATAGCGGGCTCTCCGGCGCTTTGGCGGGGACTTTTTCAACTTTCATGCCGGGGTGCAGCAGCTGCCCGCCGGTCACCACGACGACTTCGCCACCGTCGAGGCCCTTACCGATGACCACGGTGCCGGTCAGGTAGCGGCTCACTTCGACTTCCCGCAACTGCACCTTGTCGCCCTCACCCACGATCCATACGGCGGGTTTCTTCAGGCCTTTGGTCAGTGCCGACCAAGGCAGCTCGACACTCGGCTTGCCCCGCCCCTGCGTGGTCACGGTGACGGGCGCGCCCAACTGCATGGCAGGCGGAACGTCCTGCAGACCGACCTTGACCTGTACCGTACCGCTCTGGGCCGAGACGGTGGGCGTGATTTCCCTCACCGCCCCACGGGCTTGTACCTTGGGATCGTCCAGCAGGCTGACCACCACGCTGGCATCGCTCGGGGTGCCTGCCAACAGGGACTCATAGACGTTGAACACCGCATCACGCTCGCCATCCCGGGCCAGGCTGAAGATCGGCATGGTCGCTTGCACCACTTGGCCTACCTCGGCCTGGCGCTCGGTGATCACACCATCGGCCTCTGATACCAGCGCGGTATAGCTCAACTGCTCGTTGGCGTTCGCCAGCTGAGCCTGTGCGGCCTTCAGGGCGCTCTGGTTGCTGCGCAGCGAGGCCTGGGCAGCATCGTATTCGCTTTGGCTGGTATAGCCCTTGGGCAGCAGTTTCTGCTGGCGGACGAAGGCGGCTTGGGTCTGGGTTACACGCGCCTGGGCGGCGAACACCTCGGCCTTGGCCGAGGCGACGTTGTTCTGCAGGTCCTTGGGGTCAAGCCGCGCCAGCACCTGCTTGGCCTTGACGTGATCGCCCACATCCACCGCGCGCGAGATGATCTTGCCGCCTACGCGGAAAGAAAGGTCGGTTTGCACACGCGCCTGGATATCACCGGTCAGGGTCACCCTGGCAGCGAAATCAGCAGATTGGACAGTCTGCACCCCCACGCGAGGCAGGGTTCCTTCGGGCTCACTCTTGCTGCAGCCCGTGAGCAAGCCCAGCACCCCCAAGCCGGTGACCAGCAGCACACGCGACAACGTCATGGAGGCTCCTTTCTTGCGCGCAAAAGATTCATGCATGCGATTCGCCAGGTAAGCCGGGGTTCCATAATTCTTATTGGAGTACTAGAGGCCCTGCCTACTTCAGGCCCCTGGGCGGCTTTGTTAGGTCAGGTATAGCGAGCTCCAGCAATTGTGTCAGTACCGCATTCTCTCAAGATCACGGGCGCTGGGTCGGGCGTAGCTGATCGTCTGCAAGCGAGCAGCTACGCCTCAATCAGATCGGCGCCACCGGCGCCGGGCGCCGTACCTGTGGCTGCGAGGCGTTGGCCGCCGCGCCCTCTTCGATGGCTTGCTGTATGGCCTTGCGGCGGCGCTCCTCGGCACGGCGGCTGAAGTACCAGACGAAGAACGTAACCAACGAGACGGACAGCAGAATCAGGCTGGCCACGGCGTTGATCTCCGGCTTCACGCCCAGGCGCACCGCCGAGAACACTTCCATGGGCAACGTGGTCGAGCCTGGCCCGGACACGAAGCTTGCCAGCACCAGGTCATCGAGCGACAGCGCGAACGACATCATGCCGCCGGCCGCCAGCGATGGCGCAATCATGGGGATGGTGATCAGGAAGAACACCTTCCACGGCTTGGCTCCCAGGTCCATGGCCGCTTCCTCGATCGACAGGTCCAGTTCACGCAACCGCGCCGACACGACAACCGCCACATAGGCTGCACAGAAGGTGGTGTGGGCGATCCAGATGGTGACCACGCCACGCTCCTGCGGCCAACCGATCAATTGCGCCATGGCCACGAACAGCAGCAACAGCGACAGACCGGTGATGACTTCAGGCATCACCAGCGGCGCAGTGACCAGGCCGCCGAACAAGGTGCGCCCGCGGAAGCGGGTGACCCGGGTCAGCACGAAAGCGGCCATGGTGCCCAACGCAACCGCTGCCACCGCCGTGTAGCAGGCAATTTCCAGCGAGCGCATCACCGAGCCGATCAGCTGGGTGTTGTCCAGCAGGCCGACGTACCACTTCACCGACCACCCACCCCACACCGTCACCAACTTGGAGGCGTTGAACGAGTAGATGACCAGAATCACCATCGGCAAGTAAATGAACAGCAAGCCGAACACCAGCATCAGCTTGGAAAAACCGAAGCGCTTCATGCCCTGCCCTCCATTTCCTTGGCCTGGCTGCGGTTGAACAGCAGAATCGGCACGATCAGGATCGCCAGCATCACCACCGCCAGCGCGGAGGCCACCGGCCAGTCACGGTTGTTGAAGAACTCCTGCCACAACACCTTGCCGATCATCAGGGTTTCCGGACCGCCGAGCAGCTCGGGGATCACGAATTCGCCCACCACGGGGATGAATACCAGCATACAACCGGCGATGATGCCGTTTTTCGACAGCGGCACGGTGATTTTCCAGAAACTGTTGAAGGTGCTCGAGCCCAGGTCAGATGCCGCTTCGAGCAGGCTTGGGTCATGCTTCACCAGGTTGGCGAACAAGGGCAGGATCATGAACGGCAGGTAGGAATAGACCACGCCGATATACACCGCCAGGTTGGTGTTCAGGATCTGCAGCGGCTGGTCGATCAGCCCGGTCCACATCAGAAAGCCGTTGAGCAAACCGTTGTTGCTGAGAATGCCCATCCAGGCATACACGCGGATCAGGATCGCGGTCCAGGTCGGCATCATGATCAGCAGCAGCAGGACGGTCTGGGTTTCCTTCTTGGCATTGGCGATGGCGTAGGCCATCGGGTAGCCGATCAGCAGGCAAAGCAGCGTGCTGATGAACGCCATCTTAAGCGAACCCAGGTAGGCCGAGATATACAGGTCGTCCTCGGTCAGCAAACCGTAGTTGGCCAGGTTGAGCACCAACTGGATCTTGTCCTCGACGTAGCTGTAGATCTCGGTATAAGGCGGGATCGCCACGTCAGCTTCGGCGAAGCTGATCTTCAGGACGATGAAGAACGGCAGCATGAAGAACAGGAACAGCCACACGAAAGGAACACCGATCACCAGGTGCCGCCCCTCAGGGGTGATGCGCCGGAACGCTCGCTTGAGCTTGCGCAGCTTCATGACCGCAGTACCACGCCGCTGTCGTCTTCCCACCATACGTAGACTTCATCGTCCCACGTAGGGCGCGCGCCTTGGCGCTCGGCGTTGGCGACGAACGACTGCACCACCTTGCCACTGGGTAGCTTGACGTAGAACACCGAATGACCGCCCAGGTAGGCGATGTCATGGATCTTGCCGCGCGACCAGTTGTACTCGAAGTCAGGCTGGACAGTGGTGACCAGCATCTTTTCCGGGCGCAGCGCATAGGTGATGTGCTTGTCTTCCACGGAGGTGGAAACACCATGCCCGACGTAGATCTTGCGCTCAAGTTCAGGCGAGGCGATCAGGGCATGACCTTCGGCATCGTCGATCACCTCGGCATCGAACAGGTTGACGTTGCCGATGAATTCGCAGACCAGGCGGCTGGTCGGGGTTTCGTAGATATCCACCGGCGAGCCGATCTGAGCGATCCAGCCCAGGTGCATGATGGCAATGCGCTGGGCCATGGTCATGGCCTCTTCCTGGTCGTGGGTCACCATCACGCAGGTCACACCGACGCGCTCGATGATTTCCACCAGCTCCAGTTGCATCTGCGAACGCAGCTTCTTGTCCAGGGCGCCCATCGGCTCGTCCAGCAGCAACAGCTTGGGGCGCTTGGCCAGGGAGCGAGCCAAGGCCACGCGCTGGCGCTGGCCACCGGAGAGCTGATGCGGTTTGCGCTTGGCGTACTGGGTCATGTGCACCAGCTTGAGCATCTCGGCCACGCGGGCGTCGACCTCGGCCTTGGGCAAGCGGTCCTGCTGCAGGCCGAAGGCGATGTTCTGCGCCACGGTCATGTGCGGGAACAGGGCGTAGGACTGGAACATCATGTTGATCGGCCGCTCGTAGGGCGGCATGTCGGTGATGTCCACACCGTCCAGGAAGATGCGCCCTTCGGTGGGGCGTTCGAAGCCTGCCAGCATGCGCAGCAAGGTCGACTTACCGGAGCCGGAACCGCCGAGCAAGGCGAAGATTTCGCCCTTGCGGATTTCCAGGGACACATCGTCCACCGCTACCGTTTCGTCGAATTTTTTCGTGACCCGGTCGATCTTGACCAGCACCTGCTTGGGTTGCTGGCCACCCTCGAGGGCTTTCTTATAGGCGCCGGAGGCAACTGCCATGAGTGAAACTCCCAACAAGATTTTTGTGCCCGCGCGGCCTGCCAGGCAGGTCGCGGGGTGAGGTGGATTACTTGCCCGACTTGACCTTGGTCCAGCTGCGGGTCATCAGGCGCTGCACCTTGGGCGGCAGCTCTGAGTTCACGAACATCTTGTCCAGCACATCCTGCGGTGGATAGACCGCAGCGTCAGTCCTCACGGCCTGGTCCATCAGGTCGCCAGCCTTCGAGTTAGGGTTGGCATAACCGACGTAATCACTGACCTGGGCGATAACCTCAGGTTTCAGCAAATAGTTGATCAAGGCATGCGCCTGCTCCACGTTCCTGGCGTCCTTGGGGATCGCCAGCACGTCGAACCAGAGGTTGCCGCCTTCTTTAGGAATGGCATAAGCCAGGTTCACGCCCTTCTTCGCCTCTTCGGCGCGGGCCTTGGCCTGGAACACATCACCCGAGAAACCCGCCGCGACACAGATGTTGCCGTTGGCAAGGTCGGTGATGTACTTGGACGAATGGAAGTAGGTCACGTAGGGACGCACCGCCAGCAGCTTCTGCTCGGCCTTGGCGTAATCCTTGGGGTTGGTGCTGTTGGGATCCAGGCCCATGTAGTTGAGGACGGCCGGTAGCATTTCGTCCGCCGAGTCGAGGAAGGCCACACCGCACTTGGACAACTTCTTCATGTTCTCGGGTTCGAACAGCACCGCCCAGGAATCGATGGTATCGACGCCAAGCGCCTCCTTGACCTTGTCGACGTTATACCCGATACCATTGGTGCCCCACAGGTAAGGCACGGCATACAGGTTGCCCGGATCGTTCTTCTCCAGACGCTTCATCAGCGCAGGATCAAGGTTCGCGTAATTGGGTAGCAGTGTCTTGTCGAGCTTCTGGAAAGCGCCCGCCTTGATCTGCTTGCCCAGGAAATGGTTGGAAGGCACGACCACGTCATAGCCGGTCCTGCCGGCCAGCAGCTTACCTTCCAGGGTCTCGTTGGAATCGAAGACATCCTGCACCGGCTTGATGCCCGTGGCTTTCTCGAAGCCCGCGAGGGTATCAGGGCCGATATAGTCGGACCAGTTGTAGAAATGCACCGTAGGCGCCGCTTGGACGCTGCATGCCAGCGTCAGGCTCGCTGCAGCCATCATGGCCTTGCGTAATACAGAATTGGACAAGTGGGTGGTCCTCACAATCAGTGTCTGGGTAGCGACAATGCTGCCGCACACGCAAAACCGGCGCGCAACTTACCTTCGCAGCTTCGATGCCGCAATGTTCAATTGCCTTTCACTGGTTTCGGACCGGGAATACCCGGCCCGAAAATGCTACATCAGGCTTATTTGCCCGATTTGATCTTGGTCCAGCTGCGGGTAATCACCCGTTGCACTGCTGCCTCAGGGGCGGCAATGGCGTACAGCTGCTTTTTCACTTCAGCGGACGGATAGATGCTTGGGTCGCTGGTGATTTCCTTGTCCACGAAGGCGGTCGCGGCCTTGTTGCCGTTGGGGAAGCGCACGGCATTGGTGATTTCGGCCATGACTTGCGGCTGCATCAGGAAGTCCATGAACTTGTAGGCCGCTTCCTTGTGCTCGGCATCCTTGGGCATGGCAACCATGTCATAGAAGGTGCCGGCGCCTTCTTTCGGAATCACGTAGTCCAGCTTGACCTTGTCCCCCGCCTCGTGGGCGCGGGTCTTGGACTGTTCCAGGTCACCCGAGTAGCCGACTGCCAGGCAGATGTTGCCGTTGGCCAGGTCGCCAATGTACTTGGAGGAATGGAAGTAGGTGATCGAAGGACGGATCTTGAGGAACAGGTCCTCGGCAGCCTTGAGGTCTTCCTTCTTGGTGCTGTTGGTCGGCAGGCCCAGGTAATGCAGGGCAGCTGGCAGCATTTCGGTTGGGGCATCAAGGAAGCTCACGCCACAGCTCTTGAGCTTGGCGATGTTCTCTGGCTTGAAGACCACGTCCCAGGAGTCGATCTTGTCCACGCCCAGCGCGGCCTTGACCTTCTCGGGGTTGTAGCCGATGCCGATCGAGCCCCACATGTAGGGGAAGGCGTATTTGTTGCCCGGGTCACTGGCATCGCCCACGGCCTTGAGCAGGTCCTCGTCGAGGTTCTTCCAGTTGGGCAGCTTGGTGCGATCGAGTTCCTGGTAGACGCCAGCTTTGATCTGCTTGGCCAGGAAGTTGTTGGAAGGCACCACGATGTCATAGCCGGACTTGCCGGCCAGCAACTTGGCCTCCAGGGTTTCGTTGCTGTCGAACACGTCGTACTTGACCTTTATGCCCGACTCTTTCTCGAACTTGGCGATGGTGTCCGGAGCGATGTAGTCCGACCAGTTGTAGACGTTCAGTACCTTGTCTTCAGCCTGTACAGCCCCGACCACTGCGCCCATCAGCGCGGCGGCCAACAACGTCTTGCCCATATTCTTCATGCGTCATGCTCCAGAGTGTTCGATTAGCTATCCGTTCAGAAGCCGGGTCCCGCAGTACACGCGTGTGGGCGACTGAAGCAGCCGCTAGTCTGGCAAGTTACAAGGCCCGGTTTCAAGGAAACCTGGCCCTTGTAACGACTTAATGTCACATCGCTAGCTGTCAGCGAATCGCTTCGAGCGTCAGGTCCAGGCATTTACGTGCCTTTTCCACCAGTTCGTCGATCTCGGCCGGGCTGATGACCAGAGGTGGCGCGATGATCATCGTGTCGCCAACAGCCCGCATGATCAGACCATTGTCGAAGCAGAAATTACGGCAGATCATGCCCGCGCCCTTGCCTTCGAAACGGCTGCGGGTCGCCTTGTCCTTGACCAGCTCGATCGCGCCGAGCAGGCCAACACCGCGCACCTCGCCCACCAGCGGGTGGTCCTGCAACTCACGCAGACGCTTTTGCAAATACGGTGCCGCTTCGGTGCGCGCTTTCTCGACGATTTGTTCGTCGCGCAGGATGCGCAGGTTTTCCAGGCCCACTGCGGCAGCCACAGGATGCCCCGAATAGGTGAAGCCGTGATTGAAATCCCCACCTTCGCTGAGCACCTTGGCCACCTTGTCACGCACGATCACACCGCCCATGGGGATGTAACCGGAGGTAAGGCCTTTGGCGATGGTCATCAGATCGGGCTTGAGGTCATAGAAATCCGAGCCGAACCACTGCCCTGTTCGCCCGAAGCCGCAAATGACTTCGTCGGCCACAAAGAGGATGTCGTAACGGGCCAGAATTTCCTTGATCTTCGGCCAGTAGGTGTCTGGCGGGATGATCACGCCACCTGCGCCCTGGATGGGCTCGGCGATGAACGCTGCGACGTTGTCCTCGCCGACTTCGAGAATTTTCTTTTCCAGTTGCTCCGCAGCCCAGACCCCGAACGCCTCCGGTGTCATGTCACCGCCCTCGCCATACCAGTACGGCTGGGGGATGTGCACCACGCCCGGGATGGGCAGGCCGCCTTGCTCGTGCATGCCACTCATGCCGCCCAGGCTGGCGCCGGCCACGGTGGAGCCGTGATAACCGTTGACCCGGCCGATCAGGGTCTGCTTGCTCGGTTTGCCCTTGAGTGCCCAGTAATGGCGAACCATGCGCAGCACCGTGTCGTTGCCTTCGGAGCCTGAACTGGTGAAGAACACATGGCTCATGCCCTCGGGCGCCACTTGGGTGATCGCCTTGGCCAACTCCAGCGCCGGAGGATGGGCGGTCTGGAAGAACAGGTTGTAGTAGGGCAGCTCACGCATCTGCCGCTCTGCCGCCTGAACCAGCTCCTCACGCCCATACCCCACGGCCACGCACCACAGGCCAGCCATGCCGTCGAGAATCTTGTGCCCCTCGCTGTCCCACAAATGCACGCCCTGCGCCTTGGTGATAATGCGCGGCCCCTTGTCCTTGAGCTGCTTGTAGTCGCTGAAAGGCGCGAGGTGATGCTCGCCACTGAGGGCTTGCCATTCACGGGTTTGCGGGTTGTTCAGGCTCATGTGCTTCTCCGTTGACGGACGGCCGCGCGCCTGCGGGGCCGAGGTTGATCAAACTGCGAACAGCAGGAATTCACGCTCCCAGGAACTGATGACGCGCTTGAAGTTCTCGTGCTCGGCACGCTTGGTGGCCACGTAGCCGGCGATGAATTTCTTGCCCAGGTACTGCTCCAGGGCGCGGCTGTTTTCCATGCGCTCCAGGGCGTCCTCGATGGTCAGCGGCAGGCGCAGGTTGCGGCGCTCGTAACCCCGCCCTTGGACCGGGGCGCTGGCCTCGATACCTTCGACCATGCCGATGTAGCCACACAGCAGGCTCGCGGCGATGGCCAAGTACGGGTTGGCATCCGCACCCGGCAGGCGGTTTTCGACGCGCCGGCTTTGCGGGCCGGCGTCAGGCACGCGCAGGCCTACCGTACGATTTTCCTCGCCCCACTCCACGTTCACCGGTGCCGAGGTATCCGGAAGGAAGCGGCGGAACGAGTTCACGTTCGGCGCGAACAGCGGCAGCGCTTCGGGAATGAATTTCTGCAGGCCGCCAATGTGGTTCAGAAACAGCGTGCTCATGCTGCCGTCTTCATTGCTGAAGATATTCTTGCCGGTGGTTACGTCGACCACGCTCTGGTGCAGGTGCATCGCGCTGCCAGGCTCGCCGGTCATGGGCTTGGCCATGAAGGTGGCTGCCACGTTGTGCTTGAGCGCCGCTTCGCGCATGGTGCGCTTGAACACCAGGATCTGGTCGGCCAGGTGCAGGGCATCGCCGTGACGGAAGTTGATTTCCATCTGCGCCGTGCCGTCTTCGTGGATCAGCGTGTCGAGGTCCAACTGCTGCAATTCGCACCAGTCATAGACATCCTCGAACAGCGGGTCGAATTCGTTCGCAGCTTCGATGGAGAAGGACTGGCGCCCGGTTTCGGGCCGCCCCGAACGGCCCACCGGCGGTTGCAGCGGGAAGTCAGGGTCTTCGCTGCGCTTGGTCAGGTAGAACTCCATCTCGGGCGCGACGATGGGCTGCCAACCCTTGTCAGCGTACAGCTTGAGCACCTTCTTGAGCACGTTGCGCGGCGACAGCTCTACGGGGTTGCCCTTCTTGTCGTATGTATCGTGGATGACCTGTGCGGTCGGCTCGATGGCCCATGGCACCAGGAACACGGCATTCTCGTCAGGCCGGCAGATCATGTCGATGTCTGCAGGGTCCAGCAGCTCGTAATAGATGTCGTCGTCGACATAGTCGCCGGTCACTGTCTGCAGCAACACGCTCTCGGGCAGGCGCATGCCCTTCTCGGCGATGAACTTGTTGGTAGGCGAAATCTTGCCGCGCGTGATGCCGGTCAAGTCGCTGATCAGGCATTCGACTTCGGTGATCTTGTGCTCTTTCAACCAATCGGTGAGCTGGTCGAGGTTGTTACTCATAAATACCTCAGGAGGTAAGGTGGTCCGCGCCTTGATTCTGGATGCAGTGGATGGCTAAAGCAAAACCCCCGCGCAGGCGGACGGTGGATACACTGAAACCACGTGTGCCCGAGGCGATTTGTAACGGCAGAAAGAAGCGAAGCGTAGAGATGGGGTGCCATGAAGGCGGGGCCGGGCATGCCAGACGTCAATTATTGCGAGCACTGCCCCCACGCGGTTGGCAGGCCTGGCAAACATGACTGAACAGCCTGACTGCACTGCATTGGCAGCGCTTCCAGGTCGCGGCAGGCGGACCATGAGACCCTCGTATTGTTCTGTTTTGGGTTGAATCGGAGCTTAGCGCCGTTCATTTTTTTACACAACACCTGCGTAAAAAATAAACGACGCAGTGCTCGCGATAGCGCTTTTCCAGAAAAATAGCGGATAATGCCGTGCCCCGATATGCAGCAAATCTGCCGTAGATGTGCCATTTCAGGGCATCATGGGGTTGGCTTGACATCAGTATGGCTTTTCGATTGACTGGTCCTGCAAGCCCCCCTTGATTGATATTTTTAACAACAAAGGTGTTGCATCATGTCGGTACCCCCGCGTGCCGTTCAGCTTAACGAAGCGAACGCGTTCCTTAAGGAACATCCTGAGGTTCTCTACGTTGACCTTCTGATTGCAGATATGAATGGTGTGGTGCGCGGCAAGCGCATAGAGCGCACCAGCCTCCACAAGGTTTACGAGAAAGGCATCAACCTGCCGGCCTCCCTGTTTGCACTGGATATCAATGGCTCCACCGTCGAAAGCACCGGGCTGGGCCTGGACATCGGCGATGCAGACCGCATCTGCTATCCGATCCCTGACACTCTCTCCAACGAGCCGTGGCAAAAACGCCCCACTGCCCAGTTGCTGATGACCATGCACGAGCTCGAAGGCGAACCTTTCTTCGCTGACCCGCGTGAAGTGCTGCGCCAGGTGGTGAGCAAGTTCGACGACATGGGCCTGACCATCTGCGCCGCGTTCGAGCTGGAGTTCTACCTGATCGACCAGGAGAACGTGAACGGCCGTCCGCAGCCGCCGCGCTCGCCCATTTCCGGCAAGCGTCCGCAATCGACCCAGGTCTACCTGATCGATGACCTGGACGAGTATGCCGACTGCCTGCAGGACATCCTCGAAGGGGCCAAGGAACAGGGTATTCCTGCCGATGCCATCGTCAAGGAAAGCGCCCCGGCTCAGTTCGAAGTCAACCTGCACCATGTGCCGGACCCGCTCAAGGCGTGCGACTACGCCGTGCTGCTCAAGCGCCTGATCAAGAACATCGCCTACGACCATGAAATGGACACCACCTTCATGGCCAAGCCCTACCCAGGGCAGGCAGGCAATGGTCTGCATGTACACATTTCCGTGCTGGACAAAGATGGCAACAACATCTTCACCAGCGAGGATCCCGAGCAGAACGCCGCGCTACGTCACGCTGTCGGCGGTGTGCTCGAGACCCTGCCTGCGTCCATGGCGTTCCTGTGCCCGAACGTCAACTCCTATCGCCGCTTTGGCGCGCAGTTCTACGTGCCCAATGCGCCAAGCTGGGGTCTGGACAACCGCACCGTGGCGCTGCGCGTACCGACCGGCTCGCCCGATGCTGTGCGCCTTGAGCACCGCGTGGCTGGCGCCGATGCCAACCCGTACCTGATGATGGCGGCCGTGCTGGCAGGCGTTCACCATGGCCTGACCAACAAGGTCGAGCCTGGGGAGCCTATCGAAGGCAACTCGTACGAGCAGCTGGAACAGAGCCTGCCGAACAACCTGCGTGATGCGCTGCGCGAGTTGGATGACAGCGAAATCCTGAACAAGTACATCGATCCGAAGTACATCGACATCTTCGTCGCGTGCAAGGAAAGCGAGCTGGAGGAGTTCGAACATTCGATCTCCGACCTCGAGTACAACTGGTATCTGCACACCGTGTAAACCAGAACGCCGCCCATCAAGGCGGCGTTTTCATTTAAGGCACGCAGGCGCAGAGCGCCTCAGCCCAGCGGCTTTTCGAAGATCTTCGAATTGCGCTGGAAGTTGTACAGCGAAGCCCGTGCCGCCGGCAGCCGCTCGACGCCACTGGGCGAGAAGCCGCGTTCGCGGAACCAATGCGCCGTGCGTGTTGTGAGCACGAACAGGGTGCTCAACCCCATCTCCCGTGCCCGGCTTTCGATACGCGCCAGCAGCTCATCCCCGCGCCCGCCATGGCGGTACTCCGGATTCACCGCCAGGCATGCCAGCTCACCCGCATCGGACTCTGCAATCGGATACAACGCTGCGCACGCGATGATCATGCCTTCGCGCTCCACCACGCTGAACTGCTCGATTTCCCGCTCCAGCACTTCACGTGAACGGCGAACCAGGATGCCTTGTTCTTCCAGCGGGCTGATCAGGTCGAGCAGGCCGCCGACGTCTTCGATGGTGGCCTCTCGTACGATCTCGAACTGCTCCTGGGACACCAGCGTACCGCCACCGCCCCGGGTGAACAGTTCGGTCAGCAGCGCGCCGTCCTCGGCATAGCTGACGATGTGGCTGCGTGCCACGCCGCCCTTGCACGCCTGGGCAGCGGCATCGAGCAGCTCGGCCTGGTAGTCGCTGCCCAGGCGCTGCAAGTGCGGCGCAACCTGTTGGGGGCGCAGTTCGCGCACCAGGCGGCCATGTTCATCCAACAGGCCAGGTTCTGCGCCGAACAGCACCAACTTCTCAGCGCCCAGTTCGATGGCCGCACGGGTGGCCACGTCTTCGCAGGCAAGGTTGAAGATCTCGCCGGTTGGCGAATAGCCCAGCGGCGAGAGCAACACGATGGAGCGCTCGTCGAGCAGGCGGCTGATGCCCTTGCGGTCTACCCGACGCACTTCGCCGGTGTGATGAAAATCCACGCCTTCGAGCACGCCGATCGGCCGCGCGGTGACTAGGTTGCCGGAGGCCACCCGCAGGCGCGAGCCCTGCATGGGCGAGGCGGCAATGTCCATTGACAACCGCGCCTCGATAGCCAGGCGCAGCGCACCTACCGCGTCGATCACGCAATCCAGGGTAGCGGCATCGGTGATACGCAAGCCGTGGTGGTAGTGCGCTGCCAGGCCACGTTCAGCCAGGCGGGTCTCGATCTGAGGGCGAGAGCCGTGTACCAGGACCAGACGCACCCCAAGGCTGTGCAGCAGCACCAGGTCGTGGACGATATTGCCGAAGTTGGGGTGTTCAACCCCATCGCCGGGAAGCATCACCACAAAGGTGCAGTCGCGGTGGGCGTTGATGTAAGGAGAAGCGTGGCGTAGCCAGTTGACGTAATCGTGCATGACAGGGCCTGTGGATAAGTGGACGGAGAACGGCGTTACAGGGGCGTTCAGGATCATCGTCGGAACAGGCTTGCGGTCACGCGCGGTCTCCTCTAGGCAGAAACGAATGAAAGGGGTGGACGTTTAATGCAGGCAATAGTGCCCGATCAGGTCACGCAATAGACGCACGGTCGGCTCGATACGTGACATATCCAGGTATTCGCCAGGCTGGTGTGCGCAGGCGATGTCACCAGGGCCGAGCACGATGGTCTGGCAGCCAAGCTGCTGAAGATAAGGTGCTTCAGTGCCGAATGCCACCGCTTCGGCGCGGTGGCCGGTGAGCCGCTCTGCCACCTGGACGAGTTCACTGTCGGCCGCCTGTTCGAACGGCGGCACTTCGGGGAACAGCGGCGCATAGTCGATACGCACGTCATGGCGCTCGGCCACCGGAACCAGTTTTTCACGGATGGCGGCGCGCAGCTGGTCCACGTCCATGCCCGGCAATGGGCGCAGGTCGAACTCAAGCGCGCACTGGCCGCAGATCCGGTTGGGGTTGTCGCCACCGTGAATGCAACCGAAGTTCATGGTCGGCGCAGGCACCGTGAATTGTGGATTGTTGTAGACCTTCTGCCATTGCTGGCGCAGGCCCATCAGTTCGCCCATTACCGCATGCATGGCATCCATGGCGCTGCGGCCAAGGCTTGGGTCCGATGAATGACCACTGCGCCCGAGGATGTCGATCCGATCCATGAGGATGCCTTTGTGCATGCGGATCGGCCGCAGTCCGGTCGGCTCGCCGATGATCGCCGCGCGGCCCAGCGGCTGGCCAGCATCGGCCAATGCACGGGCGCCAGACATGGAGCTTTCCTCGTCGCAGGTGGCCAGAATCAGCAGCGGCTGCTTGAAGTCGTGCTGCAGCAAGGGAATGACGGCCTCGATCACCAGTGCGAAAAAACCCTTCATGTCGCAACTGCCGAGCCCCACCCAGCGACCCTCGACTTCGGTCAGCTTCAAGGGGTCGCTGCTCCAGAGCTGCTCGTCGTAGGGCACGGTGTCGCTGTGGCCGGCCAGCACCAGGCCGCCAGGGCCGCTGCCGCGGCTGGCCAGCAGGTTGAACTTGCCGGGAGTCACCTGCTGAATGTCGCAGGAAAAACCCAGATCACCCAGCCAGGTAGCCAGCAGGTCGATGACCTGACGATTGGACTGGTCGAGCGAGGGCTGGGTGCAACTGACCGAAGGCGCGGCGATCAAGGCGGCAAATTGGTCTTTCAGCGTCGGCAACGGCATGCGTGTACTCCTCGGAAGCATTGCCCATCATAGGACCATCCGCCGTCTGGAATAAACCGTTGACGGCCTACTGCTGTAGACTCTGCATCGACCACGCCCCCTTTCGAGCCTGTAATGCCCAAAGAAACCGAACTCAAGCTGCGCGCCAGCCCCGAGACCCTCGCCGCCCTGCGCGAGCACCCGCTGCTGAAAAAGCGCAACAAGTCTGGCTGGCAGACCCGCGAACTGCTGAACCAGTATTTCGACACGCCTGAGCGCGCGCTGGCCGAGGCACGTGTTGCCCTGCGCCTGCGCCGTGACGGCGATACCGTCATCCAGACCCTCAAGTGTCGCGGCACCAGCGTGGCTGGCCTGTCCGAGCGCAACGAGCACGAATGGCAACTGGACAAGGTGAAGCTGGACCTCAAGAAGCTGGATGACAGCTGCTGGCCCGTGCAACTGGCCGACCTGGACAAGAAGACCATCAAGCCGTTGTTCACCACCGACTTCACCCGCGAATACGCCGAAATCGCCTGGGGCCGTGGCAAGGCCAAGGTGGTGATCGAGGCTGCGCTGGACCAGGGCTTCGTGATTGCCGGCAAGCGCAAGGAAGCGATTTGCGAGTTGGAACTGGAGCTGCGTGAAGGTGAGCCTGCGGCGCTGCTGGAGCTGGCCGCCGAGCTGGCCGCAAGCGTTGCGCTGACGCCCTGCGATATCAGCAAGGCTGAGCGCGGCTACCGCCTGCTGGAGCCCGAGCGTTTCGAGCTGGATCTGAGCGTCGCCGACCTCGAAGCGGACATGGCCTTGGACGATGCCTACACTGCATTGGCCTGGCAACTGCTGGGCAACAGCCAGCGCCTGGCCGAGCAATACCGCCACAGCGGCCACTGGCGGTCGCTGCAGGACTGGGTGCAGAACCTCATCGAGCTGCGCGCCATCACTGCCAGCCTGGGCCAGGCCGCCCCCCGCGCTGCCACCCGTGACCTGCGCGCGCGCCTGGATGCCCTGCTCGAAGACTGGCGTCCACTGGTGCAAGCCGGCAACGGTGACGAAGACATCCGCCGCGCTGCGCCCGAGCAGTTCGCAGAAGAGCTGGATGATCCTCGCTGGGGCCAGTTCTCCCTGGAAACCTCGCGTTGGCTGCTGTCGCGTGCCTGGGCTGCCGAGCGCAAGGGCCGTGGCGAGCGCCAGGGCAAGGCGCTTCTGGCAAGCTGGCTGGCACACCTGATTGCCGAGGAAGGCCGCGCTCTGAAGTTGTCGCTATACACCCAGCGCCCCGAAGACCTGGCAGAGCAACTGCCGCGCATCGAGCAAGTGATGGCCTGGCTGCACCATGCCCGCCATGTGCTGGATGCACCACAAATGGACCGCCTGTACGGCGACATGAAGAAACTGCACGAGCTGGCTGAGCACCCGATCAGCGATGAGGTGCTCGAAGCCCGCATCGAGCAGGCGCGTGCCGTCGATCAGAGCCGTGGCTGGAAGCATCTGCTCAAAGCGTGATGCCTTCAGCCCGACAGCGGCAGGCTGGTGGTGGACTTGATCTCCGAAAGGGCCACGATCGAGTTCACCTCCTGAATACCGGGCACGTTCGACAGCTTTTCGAAGAAGAACCGTTCGTACGCCTCGATATCCGGGGTGACGATACGCAGCAGGAAGTCCACCGAGCCCATCAGCACGTAGCACTCGAGCACCTCTGAAAACCCGCGGATCGCCTCTGTGAACTCGGTGAAATTCGAGCGGCCATGGGCATTCAATTTCACTTCGGCGAATATCTGGGTGTTCAGCCCGATTTTCTTGCGGTCCAGCAAGGTGACTTGCCCGCGAATCACCCCTTCCTCTTTGAGCCGTTGAATCCGTCGCCAGCATGGCGACTGTGACAAGCCAATGCGTTCGGCGATCTGAGCGCTGGACAGCGAAGCGTCTTCTTGTAGCAACTCGAGGATACGACGGTCGTAGGCATCCAATGCGCTGTGCATGAACAATTCTCCAGATCGACCTGTATCGATCATAGTTATGCAAGAACAGACTGATTTAGTCGAATCTTAGCGAAATAATACCGGCTCGGGCATGCAAAACTTTCTGCACTCAAAGAGGATGACGCATGAACTCACTGCCGCGTGCCGATGTATGGGCCAACAGCAATGCTCACACCACTGTGCTGTATCGCTTGCAGGCCGAAGCCGAGCCCGACAGCTTGTGCCGGGTGCTCAATCAGTTCGCCTTGCAAATGCTCACACCGCATAGCGTCCAGGTCACTCAACAGGATGACTGGTTGGCCATCGATATCGGCATTGGCGGCTTGAGCTGGCACCGCGCCGAAGTGATCGCTCAGAAATTACGCAACATGGTGTGTGTGGCTGACGTGCACTTGGCCCCGCAACACCGTGTAGAGCTGTCGGTAGTGCACGCCTAGCGGCGCACCGGCCAGCGCTTTGACATGAGCATGAATAGCCCTCAGGCAAAACCCTGACATCCTTTCGATTCGGCTTTGGCGGAGGCTGAACTAGCCTTGATCGGGTCTTCTTGATCAGGCACGGACGCCTTTATGCACAACCCCGATACCCTGGCACTCGATCTGCATCGGGTGCTCGAAGCCTTGCTCATTGACCAGCGCCTGCACGCCAGCGATAGCGTGCGTGTACTTGAACATGCCGTCGATCACCCTGCCGATCATCCGCTGGAGCAAGTGGCCGCCTGCAACCTTGCCGACCGCCTCCATCCGGGGCAAGTACTGGACCTGGATCGGCTTTGCCAATGGCTGGCTGCCAAGACGGGCCTGCCCTATCTGCGTATCGATCCGCTGCAAATCGACCTGCAGCAGGTGGCTGAGCTGGTGTCCCCAGCCTTTGCGCAGAGCCACGGCATTCTCATCGTGGCAGCTGACGCGGCGAGCGTCACCGTGGCCAGCGCACAGCCCTATCAGTGCCGTTGGCAGGCCGATCTGGCCCTGAGCCTTGGACGAACCGTGCGGCGAGTGCTCGCAAGCCCTGTGCAGATGCGTCAGGCCGGTGAACCCTTCCAGCGCCTGGCGCAGTCGGTCAAGGGCGCGCACCACCAGCAATCGAACCGCTTCGGCGAACTCGAGCAGTGGCTGGAGCTGGGCAAGCGTCACTCGCAGGCCAACGCGGATGACGCGCATATCGTGCATATCGTCGACTGGCTGCTGCACTACGCGATCGACCAGCGCGCCAGCGACATCCATCTGGAGCCGCGCCGCGACCAGGGCCACTTGCGCTATCGCATCGATGGCCTGTTGCACACCGTCTATGTTTTCCCCGCCGCAGTCGCAGTGGCCTTGATCAGCCGCCTGAAGCACCTTGGGCGCATGGACGTCGCGGAAAAACGCAGGCCTCAGGATGGCCGACTGCAAAGCCGCCTGCCAAACGGGAGCGAGGTGGAGCTGCGTTTGTCGACCCTGCCCACTGCCTTTGGTGAAAAACTGGTATTGCGCCTGTTCGACCCGCAGCAGCTGCACGAGAGCTTTGATCGGCTCGGTCTTCAGGGGCAGCAATTGGGTCAATGGCAAGGCCTGCTGCAACGGCGCCAGGGCATCATCCTGGTCACAGGGCCTACGGGCTCAGGCAAGACCAGCACGCTGTACGCCAGCCTCAAGCTATTGGCCACCCCGCAGGTCAACCTGTGCACCATCGAGGACCCCATCGAACGGCTCGAACCCGGGTTCAACCAGTTTCAGGTGCAGCCGGCCCTGGACCTGGGCTTTGCCAACGGCGTGCGCGCTATGCTGCGCCAGGATCCGGACATCATCATGATCGGCGAAATACGGGACCCCGACACCGCACGGGTGGCCGTGCAGGCCGCCCTTACCGGGCACCTGGTGCTGTCTACCCTGCACACCAACGACGCCTGTGCCGCGATCATCCGCCTGCAAGAACTGGGTGTGGCTGACTACTTGATCAAAGCGACATTGATTGCCGTGATGGCCCAGCGCCTTGTGCGCACGCTGTGCAGCCAGTGCCAGGGGCGCGACGCAGCCAGCTGCAGAACGTGCCGCGGCACGGGTTTTCATGGGCGTACCGGCTTGTTCGAATTACTCGAACCCAGCGACAACCTGCGTGCCCTGATCGGCCCTCATACGGACCTTGCGCAATTGCGACGCCAGGCCCAGGCAGATGGCCTTGTGGACCTGCGCCGCTGCGGCGAGGCCAAGGTTGCGTGTGGGCAAACCCTGGCTGACGAAGTACTGCGTGCATGCAGCTGATCAGAAGCGGCAGGCCCAGGAACTTGGCAGGTTCGCGAGCATCCAACCGCACATCTTCAACCCTCACCTTCGAGGTGTCTCATCATGCGTCTCAACACTGCCATCGCTGCCGCAGCCCTGCTCGCGCTGCCTGTGGGCTCGGCCATGGCCGATTCCTTCTGGCGTAATGTGATCTCTTCCGGTGCAACCACCGGCTCGACCTACCTGACCTCGCGTGACCACAAGTTGGTAATGGCGGCGCAGGATGATGCTGGCAGCTTCGTAGCCAGTGAAGGCGCCATCCGTGGGCCATTCCTGGAGTCGGCAATCAAGCAGGTGCGTGCGGAACATCCAGGGCTTCACGCGTCTGACATGGAGCTGGCCAATGCCATTCTGGCCAAGCATGCAATAGCCGACTGATCGGTACAGCGCCGGCCTCAACGCCGGCTAACTCGCGCCGGGAGGTCTTCAACCCCTGGCTGCGAGTGCTTTCTGCCGGTGACGCAAGGACGGCTTACTCGCCAATGGCGGCCTTGTAGCCAGCCGCATCCAGCAGTTTCTCCAGATCGGCCTGGCTGCTCGGCTTGAGCTTGAAGATCCATGCGTCGTAGGGCTGCTCGTTTAGTTGTTCAGGGCTGTCGGCCAACGCCTCGTTGACCGCGATCACTTCGCCACCGACCGGGGCGTAGATGTCGGACGCGGCCTTGACCGACTCCACGACACCGGCCGCGTCGCCTGCGGCAAACACCTTGCCCACTTCGGCCAGCTCGACGAATACCACGTCACCTAGCGCTTCCTGCGCATGGTCACTGATGCCTACCGTGACGGTACCGTCGGCTTCCAGGCGGGCCCATTCATGGCTTTGGGCAAAACGAAGTTCGGCGGGGATAGTGCTCATGTCTTGAATTCCTCGATTGGCTCAGCGGTACGCCCGCCGTTTGATGATGGATCAGATCAGGATCTTGCCGTGGCGCACGAAAGTCGGCCTGACCACGCGCACCGGGTACCACTTGCCACGAATTTCCACTTCGGCCCGGTCGCCCGTGGCCATGGGCACGCGTGCCAGGGCAATGGACTTGCTCAGCGTAGGTGAGAAACTACCACTGGTGATCTCTCCTTCGCCAATTCCCGCCACACGGACCACCTGGTGGGCGCGCAGGACACCACGCTCCTCCAGTACCAAACCCACGAGCTTTTCCTGTACGCCCCGCTCGATTTCCGCCAACAGTGCCGCGCGGCCGATGAAGTTTCGGCTTGCCGGCTCCCAGGCGATGCTCCAGCCCAGGTTGCACGATAACGGCGTATGCTGCTCGTCGATGTCCTGCCCGTAAAGATGCATGCCGGCTTCGAGCCGCAACGTGTCGCGAGCCCCCAAGCCGCTGGGCGCGATACCGGCGCCGACCAGGTCGTTGAAAAAGGCCACGGCCTGGTCACCCGGAAAGATCAACTCCAGGCCATCTTCGCCGGTATAGCCGGTGCGCGCGATGAACCAGTCCCCGTCCATCACCCCTTCGAAGGGGCGTAGCGTGCGTATCAGAGCGGCCCGCGAGGCACTGACCAAAGCAGCTACCTTCTCGCGCGCGTTCGGGCCCTGAACGGCAAGAATGGCGAGGTCCGGACGAACCTGAACGTCGACGGCAAGCCCATCACGCTGCTGGTCCAGCCACTCCAGCACCCGGGCTCGGGTGGCAGCGTTGGTGACCAGGCGGTAACCGGTCGCCGTGCGGTAGGCGATCAAGTCATCGATCACCCCGCCCTGCTCATGCAGCATCGGGCTGTAGACTGCCTTGCCAACCTGATCGAGCCGGGCGACATCATTGGCCAGCAGCCGCTGCAACCAAGCCGTGGCCGCATCGCCCCGGATATCAATGACGGTCATGTGGGACACGTCGAAGACCCCACAGTCACTGCGCACCTGGTGGTGCTCATCGACCTGCGAGCCATAGTGCAGCGGCATGTCCCAGCCACCGAAATCGACCGTCTTGGCGCCAAGCGCCAGATGCAGGTCGTACAAAAGCGTGCGCTGTCCCATGGGTTTCTCCTTCCGGGCGTGGCGAAGCGGCAGCAGTGGAAGGCTCATGGCCTTCAGCTGTGTGAACAGCGTTGTTTTGATTGCCTGCTGCGCGAGTGCCGCGCATTGTAGCGGCAAGGGCGCAAGCTGACACCCTTAGCAGGAATGGCCTGGCCTGCGCGCCGAGCGGCGTATCAGGCCAATGACCGGCAGCAGCCCGACCACCACCAGCGTCAATGCCGGCAGCGACGCCCGCGCCCATTCACCCTCGCTGGTCATCTCGAACACCCGTACCGCCAGCGTATCCCAGCCAAAAGGACGCATCAGCAGGGTAGCCGGCATCTCCTTGAGCACATCGACAAACACCAGCAACGCCGCGCTCAGTGCGCCTGGCAGCAGCAGCGGCAAGTACACCTTGATGAACAGCCGCACCCCGCCCACACCCAGGCTGCGCGATGCCTGCGCCAACGAGGGACGAATCCGTTCCAGGCTGCTCTCCAGCGGGCCGTAGGCCACGGCGATGAAACGAATCACATAGGCCAGCAGCAATGCTGCAAGGCTGCCCAGCAGCAATGGCCTGCCCGCGCCTCCCAGCCAGCTGGACAGCGGCGCGACGACCTGGCTGTCCAGGTAGCTGAAGGCCAGCATGATCGACACCGCCAGTACCGAGCCGGGCAAGGCGTAGCCCATGTTGGCGAGCCCTACACCGACGCGAATGCCCGGCATGGGCGCCTGGCGCCGGGCAAAGGCCAGTAGCAGCGCCACGCAGACCGTCACCAGCGCTGCAACGCCACCCAGGTATAGGGTATGAAGCACCAGGCCGATGTAGCGCTCATCCAGATCGTGGCGCCCGCGCTGCCAGAACCACACCAGCAGTTGCAGCAAAGGGATGACGAATGCGCAGGCGAAGACCAACAGGCACCAGCCGCTGGCCAGCACGGCCTTGCCACCCTGCAGGCGGTACAGCGCCTGGCCTCTGGGGCGTTCACTGGCGCTGTGGTTGGCGCCCCGCGCACGGCGCTCGCCGTACAGCACCAGCATGACGGCCAGCAACAGCAAACTGGCCAATTGCGCAGCGCTGGACAGGCTGAAGAAGCCATACCAGGTCTTGTAGATGGCGGTCGTGAACGTGTCGAAGTTGAAGACCGCCACGGCGCCGAAGTCGGCGAGGGTTTCCATCAGGGCCAAGGCGATGCCCGCCCCGATGGCAGGTCGGGCCATGGGCAGGGCCACCCGCCAGAATGCCTGCCAGGGCGAGAGCCCCAACACCCGGGCGGCCTCCATCAACCCTTTGCCCTGGGCAAGAAACGCTGTGCGTGCCAGCAGGTAGACATACGGATAGAACACCAGCACCAGCACGATGATCACGCCGCCGGTAGAGCGCACCCGCGGCAGGCGCATGGGCCCGAAAGCCTCGCGCAGGGCACTCTGCACCGGGCCGGCGAAGTCCAGCAAACCTACGAAGACGAAGGCCAGGACGTACGCCGGAATGGCGAACGGCAACATCAGCGCCCAATCCAGCCAGCGACGGCCCGGAAACTCGCACAGGCTGGTGAGCCAGGCCAGGCTGACACCGAGCAAGGTGACACCCAGACCGACCCCCACCACCAAGGTAACGGTGTTGCCCAGCAAGCGCCCCATCTGCGTGTCGAGCAGGTGTGACCAGATCTGCAGGTCGATCGACTGCCACGACAACAGCAGCACGCTCAGGGGCAGCAGCACGAGGCCGGCGATCAGAGTGACGGGGAGGTACCAGCGACGACGGTGGGTGTAGGGCACGTTATGTCTCGATGACGGGTCGCTGCAGGACCCACGAAGAGGCCTCGGCAGGCCTCTCGGGCAGGGAGCGCCGCTCAGTTCCAGCCAGCACGGTCCATCAGGCGGATGGCTTCGGCCTGCCGCTTGCCGGCCACTTCCACCGCAATGCTGTCGGCCTTGAAGTCGCCCCACGCGGCGACTTCGTCAGAGGGCTTGACCTGGGGGTTGGCCGGAAATTCCTGATTGAGGTCGGCGAACAACTTCTGCGCCTGTTCACCGGTCATCCATTCGACCAGCTTCATTGCGGCCTCAGGATGAGGCGCGTGCTTGGTCAGGCCGATGCCGGAGAGGTTCACGTGCACGCCACGGTCTTGCTGGTTGGGCCAGAAGATCTTCACCGGCAGGTTGGGGTTCTGCTTGTGCAGCCGGCCGTAATAGTAGGTGTTCACCACACCCACGTCGCACTGACCCGCCTCGACGGCCTGGATCACGGCGTTGTCATCCGAGAACACGTCGGTGGAGAGGTTATTGACCCAGCCCTTGACGATCTGCTCGGCCTTCGCCTCACCATGGCTTTCGATCAGGGTGGCGGTCAGGGACTGGTTGTACACCTTCTTCGCCGTGCGCAGGCACAGCCGACCTTCCCACTGCTTGTCGGCCAAGGCTTCATAGGTGCTGAGCTCGGCCGGCTTGACCCGTTCGGTGGAGTAGATGATGGTGCGCGCCCTCAGGCTCAGGCCGGTCCAGCCGTGGGACGAGGCACGGTATTGAGGCGGGATGTTGCGCTCGATGATCTCGGATCGGATCGGCTGCAGGATGCCCATCTGCTCAGCCTGCCACAGGTTGCCTGCGTCGACGGTGAGCAGAAGATCCGCCACACCGTGCTCGCCCTCGGCCTTGATGCGCTGCATCAGGGGGGCTTCCTTGTCGGTGATGAACTTGACCTTGACCCCGGTCTCGGCCGTGTAGGCGTCGAACACTGGCTTGATCAGCTCGTCGATACGCGAGGAATAGACCACGACCTCGTCAGCTGCCTGCACGGTACCACCGACAACGCTCAGGGCCAGGGCGGCCAGTAGGGACTTGCGTGGCAACATGGAAGGCGCTCCTCGATCGATTAGAGAGGCGCAGATGGTAGTGAATCCCATTTGAACCCTCACCCCCATTGCCGTTACTGGATGTTGCTATGTGCCAGGGTCCGCCACGTATCCATACTCGACAGTAGGCCCTGAGCAGCCTTCACGCCTTGGCAAGATCCGGCAAGTCGCCACTCAAGCCGAGCGCCTGGCGCACGAACACGGCTTTTGCCTCCGGCAACTGCTCGACCAGCTTCAAGCCACTGTTGCGCAGCCAGCGCAGCGGCAACTTGTCGGCCTGGAACAGCCGCTCGAATCCTTCCATGGCTGCCATCAGCGCCAGGTTGTGCGGCATGCGTCGACGCTCATAGCGGCTCAGCACCTTGACATCGGCCAGCCTTTCCCCCCGCTTGCAGGCGTCCATCAGGACTTCGGCCAGTACCGCCGCGTCAAGGAACCCCAGGTTCACCCCTTGCCCTGCCAGCGGATGAATGGTGTGGGCCGCATCACCGATCAACGCAAGGCCGGCTTCCACGTATCGCTTGGCATGCCGCTGGCGCAGGGGTACGCACAGCCGCGGGTCAGCTTGCATCACCGTTCCGAGGCGGCCCTCGAATGCACGCTCCAGCGCCCTGAGGAAGGCTGGCTCATCCAGCGCCATCAGCCGCTCGGCCTCGACCGGCGTGGTTGACCACACGATCGAGCACCAGTCCTGCTTGCCGTCTCGGGTCAAAGGGAGGAAGGCGAGCGGGCCATCGTCGGTGAAGCGTTGCCAGGCGGTGGCTTGGTGATTTTGGGCACAACGCACGCTGGTGACGATGGCGTGGTGCAAGTAATCCCACTCGCGCGTTTCACACCCAGCCAGGCGGCGAACCGCAGAATGAGCACCGTCGGCAGCCACGACCAGCGGTGCGCGCAGCTGCCGGCCGTCGTGCAGCGTCATCAGCCAGTCATCGCCGGAATGGCGCAGCTGTTCCATGCGCGCATTGGGCAGCAGGCCGATGTCGCTGTCATGCAGGCGTTCGAGCAAGGCATCCTGCACCACTTTGTTCTCGACGATATGGCCCAGCACCTGCGCATGCACGCTGGTGGCGGAAAAGTGAATCTGCCCAGTGCCACTGCCATCCCAAACCTGCATATCGGAATACGGCGTCGCGCGCCGCCGTGCAATGCCCTCCCAAGCGCCCAAGCGGTCGAGAATACGCTGGCTAGCCGCGGACAACGCACTGACCCTGGGCTCGAACGGCGCCTTGGCGTCGAACGGCCTGACTGCCAGGGGGCCGCCATCGAGCAGCAGCACCTGCAGACCGCTATGGCGCAAGGCGAGCGCCAGCGCGCTGCCGACCATACCAGCACCTACGATCAGAATATCTGCGCGTGTTTCCATGCCTTACGCCAGCCTCGCTTGCGGCTTGAGCCGCACGTATAGGGTTTTATCGACCCGCGCCACCAGTTCACCAGCGCCGTCGCGGATATCGACCTGCAAACGGGGCAGGCATTTCTTGCCGGTGGCGGTCTGCTGGCGGATATCGTCCAGCAGCGCGTCATCGACATGGAACTCGGCATACACAGGGCCCTTGCCAGGGGTGATGAAATCGATGCTGGCGGCCTTGTCCCAGACGATGTAGTCGCGCCCCAGCCGTTCGATGAGCAAGAGCATGTAGAACGGGTCGACCATGGCGTAGAGGCTGCCACCGAACTGGGTGCCCACGTAGTTGCGGTTCCAGCGGGTAAGCTTCATCGCCACCCGGATGCTGCGCATGTCAGGGCTAATGTGCTGCACACGGATACCTGCGCCCAGGTAAGGCGGATACAGGTTCAGCATCCAGCGCAGGACGCGCGCACGCCGGGCCAGTTTGCGTGGGTTGTTCATGCCTTGCCCCGTACATCGGAACGCGTACCCAGGCCCATGGCCTGACGGGCGAACCAGCTTTTGGCCGGTGGCAGCAGGTCAAGGCCCAGCAAACCCAGGTTACGGCCTGCGGCGAGCAAAGGCTGGCCGCTGCCGAACAGCCGCGTCACCTGATCGGAAAACCCGATGGTCAGCGTTTGATCCAGGCGCTGGCGCTTGCCATAAGCCTGCAAGGTCGCAAGTTCACCTGGCCGTTGCGGCCCTGCAAGCAGCGCCTCGGCAAGGGACTGCACATCCCGCAGTGACAGGTTGAATCCCTGCCCCGCGATGGGGTGCAGGCTGTGCGCAGCGTTACCTAGCACGACCAGGTGGGGACGGATCTGCTCCTGCGCCTCGATTAGCGACAGCGGGTACAGATGCCGTACGCCTACCTGCCGAAGGGTGCCCAGGCGGTAACCGAAGACGCCCTGCAATTCACGCAGGAAACTGCGCTCATCCATGTCAGCCAGGCGCTGCGCATCCATGCCCTGCCGTGTCCAGACCAGCGCGCAGCGGTTTTCCGGTAACGGCAGCAAGGCCATGGGACCGGCTTCGGTGAAGCGCTCGAAGGCCTGCCCGCGGTGAGGCTCGCCGGGGGTGATGTTGGCGATCAATGCGCTTTGTTCGTAAGGGGTATGGCAGACGTGAATACCCAGTTGCTCACGCAGGCCCGAGCGGCCACCATCGGCCAGCACCGCCAGGTCGCAGTCAATGTGCGTGTCGTCATTGAGGCGCAGACGGTAACCGCCCTCGATAGCCTGCATCGACGTCACTTCCGCCGGGCAGCGCCAACTGACCACATCGCTGTCCAGGCCCTGCCACAGGCATTGCCCGAGCCAGGCATTCTCGACCACGTAGCCCAAGGCCGGAACGCCTTCTTCCCTCGCATCCAGGCGGGTGGCACCAAAGCGCCCCCGGTCCGAGACATGAATTTGGGCGATCGGTTCGGCACGCCGCTCGATGGCAGGCCACAAGCCCAGTCGATCGTAGATCTGGCGGGTACCGAACGACAGCGCCGAAGAACGCGCATCGTAGCTAGGCTGGAAGCTGTCGCCGGGGGCGAAGGGCTCAATGAGAAGGATTTTCCAACCACGCGCCTTGGCCCCTGCCTGCAGGGTCAGCGCCAAGCTGGCCCCAACCAGCCCGCCGCCGATGATCGCGAGATTCACCTGGGTCATAGGCTGGCCTGACGCGCGTCGTGCATCAACGCCTCGATCTCGGCGACGGTGCGGGGAACGCCCGATGTCAGGATTTCACAGCCTTGCCTGGTGACCACCACATCATCCTCGATCCGAATGCCGATGCCGCGCCATTTCTTGGCCACGCTTTCATTGTCGGCTGCTATGTAGATGCCGGGCTCGACGGTCAAGGCCATGCCTGGCTCGAGCACCCGCCACTCACCGCCCACCTTGTAATCGCCCACGTCATGCACATCCATGCCCAGCCAATGGCCGGCACGGTGCATGTAGAACGCCCGGTACGCCTCGCTCTCGATCAACGCCTGCACGTCGCCCTTGAGCAGACCCAGCTCAACCAGCCCTTCGGTGATCACCCGCACGGTGGCTTCATGGGCATGGTTCCAGTGCTTGCCCGGGGCGATTTCGGCAAACGCCGCTGCCTGGGCGCTGAGAACCAGCTCATAGATCGCCTTCTGCTCCGGTGAAAACCGCCCGCTGACGGGGAAGGTGCGGGTGATGTCACTGGCATAGCAATCGATTTCGCAGCCCGCGTCGATCAGGACCAGGTCGCCCTCCTTGAGCGGCGCGTCGTTCTGCTGGTAGTGCAGGATGCAACCATTGCGCCCTGCGGCGACGATCGACCCGTACGCCGGCATTTTTGCCCCGCCCTGGCGGAAGGCGTAATCGAGTTCGGCTTCCAGGCTGTACTCATGAAGGCCCGGGCGGCAAGCCTGCATCGCCCGTACATGGGCTTTGGCAGATATCTCGGCGGCCGTGCGCATCACTTTCACTTCCGCCGCCGATTTATACAGGCGCATGTCGTGCAGCAGGTGATCCAGGGCAACGAATTCGTTCGGGGGCTGTGCACCGAGGCGGGCCTTGGAGCGGATCACGTTGATCCAGTCCATCAGCCGGCGATCGAACTCGGGATTGCTGCCCATGGCGCTGTAGACGCGTTCGCGGCCTTCAATCAGGCCCGGCAGGATCTCGTCAATGTCGGCGATGGGAAACGCATCGTCAGCACCGAAGTCGCGCACCGCACCTTCCTGACCGGCCCGCAAGCCGTCCCACAACTCGCGTTCAGGATTGCGCTCGCGGCAGAACATCACATATTCGCCATGCTCACGGCCAGGTATCAACGCAATGACCGCCTCGGGCTCGGGAAAACCACTGAGGTATTGAAAGTCGCTGTCCTGGCGATACACGTGCTCCACATCACGGTTGCGGATGGCAACGGCGGCGGCAGGCAGGATGGCAATGCTGTTGGGAACCATCTGCGCCATCAGCGCCTTGCGCCGGCGCGCATATTCGGCCTTGGGAATGCGGCTCATGGGCAGACTACCCCGTCGTTCAGTGCAGAGAAGGCTTGGGCGCAGGCGCTGCGGGCTTGGCCAGTTCGGAAAACAGCAGCAACGGCGCGACGCGCAGGTATTCCATCACTTCCATGTAATCGCTTTCGCCGTCCTCGGATTCTTCCAGCGCTTCCTGCACCTGGGAGATGGCCACCAGGTCCTGGAGCACTTCCTTGGCCTCGATGGACAGGTCTTTGCCACCGGCGTTCAGGCCGAAGCCTGTGATGAAGCCTTGGCACCACTGCCCCAGGGCGGTGGCGCGATCGGTCAGCGCAGCATCGTCGGACGGCAGCAGCAGCACGATCGCCATGTCGTCGCTGGTAAGCTCGCCCTTGACCATTTCCTGCAGGCCGATCAGGGCATTGCGCACAGCGTCTTGCGGTTCGGTTTCCAGCAACTGGGCCGCATCGGCCAGCCAGCCGTCGGCATCGAAGCCGGCACCCGCACAGCTGCGGCCGATGAGCAGGCCGTGCAGTTCGGCGGGTGTGACGGGGTGGCCATTGCTGGAAAGCAGCATGGCGAAAGCAACGTAGGGCGATTGAGTATTGGGCATGGGCTGCTAGGCGCCGGAGGGCGCAATGACTAGAATGAAGGCCTTGTATCCTAGCACCGGCAGGCGCGCCAAGACCATCGGCACTGGCAGTCACGGCCCAGGGAGAGGCATCATCGCAAGATGAGTCAATGACGGAGCGAATCGAGTGCAACCCACGCAAGAGAACGACCTGCAGGCCCTGATGAGCCGATTCGAGCTGCTGATCGAGCGTGTCGAGCAACTTAAACGGCAAAATGCACTCCTAGTAGCTCAGGAAAAGTCCTGGCGCGAAGAGCGCGCCCACCTCATCGAAAAGAACGAGATCGCCAGGCGCAAGGTCGAGTCGATGATCTTGCGTCTCAAGGCCCTGGAGCAAGACTCATGAGTTCAAGCAATAGCGTCACCGTGCAGATCCTCGACAAGGAATACTCGATCATCTGCCCGCCCGAAGAGCGCAACAACCTGGTCAGTGCAGCTCACTACCTGGACAGCAAGATGCGCGAGATTCGCAGCAGCGGCAAGGTGATCGGTGCCGACCGCATCGCGGTCATGGCGGCGTTGAACATTACCCACGAGATGCTCCATCGCCAGGAAGACCGCAGCGCGGCTCCGGCCGGCGGGGCCACGCGCGAGCAGGTGCGCGATTTGCTGGACCGGGTCGACCAGGCGCTGTCCGACGAGACGGGTACCAAAAAAAACTGAGGTTGTTATACTGGCGCCACTCCCTGGTGGATGCGCCAGTCGGTTATGTCCCTGAGCCGATACGCACAACCACGGGGGTTGCACGCTGGGGCAGGTGTGCATGTCCGCTCGACGGAAAGCCTTAATGTCCCCTGCAATCTCCACCTTGAACTTTCGGGTTCAAGGGCTACACCGATAGCGGTCTTATCGGGGAGCCCGAATTCCTTTGCCCGCCACTCGGCGGGCAAGTCGTTTTGGCCGACAGCAATGGCCAGCACTTCTCGGATCGCCCGTGCCATGACCGACACCGCGACGCTCACCCGCCCTCAACTTCGCAGGCACCTGCGCAACGCGCGCCGGGCGCTCACGCCCGCCCAGCAGCGTCAGGCCGCTGCAGGCCTGTACCGTCTGCTGGCACAGCATCCACTCTTTCGCAAGGCCAGGCATATCGCCTTATACCTGCCCAACGACGGCGAAATCGACCCTGCACTGTTGCTGCGCGAGGCGCAGCGTCGCGGCAAGCGCACGTACTTGCCGGTGCTGCATGCGTGGCCACGCACCCGCATGGTGTTTCAGCGATTCGAGAAGGGCGAGAAGCTCACGCCCAACCGTTTCAGAATCCCTGAGCCGGCCACCGACCGCAGGCGTCAACGCCCGGTGTGGGCACTGGACCTGATTCTGCTGCCCCTGGTGGGCTTCGACGACGCGGGAGGGCGACTGGGCATGGGCGGTGGCTTCTATGATCGCAGCCTGGCTTACCTGGCCCGTCGGCAGACCTGGAAAAAACCACGGCTGCTAGGCTTGGCGCATGAGTGCCAGAAGGTCGAGCGGCTAGCACAAGCCAGTTGGGACGTGCCTTTGCAGGGAACGGTCTCGGATCGTCACTGGTACGTGGCACCGCGCTAAGCGGTGCCGGGAAGGGTCAGCGTTGCGCCTGACCAGCTTCGTATGGCATCTGGTAGGCGTTATCCAGCTTGCGCTCCCAGATCCCCTGCGCATAACCGGTGGTAACCACACCCAAGCCAAAGATGAACACCAGTACCCACAGCAGGTCCGGCTTTTTACGTTGATTCATCGACGATTGCCCCCCAGGCAAACTGTTCAGTGCTCGGCGACTTCTGGGTAGTACCTGAGCATCGCACCTCAAACGGGGCGCATTCTCCGACAACCTGAGCCACCACGCAAACGTTGACGTCAACCGGCCGTCGGTTTGATGGAACGAGTTATTTCAAAGCATTTCTGGAGCAAACAACATGGCCTATTGGCTGATGAAGTCCGAGCCCGACGAACTGTCGATTGAAGGCCTGGCTCACCTTGGCGAAGCTCGTTGGGACGGTGTACGCAATTACCAGGCGCGCAACTTTATGCGTGCGATGAGCGAGGGGGACACGTTCTTCTTCTACCATTCCAGCTGCCCTCAACCCGGCATCGCCGGCATTGCCAAGGTCATCCGCGCAGCCTATCCGGACCCCACTGCGCTGGACCCGCAGAGCCCTTACCACGATGCCAAGGCCACGCCCGACAAGAACCCGTGGAGTGCGGTAGACGTGGCCCACGTGCGGACCCTGCCGCGCGTGCTTGAGCTGGGCTGGTTGAAACAACAGCCAGCCCTGGCCGAGCTGGCGCTGGTACAAAAAGGCAGTCGCCTGTCGGTCATGCCGGTCACGGCCGAGCAGTGGACGGCCATCCTGGCGATGGTTTGAGGCACCTGCCCCGCTCCGGCATTCCCTTGAACCCCAGCCTTGAGTGGCTGACCGAAAACCGGGTCAGCCGCTCACTGGACGATCAGGTTGTTGAACAGCAGGTCCTCGACGATCGGCTTGCCCTCTTCGGTCTCCATCACCTGCTGAACCTGCTTTAGGGCCTCCTGACGTAAATGCTCCTTGGCCTCCACATTGCTCATGCTGTCCACGGTCTGTTGAGTGAACAGTGCGACGAGCTGGTTGCGGATCAGTGGTTCATGATGCTGTACCGCCTTGGCGGCCTCATCCCCGGTCACTCGCAATGCGACGTCCGCCTTGAACACCCGCAAGCGCGGACCACCATCGAGCGCATAGTTGCCCACGAACGGCGGCGTCAGCGTGATATAGGCCACCTTGGGCGCACCCTCCTTGCCCTCCTCGGCCACGGCTGCGGCGGGTAACACCAGTGCCAACACCATCAATATCCACGCTTTCACGAAATCGCTCCTCTATTCAGGTGGCGCCAGCTTAACCAGCACATCGTTCAAACCCAAGCCTGGGCTTATGCCGGCCCATCAGGACAAGCCATGCTCGTTGACCCGACTGGCGGCCCTCCTACACTTATCGGCCATTACCCGCAAAGGAATAGGCCACGATGAAAGCGCTGCTATGCAAGCACCTGGGCCCGGCCCGCGAACTGGTCCTGGAAGACGTGCCCAGCCCAACGCCCAAACCCAACGAAGTGCTGTTGAACGTGCAGGCGGCTGGGGTCAACTTTCCCGATACCTTGATCATAGAAGGTAAATACCAGTTTCAGCCGCCCTTGCCCTTCTCACCGGGTGGAGAGGCCGCGGGCACGGTCGCAGCCGTCGGCGCCAAGGTGGGCGCCTTCAAGGTGGGTGACCGGGTCATGGCACTGACCGGCTGGGGTGCTTTTGCCGAGCAAGTGGCAGTGCCCGCCTCCAACGTAATGCCCGTGCCAGCCAGCATGGACTTCATCACCGCCGCCGCATTCGGCATGACCTACGGCACCTCGATGCACGCCTTGCACCAGCGCGGTCGATTGCAAACCGGCGAGACCTTGCTGGTATTGGGCGCGTCCGGCGGGGTGGGCCTGGCGGCGGTCGAGATCGGCAAAGCCATGGGGGCGCGGGTCATCGCGGCTGCCAGCAGTGCGCAAAAGCTCGCGGTGGCCCGTGCCGCTGGGGCCGATGACCTGATCGACTACAGCCAGGACAATCTGCGCGAGGCCATCAAGCGCCTGACCGATGGCAAAGGTGTGGATGTGATTTACGATCCGGTGGGCGGCGAACTGTTCGAGCACGCCGTGAGGGGCCTGGCGTGGAACGGTAGGTTGTTGGTAGTGGGTTTTGCCAGCGGCACCATTCCCCAATTGGCAGCCAACCTTGTGCTGCTCAAGGGGGCGGCGGTACTGGGCGTCTTCTGGGGCGCGTTTGCCCAGCGCCAACCCGAGGATAACGCGGCCAACTTCAAGCAGCTGTTTGCCTGGCACGCGCAGGGCAAATTGAAGCCTCTCGTTTCACAGACATACGCCCTGGCCGACGCGGGTGCGGCCATCGAAACGCTGGGCCAGCGCCAGGCGGTCGGCAAGCTGGTGGTGGTGCCGCCGCGTGCGTGATCACCGTTCGCGCAGATCGTGACAGCGCCTGAAGCGCGCTTCCAGGTTGCGATCAGGCATATGGTGGCTGCGCAGGGCATGAAGGGTCTGCTCGACGTAATCGCGCGTGGTGCCATAACGCCCTTTGGCGCTGGCCAGTATGTGGCTGAGCACGTTATCCGGCAGATTGCCCGCGTAGCAAGGCAGGTGCCGCTCCAACACGAAACCCAGGGCCTGCACCCTGCTGCCATCGTCGAGTCGACAGTTGAGCCAGTGGGGGCGGTAGGCGGGGTAAGGCATTTCGCGTTGCCACAGGGCTCGCAGCGATGCATCGAGTGTCGCGTCATCCAGCCTGTAGGCAAAGCCGCTGCACGAGCCGCCTCGATCCAGGCCAAACACCAAACCTGGGGTTTCGGGCGTGCCACGGTGCTCGTGCGACCACAGGTACAAGCCCCGGTGGTAACCGTGCACCCGCGCACGTCGACGCTCCACCGCGCTGCACTCGGGCCGCCAGATCAAAGAGCCATAGGCAAACAGCCACACCGGCCCGCCCTGGTGACGGGACATGGCGGCTTGCATGGAGTGATGCAATTGCTCGTGGGTCAGTTGCTGACCAAAATCGAGCGAAGGGGGGTATGTGACTTGCCAGGATGACCGTTCGAGCGCCGACATAAGCTGCCGCTATGATTCCCTGTTAACAAAGCATGTAACGTGACCGAGCCTGATGCGTTGTCACTGCGTCGTTGACCAGAACCCTCAGGCAAGTCATTCACGGCAGTCGCGCCAGGCGGTGTATAAGCTAAGTCAGGGCAAGGGGCTGAACAAGTGCATGCAGTGATTTTCACGTCAGGCGCCGACGACCGGCCGTGCAGCGCGTTACCTGCTTACGGGGTGGCGCGGGCAGCCACAGGGGCGCCACGCACCGCGATGGAATTCCTCAGCCGCGAGGCGCGTAGGCGAACACGTCCGCACGCATGCGGTGCGCATCCATGCCAGCGTCCACCAGTGCATCGAGCGTTGCGTAGATCATGTTCGGCGAGCCACTGGCGTACACATGAACGCTGTTGAGGTCGGGGATGTCCTCGCAAACCGCTTCGTGCAGCATCCCGCAACGGCCTTCCCAGCCGCACAGGTCGCTAACCACCTGGTGCAGGTACAGGTTAGGCAAACTCAGCCACTGATCCCAATGCTCGATCTGGTAGAAGTCTTCCGGGCGTCGTACGCCCCAGTACAAGTGAACAGGGTGCTTGAAGCCCTGAGCGCGGCAGTGCTCCACAAGGCTGTGCATCTGGCCCATGCCGGTACCGGCGGCGATAAGCACCAATGGCCCGTCCGGCAGTTCGGCCAGGTGGGTATCGCCAAAGGGCATTTCGATGCGAGCCAGGCGATCGCGCTGCAATTGCTCGATCAACTGCACGGCACTGGGCTCGCGCGCCAGTACATGCAATTCAAGCTCGCGTCCGGAATGGGGAGCGCAAGCCAGCGAAAAAGCGGCCGGCTTACCCGCTTCGCGTTCGATCATCAAATACTGCCCAGCATGGTAGCGCGGCGGCTTGCCCGCAGGGGCCAACAGCCGCACGCGCCAGACGTCGCCACCCACTTCACGGCATTCACTGACCGTGCAGGTCAGCTTGCGCACCGGCAGCTCGCCCAGGGCGAGCACGCCGTCCCACAGCAGGATGCAATCCTCGAGCGGCTCGGCGATGCAGGTGAACAATTCGCCATGGTCCCGGACTTCTCCGTTCTGGCGCACGCTGCCTTCGACCAGCAATGCAGCGCAGACATGGCAGTTGCCATTACGGCAGCTGTTGGGGCAGTCATAACCCAGCCGACGCGCACCTTCCAGGATCCGTTCCCCGGGCTCTAGCGTCAGCACTGCTCCGGACGGCTGCAACGTTACCTGCATCAATCTATTCCCAACTGATCCCACAGCTCATCGATACGCCGGGTGACGGCTTCGTCCTTGACGATGACTCGCCCCCACTCGCGTGTAGTTTCGCCCGGCCACTTGTGCGTGGCATCCAGGCCCATTTTCGATCCCAGGCCCGACACCGGAGAGGCAAAATCCAGGTAGTCGATCGGCGTGTTGTCGATCATCACCGTATCACGCTTGGGGTCCATGCGTGTGGTGATGGCCCAGATCACGTCGTTCCAGTCGCGGGCGTTGATGTCGTCGTCGGTCACGATAACGAACTTGGTGTACATGAACTGTCGCAGGAACGACCACACACCCAGCATCACGCGCTTGGCATGCCCTGGGTACTGCTTCTTCATGGTCACCACCGCCATGCGGTAGGAGCACCCCTCTGGCGGCAGGTAGAAATCGACGATTTCCGGGAACTGCTTCTGCAGGATCGGCACGAACACTTCGTTCAGCGCCACCCCGAGAATGGCCGGCTCATCCGGCGGCCGGCCGGTGTAGGTGCTGTGATAGATCGGCTTTTGCCGATGGGTGATGCGCTCGACGGTGAACACCGGGAAACTGTCCACTTCGTTGTAGTACCCGGTATGGTCCCCATACGGGCCTTCAGGCGCCATCTCGCCCGGGTGAATGACCCCTTCGAGGATGATCTCGGCCGTGGCCGGCACCTGCAGATTGCTGCCGCGGCACTTGACCAGCTCGGTGCGATTACCCCGCAACAGGCCCGCGAAGGCGTATTCGGAAAGCGTATCGGGAACCGGGGTCACTGCACCCAGGATAGTGGCAGGGTCTGCCCCCAACGCCACGGCCACTGGGAACGGCTGGCCAGGGTTTTTTTCACACCACTCACGGTAGTCCAGGGCGCCACCACGGTGGCTGAGCCATCGCATGATCACTTTGTTGCGACCAATCACCTGCTGCCGGTAGATACCCAGGTTCTGGCGGTCCTTGTTCGGACCGCGCGTTACGGTCAGGCCCCAGGTGATCAGCGGTGCCACATCGCCCGGCCAGCAATGCTGGATCGGCAATGCGCCAAGGTCCACGTCCTCTCCTTCGAGCACCACTTCCTGGCAAACGGCGTCCTTGACCACCTTGGGCGCCATCGACACCACTTTCTTGAAGATCGGCAGCTTGGACCAGGCGTCCTTGAGCCCTTTGGGAGGCTCAGGCTCTTTGAGAAAAGCCAGCAGCTTGCCGATCTCGCGCAGCTCATCGACCGACTCGGCACCCATGCCCATGGCCACCCGTTCAGGCGTACCGAACAGGTTGCCCAGTACGGGAATGTCGAAGCCGGTCGGCTTTTCGAACAACAGCGCAGGGCCTTTGGCACGCAGGGTGCGATCGCAGACCTCGGTCATTTCCAGCACTGGGGAGATCGGGACCTGGATGCGCTTGAGCTCGCCGCGCTGTTCCAGGCCACGAATGAAGTCGCGCAAGTCGCGATACTGCATGCATGAGCCTCGTGTTGGCCGTATCGATCGGGGGTTCAGAGTGTAGCGCCGTTCAGCGTGCAATGGTCAAAACTGATCAGGGCCGCTTCGCGTCCCATCGCAGCCGGTCCGGGGCACCGGACCGACTGCGATGGGCTGCGAAGCGGCCCCGTTCGATTCAGACCTGAAACGCTTACTTGCGCTTCATCGACAGGAAGAACTCGTCGTTGGTCTTGGTCTGCTTGAGCTTGTCGACCAGGAACTCGATGGCAGCGATCTCGTCCATCGGGTGCAACAGCTTGCGCAGGATCCACATGCGTTGCAGTTCGTCGTCAGCGGTCAGCAGCTCTTCGCGGCGAGTACCCGAACGGTTGATGTTGATGGCGGGGAACACACGCTTTTCAGCGATACGACGGTCCAGGGGCAGCTCCATGTTACCGGTGCCCTTGAATTCCTCGTAGATCACCTCGTCCATCTTCGAACCGGTTTCGACCAGCGCGGTGGCGATGATGGTCAGCGAGCCGCCTTCCTCGATGTTACGGGCGGCCCCGAAGAAGCGCTTGGGCTTTTCCAGGGCGTGGGCGTCGACACCACCGGTCAGCACTTTGCCCGAGCTTGGAATGACCGTGTTGTAGGCGCGTGCCAAGCGGGTGATGGAGTCGAGCAGGATGACCACGTCCTTCTTGTGCTCGACCAGGCGCTTGGCCTTCTCGATGACCATTTCGGCCACTTGCACGTGACGGGTTGGCGGCTCGTCGAAGGTAGAGGCAACCACTTCGCCGCGTACGGTACGCTGCATCTCGGTCACTTCTTCCGGGCGCTCGTCGATCAGCAGAACGATCAGGTGGCACTCAGGGTTGTTACGGGTGATGTTGGCTGCGATGTTCTGCAGCATGATGGTCTTGCCCGCCTTGGGCGGGGCGACGATCAGGCCACGCTGGCCCTTGCCGATCGGGGCGCACAGGTCGATGACACGGCCGGTCAGGTCTTCGGTGGAGCCGTTGCCAGCCTCCATCTTCAGGCGCTTGTTGGGGAACAGCGGCGTCAGGTTTTCGAACAGGATCTTGTTCTTGGCGTTTTCCGGCCGGTCGAAGTTGATGGTATCGACCTTCAACAGGGCGAAGTAACGCTCCCCTTCCTTCGGCGGGCGGATCTTGCCAACGATGGTATCGCCGGTACGCAGGTTGAAGCGGCGGATCTGGCTAGGCGAAACGTAGATATCGTCAGGGCCGGCCAGGTAGGACGCATCAGCAGAACGCAGGAAACCGAAGCCATCCTGGAGAATCTCCAGCACGCCGTCACCCGAGATCTCTTCGCCGCTTTTCGCATGCTTTTTCAGCAGGGAGAAAATCACGTCCTGTTTGCGCGAACGGGCCATGTTCTCGATGCCCATTTGTTCGGCCATTTCCAAAAGATCGGTAATCGGCTTTTGCTTGAGTTCAGTCAGGTTCATAAGGGGAATGACGTAATCATGTAAGAAGGGAGAATTAAGCTTCTGGCTTAATGAAGCCGCGCCGCTAGATGGCGAAAGGATCGCGTACTGATTCGAATTGGGGATGCTTCGGCGACGGCATGTAGAGGGCACTGAAGAAGCAGTGCGAGGCCGAATGTAACACTTGCTTTTTTGTGCGTCTAGTGCTCTGGAAAAGAAAAGCCCCGCATTTGCGGGGCTTTTTCATCACAGGTGGGCGTCGAGAAACGCTGCCAGCTGCGATTTGGACAAGGCGCCGACCTTGGTAGCTTCGACGTTGCCGTTCTTGAACAGCATCAGCGTCGGGATACCACGCACGCCGTGCTTGGCTGGGGTTTCCTGGTTTTCGTCGATGTTCAGCTTGGCAACGACCAGCTTGCCTTCGTACGTAGTGGCGATGTCGTCCAGAACCGGAGCGATCATCTTGCACGGGCCGCACCATTCAGCCCAGTAGTCGACCAACACCGGGCCTTGAGCCTGAAGCACTTCGGCATCGAAGGTGGCGTCGGTGACGTGTTTGATTTTGTCGCTCATGGAAATCTCCAAGGTCGTAAGCACGGAAAACGTTGCCCATCATAGCCGCCCCCGCGGTCGACAGGAAGCCGCAGACGATTGAGTGTAACTATAGTTGTGCAAGAGCACTCGAATCGAAACTGTCACATCGCCGTCATCCAATCGAATGGCATATTGCCGTATATCAAGCTCACCGCGCAGGCCAGGTGCCACGCGTTGGCGACCAGCCTGCTATCGTGGCACGATTGCCAGGTTAATGACCGAGAACTTCCAGATCATGCCGCATACCACCGCGAAGAACCTGTCCCTGATAGCCGCCATCGACCTTGGCTCCAACAGCTTCCACATGGTCGTGGCCAAGGCCCACCACACCGAAATCCGCATTCTCGAGCGGCAGGGCGAGAAGGTACAGCTGGCCGCCGGCATCGATGAGGAGCGCAAGCTCAGTGAAGAAGCCATGGAGCGCGGCCTTGAGTGCCTCAAGCGCTTCGCTCAGCTGATCAACGGCATGCCCGCAGGCTCGGTGCGCATCGTCGGCACAAACGCCTTGCGTGAAGCGCGCAACCGCAACATCTTCATCCAGCGTGCCGAAGCCATCCTTGGCCACCCGGTGGAAGTCATTTCAGGCCGCGAAGAGGCCCGCCTGATCTACCTGGGCGTTTCCCACACGCTGGCCGATACCCCAGGCAAGCGCCTGGTGGCGGACATCGGCGGCGGCAGCACCGAATTCATCATTGGCCAGCGCTTCGAGCCCCTGTTGCGCGAGAGCTTGCAGATGGGCTGCGTCAGCTTCACCCAGCGCTATTTCCGTGACGGCAAGATCACCCCGGCGCGATATGCACAGGCGTATACGGCCGCCCGGCTTGAGCTGATGAGCATCGAGCATGCCCTGCACCGCCTGACCTGGGATGAAGCCATCGGCTCGTCCGGCACTATTCGTGCCATCGGCGCCGCCATTAGGTCCGCAGGCCTGGGCAATGGTGAGGTGAATGCCGACGGGCTGGCCTGGGTCAAGCGCAAGCTGTTCAAGCTGGGCGAAGTCGACAGGATCGACTTCGATGGGGTCAAGCCGGATCGGCGCACCATCTTCCCGGCGGGCCTGGCCATCCTCGAAGCGATCTTCGATGCCCTGGAGCTGCAGCGCATGGACCACTGCGACGGTGCGCTGCGTGAAGGTGTGCTGTTCGATCTGCTTGGACGGCATCATCATGAGGACGTACGCGAGCGTACCCTCAACTCGCTGATGGAGCGCTACCACGTCGACCAAGGCCAGGCCGCCAGGGTCGAGCGCAAGGCACTGCATGCCTTCGACCAGGTGGCCGAGGCATGGGACCTGCAGGACGGCAACTGGCGCGACCTGCTGGGTTGGGCAGCCAAGGTCCACGAGATCGGCCTGGACATCGCCCACTATCATTACCACAAGCACGGCGCGTACCTGATCGAGCACTCCGACCTGGCAGGCTTCTCGCGCGAGGATCAGCAGATGATGGCCTTGCTGGTGCGCGGCCACCGCCGCAACATTCCCAAGGACCGTTATGCCGAACTGGGGGATGAAGGGGTCAAGCTGCTGCGCCTGTGCGTGCTGCTGCGCTTCGCCATCCTGTTCCACCATATCCGGGGCACGCAGCAGATGCCCAAAGTCGAGCTCAAGGCGGCCGACAACCGCCTGGAAGTGGTATTCCCGGAAGGTTGGCTCGAACAGAACCAGCTGACCCAGGCCGACTTCGCCAACGAGGCGGAGTGGCTGGCCCGGGTCGGCTTCGTCCTCAGCGTACGTTAAGGACCGGGTTGCTCAGGCGCTCCAGCAGGGTCGCCTGGGCACTGCGCGGGTTCTGGTTACCCGTTGGACTGCTGCGCACATAGCGCCCGTCTGGCTGAAGGGTCCAGGCGTGGGTGTTGTCGGTCAGGTACGCCTCCAGTTCCTTCTTCACCCGCAACAGCAGCTTCTTGCCCTCGACCGGGAAGCAGGTCTCGACCCGCTTGTCGAGGTTGCGCTCCATCCAGTCGGCACTGGAGAGGTAGATCTGCTCTTCACCGCCATTGAGGAAATAGAACACACGGGTGTGTTCCAGGAAGCGGCCGATGATCGAGCGCACCTGGATGTTATGTGAAACCCCTGGAATCCCTGGACGCAGGCAGCACATGCCACGCACGATCAAGTCGATCTTCACCCCCGATTGACTGGCCTTGTACAAGGCCTTGATGACCTTCGCATCGGTCAGCGAGTTGAATTTGGCGATGATATGCGCCGGCTTGCCGTCCAAGGCGAACTGGGTTTCGCGGGCGATCATGTCCAGCATGCCCTTTTTCAAGGTGAACGGCGCATGCATCAGTTTCTTCATGCGCAGGGTCTTGCCCATGCCGATCAACTGGCTGAACAGCTTGCCGACGTCTTCGGTGAGCGCATCGTCGGAGGTGAGCAGGCTGTAGTCGGTGTACAAACGGGCGTTGCCAGCGTGGTAGTTGCCGGTCCCCAGGTGCGCATAGCGTACGATCTCGCCCTGCTCGCGGCGCAGGATCAACATCATCTTGGCGTGCGTCTTGAAACCGACCACGCCATAGATCACCACCGCGCCTGCTGCTTGCAGGCGGCTTGCCATCTGCAGGTTGGACTCCTCGTCAAAGCGTGCGCGCAGTTCGATCACTGCGGTGACTTCCTTGCCGTTGCGCGCTGCATCGACCAGCGCATCGACGATTTCCGAGTTGGCGCCGGAGCGGTACAGCGTCTGGCGTACGGCCAGGACGTGCGGGTCCTTGGCCGCCTGGCGCAACAAGTCGATGACCGGCGTGAACGACTCGAAGGGGTGCATGAGCAGGATGTCCTGCTTGCTGATCACGCTGAAAACATTGTCGGCGTTCTGCAGCAACTTCGGGATGGCCGGGGTGAACGGCACATATTGAAGCTCGGGATGGCTGTCCAGCCCGGTAATGCTGAACAACCGCGTCAGGTTGACCGGCCCGTTGACCTGGTACAGCTCGCTTTCGCTCAGGCTGAACTGCTTGAGCAGGTAGTCCGACAGGTGCTTGGGGCACGTATCGGCGACTTCCAGGCGCACGGCATCGCCATAGCGGCGCGAGAACAGCTCGCCACGAAGCGCCCGGGCCAGGTCGTCGACTTCCTCGGAATCCAACGCCAGGTCGGCGTTGCGGGTCAGGCGGAACTGGTAGCACCCCTTGACCTTCATGCCCTGGAACAGGTCGTCTGCGTGGGCATGGATCATCGACGAAAGGAAGACATAGTTCGCACCGGTGCCACCCACTTCCTCAGGCACGCGAATGACCCGTGGCAGCAGCCGCGGTGCCGGAATGATGGCCAGACCTGAATCGCGGCCGAAGGCATCGACGCCTTCGAGCTCGACGATGAAGTTCAGGCTCTTGTTCACCAGCAACGGGAATGGGTGGGTAGGGTCCAGGCCGATCGGGGTGATGATGGGCGCGATCTCGTCGCGGAAGTAGCGACGCACCCATGTCTTGAGCTTAGGTGTCCAGTGACGACGACGAATGAATCGAATCTGGTGTTTTTCCAGCTCTGGCAGCAATACATCGTTGAGAATCGCGTACTGGCGATCGACCTCGATATGCACCAGTTCGCTGATGCGCGTGAGGGCCTGGTGCGGCTGCAAGCCGTCGGCGCCGGCCTGCTCGCGGGCGAAATTGATCTGTTTCTTAAGCCCAGCCACACGAATCTCGAAGAACTCGTCCAGGTTGCTCGAGAAAATCAGCAAGAACTTCAGGCGTTCGAGCAGCGGGTAGCTTTCATCCAGCGCCTGCTCCAGTACCCGGATGTTGAACTGCAGTTGGGACAGTTCGCGATGAATGTACAGGCTGGTATCGTCCAGGCCGGGCACGGCGATGGGCGGTGCCGGGGCCGGCGTGGGCGTCGCTGGCTCCGCTGCAGGCTCTACAGCGACCTGGGACCCGGGTGGCAGATCAGGCGGGGTCTGCACCAGCTCCTCTGGAAGCTCCTTGGCATCCTTGATCAAGACAGGGGGAAGCACTTCGTTATTCATCTGGCGGTCCTGAGGACGTTAACGCCCTATCATCAATTGAGCGGCAAGATAAGCGCCCATTATGACGCCTGTGTTACACGCCAGGGCAAGCCATGGCACACGGTTGCAGACATTGTGGTGGCGGGCACTGTTCACGTCGAGACACATTTGGACACTTTCCCGAACGCACGCGAAGGGGTAGGCTGCGCGTTCATTTCGCCAGCACCTCAGAAAATGCTCCAACAATTCCTGCAGGATTTCGGCTACTTTGCCCTTTTTCTAGGCACCTTCTTCGAAGGCGAGACCATTCTGGTCCTTGCAGGCTTTCTTGCGTTCCGCGATTACATGGACATCAAGCTGGTATGCCTGGTGGCATTCATGGGCAGCTATGCCGGTGATCAGCTGTGGTATTTCATGGGTCGTCGCCATGGACGCAAGATTCTGGCGCGCAAGCCCCGCTGGCAGGCAATGGGCGACCGCGCCCTGGGCCACATCCGTCGCCATCCCGATATCTGGGTGCTCAGCTTCCGCTTTGTTTACGGGCTTCGCACGGTAATGCCGGTCGCAATCGGCCTCTCGGGCTATCCGCCGCGGCGCTACCTGCTGCTCAACGGCATCGGGGCCGCGATCTGGGCCATCGCCCTGGGTGCTGCGGCCTATCATTTCGGCGCAATCCTCGAAGGCCTGCTGGGCAATATCAAGCGCTACGAACTGTGGGTACTCGGTGCCTTGCTGGTGCTTGGCGTAGGCCTGTGGCTGCACCGGCGCTTTCGTACGCTGCGGGCAGAGCGCCGGGCTGCGCGCGAGTCCCAGGACTGAACACCTGCACCGCGGCACACTCCAACAGACATGGACCATCCCGCACTGCGCCGCGCTGCCAGCCTGACGGGTATCAAGCGCTTCGACCTGGAGTAATGAGCATGACAAAAAAAGTGGCGGTGATTCTTTCTGGCTGTGGCGTTTATGACGGTGCAGAAATTCACGAAAGTGTGATCACCCTGCTGCGCCTGGACCAACGCGGCGCGCAGGTGCAGTGCTTTGCACCGAACATCGCGCAGATGCATGTCATCGACCACCTGACCGGCAACGAGATGCCCGAGTCGCGCAACGTGCTGGTGGAATCTGCCCGTATTGCGCGTGGCGATGTGAAAGACATCCGTGAGGCGCGCGTCGAGGACTTCGACGCGTTGATCGTTCCGGGCGGCTTTGGCGCAGCCAAGAACCTCTCGGACTTTGCCGTAAAAGGCGCAGACTGCACTGTCAATCCGGATGTCCTGGCGTTGGCCGAGGCGTTCGCCGCTGCCTGCAAGCCAGTTGGCCTGATCTGTATCTCGCCTGCACTGGCTGCCAAGATCTATGGCCCTGGCGTGGTCTGCACCATCGGTAACGACGCCGATACCGCTGAGGCCGTCGTCAAGATGGGCGGCACCCACGAAGAATGCGACGTGCACGACATCGTCGAGGACCCGCAGCGCAAACTGGTGACCACTCCCGCCTACATGTCGGCAAAGACCATCAGCGAAGCCGCTAGCGGGATCTACAAGCTGGTTGATCGCGTGCTGGAGCTGACCCACGAGTAAGCTCCGCTTGCCCGGCTGGAGCGCCTGACCGGGTGGTTGACGCTCTACTGGATATCAACGCACCGATAGCCGAGTGATAATCCGGTCCAGCGCATTGGCAAACGCCTGTTTTTCGCGATCCCCATAGGGCCCCTGCCCGCCGCCCGACTGGCCCTGTTCACGCAGTTCGGTGAACAGGTTGCGCGTAGCCAGGCGCTCGCCCATGTTGCGCTCGTCGAACTCGCGCCCGCGCGGGTCCAGCGCCGCTACGCCTTTCTTCACAAGCCGGTCGGCCAGCGGTACGTCGCTGCAGACGACCAACTCACCCGGCACGGCATGCTCGACGAGATAATCGTCGGCCGCATCCATGCCGCTGGGTACCACGATCAGTTGTACGATGCCGAATGCTGGCTTGGCCACCGCCTGACCCGCGACCATGACCACTTCGAACTTGCGCTTGAGGGCGAACTTGACGATCAGGTCCCTGGCGGCCTTTGGACACGCGTCGGCATCGATCCAAACACGCATGATTTACCTCACGTTGTCATTTAGCCAGCCATGATGCACTACCCCACAGGTTGCAGGAACTCGCGCAAATGGCCTCAGTACTCAATGAGCCTGCGTGGGCCGTATCGTTCAGGCTACACTCGCCCCAGCTTCAGCGGACTGATGAGCGCAAAATGAATTGTCCCGACGAGATCCAACTGGACCTGGACAACGGGATCGACCGTAAGCAGCTGGCCACCTTGCGCGGGCGCTATCTACAGATCAACGCAGGCCGCCTGCAGCGGGCAATGGCCGGTTTGCCCTCCCGCCAGCAGCAGGTGCTGACCGTGCTGCCAGTGCTGTTCCATGTGAACCATCCGTTATTGCCCGGCTATGTTTCGTCGATGACGCCGGCAGGGATCTGCGACTTCGAGCCAAGCGGCGACCAGGTATTCGAAGCCCAGCGCCTGGCACGTGCCTTCAGCTACAAAGCCCGCGACAACACCTCTGCACGGTCCATCGACGGGCTGTTTCTAATCGGCAGCCTGGGCACGCTTGCCCAGGCTGAGGACAGCGACATCGATGTGTGGGTATGCCATACCAGCGACCTGGAGCACGAAGCGTTGGAGTCACTGCAGCGTAAATGCCAGTTGCTGGAGACCTGGGCCGCGAGCCAGGGCGCCGATACGCATTTCTTCCTGATTGACACCCAGGCGTTCGCTCAAGGCCAGCGCACAGGCCAACTCGGCACCGACGATTGCGGCACCACGCAGCATTATCTTCTGCTGGACGAGTTCTACCGCACGGCCCTCTGGTTGGCAGGTCGGACGCCACTGTGGTGGTTGGTGCCGCCCGATCAGGAGTGCGCTTACCCGGCCTACGCCCAGGCCCTGCTGGCAAAGCGTTTCGTACGCCCTGGGGAAGCGCTCGATCTGGGCCACCTGGCGCAGATCCCAGGCCACGAATTCATTGGCGCCGGGCTTTGGCAGCTGTTCAAAGGTATCGATGCCCCTCACAAGTCCTTGCTCAAACTGCTGCTGGCCGAAGCCTATGCCAGCGAATACCCCACCGTGCGGTGCCTGAGCCTTGACTACAAGCAAGCGGTGTTCGCCAATCAGCTCGACCTTGACCGTCTCGATCCTTACGTCATGGTCTACCGACGGATCGAGCGCTACCTGATACAGCGCGGTGAGCTGGCTCGGTTGGAACTGGTGCGGCGCAGCTTGTACCTGAAAGTGAACGGCAAGCTCAGCGAACAGGGGCGCGCCGAGGGCTGGCAACGCCGCCTGCTGCGCAGCCTGACCGACGCATGGGGATGGGGAGGCGCGCAGCTGGCCATGCTCGATGGACGCCCTGGCTGGGGGGTGCACCAGGTTACCCTGGAGCGCCGCGAACGGGTGGCCGAGCTCAGCCGCAGCTACCGGTTTCTGGTGCAGTTCGCACGCGCTCACGACGCGACCAGCCGCGCTGACCTGCGCGAGCTCAGCTTGTTGGGGCGGCGCCTGCAAGCGGCATTCGAACGCCGTGCAGACAAGGTGGAAATCCTCCAGGGCGACCGTGCTTGCGACCTGGCCGAACAAACCGTGACGTTGGCCCAATCACCCAGCCGCAGAGCGCCAGGCAGCCACCCCTGGGCACTCTACAGCGGTAACCTGCATGGCCATGAGATGGAACTCGCCAACCCGATCAAGCGCTGCTGGCACCTTGTGGAACTGTTGGTCTGGGCCCATTGCAATGGCGTGATAGACAGCCACACACGACTGGCGCTTCATCCGGGCATCAGCGATCTGAAAGAGCCTGAATTGCAGGGCCTGCTCGCGAGCCTGCAGCAGCTCATCGTGTTGCCGCTGCTGGCCGTCAGCGAGGTGAGGCTATTGCAGCCAAGCGCTGCCGACGATGTGCTGTTGCTGATCAACGTGGGCATCGATCCCCTGCCCCACCACCGTGAACTGGATATCCTGCTGACCACTGAACGTACCGACTCGCTCAGCTACGGTGGCCTGCGGGAAAACCTGGTATTGACGGTGGACCAGGTCACGATCAGCTCCTGGAACGAGGTGCTGGTACACCGCTACGACGGCGAGCACGCGCTGATGCGATGCCTGCGCGACTTCATCAACCTGCCGAAACAGGCAAGCGGCTGGCCCAACGTGCGGGCGCACTGCTTTGCCCAGCACCGGGCGCAGGCCATCAGTCAGCGTGTCGCCGAGCTCTTCCAGACCGCGCGGCAGTTGCACGAACAGGAGGCCCCTGGCCGTTACCTGGTGCAAGTGGCGCACCAGGTTCATGTGCTGGAGTGGCTTGGGGGCAAGGTCGTCCTCACAAGCCTGGACGATCATGATGCGCTACTCGCGTTCCTGGGCCAGGCGCGCAGCACCTACAGCCCTGTGTATCTGGACGCCAATGCCCTGGCGGACACCGATGTGGGCCTTGTGCTCGAGCAAGCCCGCCGCGACTGCGTTCAGGTCTTCTATCGACTATTCGACAACTGGGCCGAGCTCTACGTGCTGGATGAATGCAACGCCTTGTGGCACGAGCGCGTGCCGTTGCAGGACGAACCTCATCTTCTGCTGCCGCTGCAACGCTTTCTGGCATCGGTCTTGCGACGACGCGAGGCGCAGGTGCCTTATGGTGCAAGGCAAGCAGCACGCCTGGGCATCGTGTACGCGCAGCTGCTCGGGTCTGGATCAGGCAGGGCACGGGGCCTGGAGCAGCGGGCGGCACCGGATGCGGGGAACGCGCAGCCCTACTACGACGTCCAGGCCATGCTTCACGCCGACGCCGACGGTGCCACGCACGTGACCTTGTTCTGCGAAGAGCAGGAGTTCTCCGAGCTCGACCATGGGCCGAGCCTGTATGGCGTTGTGGCCCGGAAAATCATCGCTCAACGGCGAAACGCGGGCCAGTATCGGTGCTACATCACCGATCTGGATGTTTCCGGGTTGCTCGATGGCCACCATGCCACGACGCAGGTCCACCTGAACTACAAACGGACGCTTGAGCAGGCCTTGAATGAGGGGCTACGGCAGGTGCTGGCGAGCCAGGCTTAGGCACTGGCCGCGCCAGCGGTGCGTTGCAAGCACTAAAGGTCGAAATCGCCCGCCGCTTCCGGCTGGTACTCGACTTCCAGCAACTCCAGCTTGAGGGTCTTGCCCCCTGGCGCCGGCCAGTCGATCTGCTCACCCACCGACAACCCGAGCAAGGCACAGCCGATGGGCGCCAGGACCGAGACCTTGCCGTCTGGCCCGGCATCCTTGGGGTAGACCAAGGTCAGGTGGTAGTCCTTGCCACTGGCTTGCTCGCGGCAATGCACGCGCGAATTCATGGTCACCACACCTGCCGGTACCTCATCATGACCTACCACCTGCTCGGCACGGTCGAGCTCGCCGCTGAGCGCGAGCACGCCAGGGGTACTTTCGTCGAGGCTATCGAGCAGACGCTCCAGACGTTGTACATCCAAACGGGTGAGGATAAGGGAAGGCTTGGTGCTCATGATCCAGTCAGACTCCTTTGAACAGGCAGTTTTTCGATGCACAGATAAAGCGAAACCCCGCCCTGAGCGCGTAGTGCTGTTCACTTGAGATTGTTGGGGCTGCTGTGCAGCCCATCGCGGCACAAGGCCGCTCCTACAGTGTGCGCGTGACAGGTTCACGGGACTTTTGTAGGAGCGGCCTCGTGCCGCGATGGGCTGCGCAGCAGCCCTAAGTGACCAGCATTACGCCCAAAGGCGGGGTTTTCGAATGCTTTGGCGTCATCGACGCAAGCCCCGACACTACCACAGCGGGGCAAATACTCAAGCCCTTGCTATCAGTGTGCCTTACGGTCGCGAAGCGCAGTGGCCTCGCGGCAGATCTGCCGACGGCGCTCGTCATCGGCAGAGCGCCATTCGCGGATATGTTCCACATGCCGATGACAGCCGGTGCACACGCGCTGCTCGTCAAGGCGGCAGATGCTGATGCACGGCGATGGCACCGCTGGGCTGACGTTGCTGTAAAGCGGCTTGGGGGGCCGAACGGGTGCATTGCTCATGTCAGATGTCGTCGAAATCCAGCTTTTCGCCGGCTCGCTCCCACACGATGCGCTCAAGCATTTCACCTAGCAGCTCTTCGCTCTTCTCGCACACCCACTTGCCGCTCTCTTCGTCATAGTCAAAGTGGAAGCCGCCTGACCGATCGGCCAGCCACAGCTGGCGCAAAGGCTCCTGGCGGCTGAAGATCAGCTGGGCTCCACCTTCGAACTTGACGGTAAGCACCCCAGCGGAGTTCTCCATGTCCAGGTCCAGCCCGCTTTCGTCGAACAGGTCTTCCAGCGCCTGCTGGGTAGCGTCGACCAGATCATGGAAACGCGCTTCACTCAAACTCATTGCAGGAACCTCGAAATTGGCGGCGTGACAGGCAAGCCGGGCACGATACGGGCGCTGGCCGATGAATGCAAAGGTTTAGCCAGGGTCCTTGCAGGCCACTTCGCTCGCAATGCAGCCCTGACGGCAAACAGGTGCAGGTCGGCACCAAGGATAGCCTGCCCGGCGGGCCGGTACTTGCATAGGCAAGCCGCCGGTCGCTCGGTATACTCGGGCTCAATACTGCATTTTTCTAAGGATTTCATCCATGAAGCGCCTGATTTCCTCCCTCGCGGCGCTGGTCGCTGTTGCCTGCCTCGTTTCTGCATGCGGCCAGAAAGGCCCGCTGTACCTGCCCGATGACGGCAAGGACCGCAAAGACGCCCACTCGGCGCACCAGCACCAGACCAAAGCCAAGTCAGCACAGACCGAGGAGCAGCAAGACACGCTGCAGTCCGAGCCTGAGCAGTCGCCTGAGCAATAAGGGAATCGGATGAACGTCTTCAATTACCGCGACGGTGAACTGTTCGCGGAAGGGGTGTCCCTGTCGGCGATCGCCGAGCGGCACGGTACCCCCACCTACGTGTATTCGCGCGCCCACATCGAGGCCCAGTACCGCAGCTACACCGATGCCTTGCAAGGGTGTGAACACCTGGTCTGCTTCGCCGTCAAAGCCAACTCGAACCTGGGCGTGCTCAATGTACTGGCGCGCATGGGTGCAGGCTTCGACATCGTTTCAGGTGGCGAACTCGAGCGCGTGTTGGCTGCTGGCGGGCGCGCCGACCGCGTGGTGTTTTCCGGCGTGGGCAAAACCCGCGAAGACATGCGTCGTGCGCTTGAAGTGGGCGTGCATTGCTTCAACGTCGAGTCCACCGACGAGCTGGAGCGCTTGCAGCAGGTGGCCGCCGAAATGGGCAAGGTCGCGCCCGTCTCGCTGCGGGTCAACCCGGACGTGGATGCAGGTACCCACCCGTACATTTCCACCGGGCTCAAGGAAAACAAGTTCGGCATCGCCATCGCCGATGCAGAGGCCATCTACGTGCGGGCCGCTCAGTTGCCCAACCTGGACGTAGTCGGGGTCGATTGCCATATCGGTTCGCAGCTGACCACCGTGGAGCCCTTCCTCGATGCGCTGGACCGCTTGCTGGTACTGGTCGACCGCCTGGCAGAATGCGGTATCCACCTGCGCCACCTGGACCTGGGCGGCGGGGTCGGCGTGCGCTACCGCGACGAAGAACCACCGCTGGTAGCCGATTACATCCAGGCCATTCGCACGCGCCTGGGCGATCGAGACCTGGCACTGGTGTTCGAGCCGGGGCGCTATATCGTGGCCAACGCTGGCGTGCTGCTGACCCGTGTGGAGTACCTCAAGCACACCGAACACAAGGACTTCGCCATCATCGATGCGGCCATGAACGACTTGATTCGCCCAGCCCTGTACCAGGCCTGGATGGGCATCTGTGCAGTCAAGCCGCGTGAGGGCGAAGGTCGTCCGTATGACCTGGTCGGTCCGATCTGCGAAACCGGCGATTTCCTGGGCAAGGACCGAGTCCTGAACCTTGCCGAAGGTGACCTGCTGGCCGTTCAGTCAGCAGGCGCCTATGGTTTCGTGATGAGCTCCAACTACAACACCCGTGGCCGTTGCGCGGAAATACTGGTCGACGGCGACCAGGCTTTCGAAGTACGCCGCCGCGAAACCATCGCCGAATTGTACGCTGGCGAAAGCCTGCTGCCGGAGTAAGCCCATGCTGCTGCGTTTTACCAAGATGCATGGGCTGGGCAACGACTTCATGGTCCTGGACCTGGTAAGCCAGCATGCCCACATCCAGCCCAAGCACGCCAAGCAGTGGGGCGATCGCCACACGGGCATCGGCTTTGACCAGTTGCTGATCGTCGAGGCGCCAAACAACCCGGAAGTCGATTTCCGCTACCGTATCTTCAATGCCGACGGCTCCGAAGTTGAACAGTGTGGCAATGGTGCACGCTGCTTTGCGCGGTTCGTGCTCGACAAGCGCCTGACCGCCAAGAAGCGCATACGTGTGGAAACCAAGGGCGGCATCATCGTGCTGGACGTGCAGAACGACGGCCAGGTCAGTGTCGACATGGGCCCGCCACGCTTCGTCCCTGCCGACATCCCGTTCGTCGCCGACGCGCAGTCGGTGAGCTACCCGCTGGAGGTGGACGGTCAGGTGCATTCGATTGCAGCGGTGTCCATGGGCAACCCTCACGCCGTACTGCGCGTGGACGACGTGGTCAGTGCCCCTGTGCATCAGCTGGGGCCGAAGATCGAAAACCACCCGCGCTTCCCCCAGCGCGTCAATGCCGGCTTCCTGCAGGTCATTGACCGCCACCGCGCCAACTTGCGCGTGTGGGAGCGCGGTGCTGGGGAAACCCAGGCGTGTGGTACCGGGGCCTGTGCAGCTGCCGTGGCTGCCATCAGCCAGGGCTGGATGGACTCGCCCGTCTCCCTTGACCTGCCGGGCGGGCGCTTGCATATCGAGTGGGCCGGGCCAGGCAAGCCGGTGGTGATGACCGGCCCAGCCGTACGCGTCTACGAAGGACAGGTTCGATTTTAAGCGAGTAACCGTCATGACCGATCACCCCAAGGATATACCCCAGCAGGCCGCTGAGCTCAATGCCGAAGCGGTGGTCGCTTACCTGCGTGCTCATCCGACCTTCTTCACCGAGCATGATGAGCTGCTGGTCGAGCAGCACATTCCACATCAGCGCGGTGACAGTGTTTCCCTGGTCGAGCGCCAGCTCAAGTTGCTGCGCGACCGCAACATCGAGATGCGCCACCGCCTTTCGCAGTTGATGGACGTGGCCCGTGACAACGATCGGTTGTTCGACAAGACCAGACGCCTGATCCTGGACTTGCTCGACGCCACCACGTTGGAAGACGTGGTGATGGTCGTCGAGGACAGCCTGCGTCAGGAGTTCCAGGTGCCTTTCGTCAGCCTGATCCTGTTTGGCGACAACGTGGCGCCCGTGGGGCGCTGGGTCAGCAACGCCGAAGCCCAGCAAGCGATCGGCCCGCTGCTCGGTAGCGGCAAGACCGTCAGCGGCAGCCTGCGTGATCATGAGCTGGCGTTTTTGTTCGGTGAGGAGCAACGCCGCGACGTAGGCTCCAGCGCAGTGGCGACCCTGGAGCACCAGGGGCTGCATGGTGTGCTGGCCATTGGTAGCCGCGACCCGCAGCATTACAAGAGCAGTGTCGGCACGCTGTTCCTGAGCTATATCGCCGAGGTGCTGGGCCGTGTGGTCCCCCGCGTCAGCCAAAGCCTGCGCCCGGTGCGCTGATGGAGCGCCAGCTGGAGGCTTACTGCGCACACCTGCGCAATGAGCGCCAGGTTTCCGAGCACACGCTTGTGGGCTACCGTCGGGACCTGGAGAAGGTCATGGCCTACTGCAGCGAGCAGGCTATCGGGGGCTGGCAAGCCTTGCAGATTCAGCACCTGCGCCAGTTGATCGCGCGCCAGCATCACCAGGGCCAGTCTTCGCGCAGTCTGTCCAGGCTGCTATCGGCGGTGCGAGGGCTGTACCGTTACCTCAACCGCGAAAAGATCTGCCAGCACGATCCTGCCAATGGCCTGAGCGCCCCCAAGGGGGAGCGTCGATTGCCCAAGGTGCTCGACACCGACCGTGCCTTGCAACTGCTCGATGGCGGCGTGGACGATGATTTCATTGCCCTGCGCGATCAAGCCATCCTCGAATTGTTCTACTCCTCAGGCCTGCGCCTTTCGGAGCTGACCAACCTTGATCTCGACCATGTCGACCTGGCCGGTGGCCTGGTACAGGTGCTGGGCAAAGGCGGCAAAGCCCGCGTGCTGCCGGTAGGGCGCAAGGCGCGGGAGGCGCTGCAGGCGTGGTACCGCGTGCGTGGCGCCGGCAACCCCAGGGATCGCGCCGTATTCATCACTCGGCAAGGCAATCGCATCAGCCCACGCGCCGTGCAACAGCGGGTCAGGGTGGCCGGAGAACGCGAGCTGGGCCAGCATTTGCATCCGCACATGCTTCGCCATTCCTTCGCCAGCCACGTGCTGGAATCGTCCCAGGACTTGCGCGCTGTACAGGAAATGCTCGGACACGCCGACATCGGCACGACGCAAATCTATACGCACCTGGATTTCCAGCACCTGGCAACGGTGTACGACAGCGCCCATCCCAGGGCCAAACGCAGCAAAGGCACCGACTGATGAACATCAAGCTGATCACCTTCGACCTCGACGATACTCTGTGGGACACAGCGCCGGTCATTGCCAGTGCCGAGGTTGTGCTGCGCGACTGGCTTCAAGCTAATGCCCCGTTGCTGGGCGACGTGCCTGTCGAACATCTGTTCGCCATCCGTGAACGGATCGTCCTGGCAGAACCCGAGCTCAAGCACCGTATCAGCGCCTTGCGCCGCCGCGTGCTGACCCGCGCCCTCGAAGATGTAGGCTACGGCCAGACGCAGGCGCAACAATTGGCCGAACAGGGGTTCGAGGTGTTCTTGCAGGCCAGGCACAAGGTCGAGATTTTCCCGGAAGTCCAGCCGATGCTGGAATTGCTGAGCCAGCATTACGCCCTGGGCGTCATCACCAATGGCAATGCCGATGTCAGCCGGCTGGGGCTGGCCGACTATTTCCGCTTCGCCTTGTGCGCGGAGGACCTGGGTATCGGCAAGCCCGACCCTGCCCCGTTTGAAGAGGCCCTGCGGCGCAGCGGCGTGCCTGCCAGCGAAGCGGTGCACGTCGGCGATCATCCTCGCGATGACATTGCCGGTGCTCAGCGCGCCGGGCTGCGCGCTGTCTGGTTCAACCCCCAGGCCAAGGCATGGGTCGGTGAACAAGCGCCCGATGCCGAAATTCAGCGCCTGTCGCACCTGCACGAGGTGCTTGCTCGCTGGCAATGACCTCGCCGACAGCACCTCGCCGCGCAAACCAAGCATAAAAAAACCCGCAGCGACGGCGGGTTTTTCGAGGGCATCGCTTAGATAGGGCGACTGCCGTATTTGTTGTCCGGCTTCTTGGGTGGGTCGGCGACCACATTGGCCTCGACTTCCTGAACCTTGCCACCACGCGACAGGAACTCTTCCATGGCCTTGGCCAGGGCATCGCGCTCCTTTTGCTTGGCTTCCAGGCTGGGCATCTCGTCTACCGAGACAGCCGCCTTGGATTTGCCCTTGGCAGCGGGTGCAGGACTGCTGTCGTCGTCGCCAGCGTCTTCTGCAACATCATCGGCAGCCGCTTCCAGGCCGTCATCAGCCTCGTCTTCATCACCGACCTCGAGGTCATCATTTTCCAGATCGTCGTCGCTCATGTTCTACCTCATGACGTGCAAAAGCAGGTTAGTTAGAGACCAGTGCAGCCGTAGACCGGCAGCGCCTGGCGAAAATTCCACTGGCCGTGGGTTCGACCTCGGCCTTTGGGCCAACACATCTGACGGACGGCTGTACCCTGGTGGGCCTGCACGTGGCAGTGCCGCACAAAACCTGTGACCCCTGCTGGGCCACGCGCTTTTTTAGCAAGCCTGGCAAAGGCTGGCAGGGGTGATGAATGCATGATCCAACACCCTTCGGCGCGCATTCTAGCGCGCTCGCAGAAAAAGCAAAGCGCCATGAATGCCCCAACTTTTGTAAGTTTTGTACCCGTGTCACAAACAGGCGGGATAAACCGTTTGCGCGCCTGAAAATACTGGGCAAGTGATCAAAAAAAGGCAGCAGGTGAGCCACATGCCAGCCCATGCCCCGGACGCCTGCCCAGGCCGACCCCAACCACAAGACGAAAAAATGCCCGGCAAGCCGGGCACATTTCTGCAGCTTCGTTGTTACAGGTTGTAGCCGCGTTCGTTGTGCTGCGCCAGATCCAGACCAACGGCTTCTTCTTCTTCGTTGACCCGAAGCCCCATCACCAAGTCCAGGACCTTGAGGATGATGTAGGTGACGATGGCGGTGTAGGCCACGGTGAAAATCACGCCCTTGGCCTGCACCCAGACCTGCATGCCGATATCGGTGACCGCGCCGAAGCCGCCCAGCGCCGGGGCTGCGAACACACCGGTCAGAATGGCGCCGACAATACCGCCGATGCCGTGTACGCCAAATGCGTCCAAGGAGTCGTCGTAGCCGAGCTTGCGCTTGAGGCTGGTGGCGCAGAAGTAGCAGATCACGCCCGATGCGAGGCCGATGACCAGGGCGCCCATCGGCCCCACCGTGCCCGCTGCCGGCGTAATGGCGACCAGGCCCGCGACCACGCCCGATGCGATACCCAGCGCACTGGGCTTACCGTGACCGATCCATTCGGCAAACATCCAGCCCAACGCCGCAGCAGCCGTGGCGATCTGGGTGACCAGCATGGCCATGCCTGCAGTGCCGTTGGCCGCAGCCGCCGAACCCGCGTTGAAACCGAACCAGCCGATCCACAGCATGGCCGCGCCCATCAGCGTGTAGCCCAGGTTGTGCGGTGCCATGGGTGTGGTCGGGTAGCCTTTGCGCTTGCCCAGCACCAGGCAGCAGACCAGGCCTGCGATACCGGCATTGATGTGCACGACGGTGCCACCCGCGAAGTCCAGCACGCCCCAGTCCCACATCAGGGCACCGTCACCGCTCCACACCATATGGGCGATCGGCGCATACACGAGGGTGAACCAGATGCCCATGAACACCAGCATGGCCGAAAACTTCATGCGCTCGGCGAAGGCGCCCACGATCAAGGCCGGTGTGATGATGGCGAACGTCATCTGGAAGGTGATGAACACCGCTTCGGGGAACAGCGCCGTGGCCGAGGTCAGGCTGTCAGGCGTCACGCCGCTGAGAAATGCCTTGGAGAAGCCGCCGACGAAGGAATTGAAGTTGAGAACGCCCTTCTCCATACCGGTGGTATCGAAGGCCATGCTGTACCCGTAGACGACCCAGAGAATGCTCATCAAGCCAGTGATGGCGAAGCACTGCATCATCACCGACAACACGTTTTTCGAGCGCACCATGCCGCCATAGAACAGCGCCAGGCCTGGGATGGTCATGAACAGCACGAGCGCCGTGGCGGTGAGCATCCAGGCGGTGTCGCCGGAGTTGAGTGCTGGCGCGGCCTCCTCTGCAAGGGCAAGCCCTGGCATGACGAAGGACAATAGGGCTCCTAGCCCTGCGATCTTACGCAGAGTCATATTGTTTTCTCCTGGGGCGTTGGGTTTGGTGAGGCTTGTGTTGCTGCTTAGATCGCGTCGGTATCGGTCTCGCCGGTACGGATGCGGATCGCCTGCTCCAGATTCACCACGAAGATCTTGCCGTCACCGATCTTGCCGGTGTTGGCAGCCTTGGTGATGGCCTCGATTACCCGATCCAGGTCTTTGTCATCGATGGCAACATCGATCTTCACCTTGGGCAGGAAATCGACCACGTATTCGGCACCGCGATACAGTTCGGTGTGACCCTTTTGACGCCCGAAGCCTTTGACTTCGGTGACGGTGATGCCCTGCACGCCGATTTCCGACAGTGACTCGCGCACGTCGTCCAGCTTGAACGGCTTGATGATGGCTGTGACTAGCTTCATGAAACTCTCTCCCGATTTGGTGGACTTGCCCCAGGAAAACAAACCCGTCTCAAGTCTAAGCGCAGCGGTTGCCTTTTGTAACGCGTCGTCGGCATGCGCACTGCCTGGTCACAAGGAACTGCATCAGTGCATGGCTCGCTTAGCACTTTGCAGAAACCTTGCCAGGTTTGTGAAAGCCAGCAAAATCAGACCTTTGGTCACATTGCACGGCTTTGGCCCATCGCCACTACCCAGCCTGTGCACTCATACGGTGCGAGGCCGACTCTGCCATTGCGCGAAAAATGTGCAACGCCGCCTTGTCATTGGAGGCATCGGGGTGCGTGGTACACTGGCCGCCATTTCCCGACACCGGTGGACACCTTCATGCTCGCGCCCAAAGCCCTTCTCGATGCCCTGAGCGACCAGGCCTCGCGCCTGTTCAGCAGCGACAACACCCAGCCTCGGGCCGAGCTGGAAAGCCAGTTCAAGGCCCTGATGCAGGGCGCTTTGAGCAAGCTCGACGTGGTCAGCCGCGAGGAATTCGATAGTCAGATGGTTGTGCTGGCACGCACCCGGACTCGCCTGGAGGCGCTGGAAAAACAAGTCGCCGAACTCGAAGCGCGCCTGGAAGCTAAACGCTGACGCCTAGGCTGAGTGAATCAGCCTCTTATCAGGTTTCAGCGCGCTTCAAGCCTGCGGGCCGGTCGATCCAGGCCAGGTTTGGGCGGCAGTTCGCTGGGGCGTAGGGTGCCCCGGAACAATGCAGCACCGTATTGCGTGAACAGGGTGCGTACCCTGTTATGCGAATTGAGGACTTCGGCGTGAATGTCTTCGATGGCAGTGTCGCCAGGTCGCAGACTCGCCGCGTGGGTCACCCACTCGATGGCTGCGTAGCGGCTTTGCCTGCGTGTACCTTGCCCCTGCATCCAGGCAAGCCCCAGCTCGGCACTGGCACGCGCCGCAATAGCGCTGTCCGGGTGTTCCACCAGGCTGAGCAAGTAGGCGACCGCCTCGGCTCGCTCACGCGGCTGGCCAAACTGGCGCAGCAATATGCCCAGGTGCAACCGTGCGCAGGCATTGGTCTGAGCATTGCCCAGGGCGTCTATCAACAGGCACCTGACCTCAAGCACCTTGTCTCGATCACCAAAGTTCGTCCCCCCTTGCATCTGCAGGCAGGCCAACCGGTATTTGGCTTGGCGACTGCCCGTCTGAACGGCGCGCAGCAACCATTGCTCAGCCACTTCACGGTCCAGATATCGCCCAGGGGTATCGTTCCACTCACCCTGGTGCAGTTCGAACAGGCTCAACGCCGCACCTGACAGGGCTTGCTCGGCGCCGCCCTGAAGCAAAAAGTAGGCGACCTCATGCCGACCGTAGGACCAGAGCAAGCGGGACAGTTCCAGGATTTTCAGGCCCGGCGCCTGGCCCGCCCGCTGGCGCTTGATCGCAATCGCCAGCCAGCGCTTGGCTTGATCGCCGCTGCGCGCCAGGCCCCACAAGCCAAAGTGATGACCCGCGGCCCGCAGCGCACAGGCAGCGGCGTGAGAGCGGCCATCGCTCAGGCGAAGGATCGCGGTATTGAGCAATGCCTGTTCGCGCGCGGGCGTGCTCGTCAAAGCCGTGATGACCAAATGCCGAAGCGGCGGCCCCAGCGCCTGGATGCCGCCCAGGTCGGCAGGGCATGCAAGGCTCTGGGTAAAATCGGCCAGTGCCTTGTCGTGATCGCGCAAAACGCTCGCCTGCAAGGCACCGCGCCATGCCAGCATCACGGCAGTATCCCTGGGCCGCAGTGGTCGCACAGCCCAGTCTTCGAACAACTGCTGGTACTTGGCCACGGCGCTTGGGCGCTCGGCACTCGGAAGTTTCAAGCGTGCCTCGACGGCCATCCATCGCAGTGCATTGCGCAACGGCTCGCTCCAGCCCCGGCAGGGCGGCGTGTTGACCAACCGCTCGACGGACTCGACTTGCCCACGCCGGTCCTGCAACAGATACAACGCATGGGCCTTGATGGCCTCGAAGCAGCCCGGCCGTGCGGCCAATGCCTGGCTCAGCCAATAGGCCTGCGGTTCCTGGCGCTCGGTGCGCGGCGCGAGCCCATCGGGCAACATCCGAGGCAGCTCGGCCAAGGGCATCACCCCATGCCTGACCAAATACGGCGCCGCAGCCTCCTGCACCTCTACATCCGCACGTGCACTGGGCCTGAAGCGGGCAGGCTGTTCATTGAACAGCTCCATCAGCCAGCCCGGCTCGCGGAACCTGGCACTGAGCAACTGCAAGCCTATGGAGGCCGCAACCGGTCGCTCCGAACGGGCCAGGGCTTTGAGTAAATGGGCAGTGGCGGTTTCGCACATTTGCTCTATCGCCAGCCAGCGTGCCGGTGTGCGGGCGCCGCCCTGGTCCACCTGGCAGGCACGGTTGAGGCAATAGAAGCCCATGACGACCTGCGGGTGATAGGCTCTGGGGCAGGCATCGATCCAGGCCCGAAGGACCTGGCTCAGCGCCCTGTCCCCCTGGTCCGGGTCGATCAGCAGATGGCGCTCGACAGCTGAGAGGTAAGCCGGGAACTCGCCCGGAGGGGCTTGGTGCCAGCGGGCCTCCAGGGAATCGAAATAGCGGTTGAGCTCGACGAACGCATTGGTCTGAACCAGTTCGCGAATAACCTCACGGGTGTGGGTGAGCGTTTGCACAGCGCAATACCTCAAGTCCATTTCAAGGTCGAAGCGGTGCCATCCCATGGCATCGGTGGTTTGCTTGAACAACACTAAGCCAAAGAAGGTCGCTGCGCAAAGCTATTGGATCCATTTCCAGGCGCTACTTAGGCGGAAATGATCAGAAGCACACTGGTACCCCCACCGCCATCCTGGCTCGCTATGCTTGGTCCATCCGCAGGAAGCGGTCTTGGCAGCGAATGGAGCGCCCATGTCTTTAGCCCTTGTCCACAGCCGCGCCCAGGTAGGCGTACAGGCCCCGGCCGTCAGCGTCGAAACCCATTTGGCCAATGGCTTGCCTCATCTCACATTAGTCGGTTTGCCCGAAACCACGGTCAAGGAAAGCAAGGACCGCGTGCGCAGTGCCATCGTCAACAGTGGCTTGAATTACCCTGCGCGGCGCATCACGCAAAACCTCGCACCCGCCGACCTGCCCAAGGACGGTGGCCGCTATGACCTGGCCATCGCCTTGGGCATCCTGGCGGCCGACGCCCAGGTGCCCGTTGGTGCCCTGACCGAGCTCGAATGCCTGGGCGAGCTGGCGCTGTCGGGCACGTTGCGGCCGGTGCAGGGCGTCTTGCCCGCAGCACTCGCCGCACGCGAGGCTGGCCGAGCGCTGGTAGTACCCCGTGAAAATGCCGAGGAAGCCAGCCTTGCCAGCGGTTTGGTGGTGTATGCCGTCGGCCATCTATTGGAGCTGGTGGCCCATCTGAACGGGCAGGTACCGCTACCTGCCTATGCCGCCAATGGCTTGCTCCTGGACCCTCGCCCCTATCCCGACCTGAGCGAGGTGCAGGGGCAACTGGCCGCCAAACGCGCGCTGCTACTGGCCGCTGCCGGGGCGCACAACCTGCTCTTCACCGGGCCGCCGGGCACTGGCAAAACCTTGTTGGCCAGCCGCCTGCCGGGCCTGCTGCCACCGCTGGATGAGCATGAAGCCCTGGAAGTCGCCGCCATCCAGTCGGTCAGCGGCCACACCCCGCTGAGCAGCTGGCCACAGCGACCGTTTCGCCATCCTCACCATTCCGCCTCCGGGCCTGCGCTGGTGGGTGGCGGAAGCCGGCCGCAGCCCGGGGAAATCACCTTGGCCCACCACGGGGTGCTGTTTCTGGACGAGTTGCCCGAATTCGAGCGCCGGGTACTTGAAGTGCTGCGTGAACCCTTGGAATCTGGCGAGATCGTGATCGCCAGGGCGCGGGATAAAGTGCGCTTCCCTGCCCGCTTTCAGTTAGTCGCCGCCATGAACCCCTGCCCCTGCGGCTACTTGGGCGACCCCACAGGGCGATGCCGTTGCAGCACCGAACAAATCTCCCGTTATCGCAATAAACTGTCAGGCCCGCTGCTGGACCGGATCGACTTGCACCTGACCGTGGCGCGCGAGAGCACCACACTCAACAATCGGCCCTGCGGGCAAAGCAGTGCCGACGTCGCCCTCCAGGTCGCGCACGCCCGGGACGTGCAACAGCGTCGGCAAGGGTGCGCCAATGCATTCCTCGACCTGGACGGGCTGCGCCAGCACTGTAGCTTGGCAGCACCTGATCAGGCTTGGCTGGAAGGCGCCTGTGAACGGCTGACGCTGTCGCTGCGAGCAGCACACCGATTGCTCAAGGTCGCCAGGACACTGGCAGACCTTGAGGGATGCACGGCGATTGGCCGGGCGCATCTGGCCGAGGCCCTGCAGTACCGTCCTGGGGGTGGCTGAAAGGAAACCTGGATGCCCACCCCGCAGAAACAATGCTGCCCAGTGCCCGCAGCGCCTGAATGAACTTCCCCACCCGCTTCGCTTTCCATCTATAAAGCGAACGACTTCAGGTGCTCGATGCTCCCATACAGCCAGCAAGGCCGCGGTCCCGTTACCTTCGTGTTGATGCATTTTCTGGGCGGCTCGCACCGAACATGGTCCGCCACCCTCCCTTACCTGGACCGAGCGCATGCTTGCGTCGCCCTGAACACACCCGGGTACGGCGATGCCAATGCCGTCACCGGCTATACCGTCGACGAAATGGCCGACCAGGTCGATGCCAGCATCCGGGAGCTTGGGCTCAAGCACTGCATCCTTGTTGGCCACTCGATGACCGGAAAAGTCGCGGTCGTGCTGGCCGCTCGCCGCCCGGACTACCTTCAGGGCCTGATCCTGGTCGCCCCATCACCCCCTGGCCCCCAGCCGATGAGCGATGAAGACCGCGACCAGCAACGGGCCTACACCGCCAGCCGGGAGCAAGCCGAAGCCTTCGTCGACGACTCGAGCTACCACAGGCTGCCCGATGCCCTGCGCGAAGTCGCCATCGCCGACGCCCAGGCCGTCAACCTCGACGCCTGGCGTGCCTGGGTCGATCACGGCAGCCGCGAGGACTGGAGCGATCGCATCGGCCTGCTGCCCTATCCGGCCCTGCTGATCTGCGGCGCCGATGACCAGCAGGTGCCCGACGCCCAAGAGCAGCAACGGACGACCTTGTCGCACTTCCCTAACAGCACTGTGCTTACCCTGCCTGGTGCGGGGCACCTGATGCCTTACCAGACCCCTCAGGCATTGGCCGAGCCGATGCTTGATTTCGCAAGACCTATCGCTGCTGAACTTTCCCTGGGAGATCGTTGATGGATTTAGGTTTGAAAAACCGTGTGGCCCTGATCAGCGGCGCAGCTGGCGGTATTGGCCTGGCCACCGCTCGCCTACTGGCCGAGGAAGGTGTGAAGCTGGTGTTGACGGATATCGACCGAGGTAAGCTCGAAGATGCCGTCAAGGCGTTGGGTGGTGACCCATTGCTCATCGCGGCGGACATGACCCGCCAGGACGAGGTGAACAACTTGGTCCGGCAAGCCGAAGAGCGTTTTGGCCAGGTGGACATCGTGGTGCATACCACGGGGGTAACAGGCGCCAAGGGTGACCCGCTGGAAATGAAGGACGAGGATTACCAGGAAGCCTGGGATACCGACTTCTTCACCGCCGTGCGGGTGGCGCGGGCCACCCTTCCGGCGATGCGCAAGCGAGGCTGGGGACGGTTGGTGTGCATCACCTCCGAGAACGCCGTGCAGCCTTACTGGGAGGAGGCGGTGTACAACGTCGCCAAGGCTGCACTGGCCGCGTTCATCAAGAACCTGTCCTACAAAGAGGCGGCGCATGGGGTGCTGTGCAACACGGTGTCGCCGGCCTTCATCGAAACCAACATGACCGATGGCATGATGAAACAGCGCGCCGAAGAGAAAGGCGTGAGCTTCGAGGAGGCCATCGAAAGCTTCCTGGAAGAGGAACGGCCCGGCATCGTGCAGAAGCGTCGAGGCAAGCCTGAAGAGGTCGCGGCCGCGATCGCGCTGCTGGTTTCGGAGCGGGCTTCGTTCATCAATGGCAGCAACCTGCGGGTCGATGGCGGCTCGGTGCAAAGCGTCCAGAACTGAACCAGCACGGGCGCTCGGGCCGGGGCGGGCCCGAGCGCGCTCCGCGCCCCAAGCGCCAGATCCACCATCCAGCCGCCAGGAACGTTAAACTGCGCAGGCCGCCCTTGGCGGGTTCTGTGGAGACGCATTCTTGGAAGACCTCAACTCACTCTACTACTTCACCCAAGTGGTCGAGCACGGTGGCTTCGCCCCGGCGGGTCGGGCGCTGAACATGCCCAAGTCGAAACTCAGCCGACGCATTGCCGACCTCGAAGAGCGTCTGGGCGTGCGCTTGCTGCAGCGCACCAGCCGCCACTTCGCACTGACCGAGATCGGCCAGGCCTATTACAACCGTTGCCTGGCCATGCGCGTCGAAGCCGAGGGTGCTGCCGAGATCATCGAGCGCAACCGCAGCGAGCCCCGAGGGCTGGTGCGTATCAGTTGCCCGACCACCCTGCTCAACGCCTGGGTCGGGCCGATGTTGACGCGCTACATGCTCAAGTACCCGCAGGTGGAGCTGTTCATCGAAAGCACCAACCGGCGCGTCGATCTCTTGCATGAAGGCTTCGACATCGCCCTGCGTGTTCGTTTTCCGCCGCTGGAAAACACGGACATGGTGATGAAGGTGCTGAGCGACAGCACCCAGTGTCTGGTGGGCCATCCTTGCTACCTGGCGCAATTGCCAGACGGTTTCGATCCTCAGTTGCTGGGCGCGCTGCCCAGCCTGCATTGGGGCAGCGCCCAGCGGGAGTATCACTGGGAGCTGTCCCAGGGCGGTGACAACAACCAGAGCATCGTCATCCCGCACACGCCGCGCATGGTCACCGACGACCTGTTTGCCCTGCGCCACTTCGTGGTTGCGGGTATCGGCATTGCGCACCTGCCACGCGTGGCTGTGCGTGACGACCTGGCAGCAGGCCGCCTGGTGGAGTTGCTGCCAGGCTGGTACCCGCGCAGTGGCATCGTGCATGCGATCTTCCCCTCACGACGCGGCTTGCTGCCCTCGGTGCGTGCATTGATCGATCACCTGGCGGACGAATTTGCGCTTTGCGACATGGCTTGAGGTTCGAACCGGTAAGGTTCATGGCGGGCGCGCGACATTGTCCCGCCGCTTCAGTTACAAGGCAGTGAACGGCTGCGGGTAACCGGATGCTTTGGCCCACAACCTGTCTATCGGAATGTCGCCATGGGACGCTAAGCCGTTCAAAACCTTGCGCGTTGTATCTGAAATGCTGGGGCTGCTGCACAGCCCTCAGAATCGGGCCTAGAACGCAAAGCACGAGCAACCCAGCGCGCCCCAGAACCCCTGGAAGTCATTGACCGGCACGCTGGAATGCCGGGCCTTTTCATGGCTGTGGGCGTGGACACCGCACGGGCCCGAGCACTGGTGTGCCATGCCGACCAGCGAGGGGGTGCCCACGCGCCAGTGGCCAGGCACCTTGGCGACCGGTGACCACTCAGGCAACACCGGCACCTGGGGTGGCCCTAACGTGTCGAACTCGGCGGCGCCGTACACGACCTTGCCGTCCACCACGGTGAGCACCGACTCGATACCCTTGATCGCCTCTTCCTCCACCGAGAAGAAATCCAGCGACAGCGCCGCCAGGTCGGCGAGCTGACCGACCTTGATCTGCCCCTTCTTGCCCTGCTCACTGGAGAACCAGGCACTGCCCTGGGTGAACAGCTGCAAGGCCGTGTCCCGGCTCAGTCCTTCGGGATACAGCGCCATGCCGCCAACGGTCTTGCCGCTGACCAGCCAGTACAGCGAAGTCCACGGGTTGTAGCTGGACACGCGGGTCGCATCGGTACCCGCCCCTACTGGCACACCCATCTCCAGCATGCGCTTGATCGGCGGCGTCTGCTGCGCCGCTTGGGCGCCATAGCGGTCGACGAAATACTCGCCCTGGAAGGCCATGCGGTCCTGAATGGCAATGCCGCCACCCAAGGCGCGTACCCGCTCGATGTTGCGGGGCGTGATGGTTTCGGCATGGTCGAAGAACCACGGCAAGCCATTGAACGGTACGTCGCGGTTGACCTTCTCGAACACATCGAGCATGCGCGTGATCGACTCGTCATAGGTCGCATGCAGGCGGAACGGCCAGCGTTGCTCGACCAGGTGTCGCACCACCGGCTCCAGTTCCTGCTCCATGGTCTGCGGCAGGTCCGGGCGCGGTTCCAGGAAGTCTTCGAAGTCGGCAGCCGAGAACACCAGCATTTCGCCTGCACCGTTGTGACGCAGGAAATCGGTGCCGCTGTGCAACTTGACGCTGGCCGTCCATTTGCGGAAATCGTCCAGCTCTTCCTTGGGCTTCTGGGTGAACAGGTTGTAGGCGATGCGCACCGTCAGCTGACCGTTGTCGGCCAGCTCCTGGATCACCGAATAATCGTCCGGGAAATTCTGGTAGCCGCCACCGGCATCGATGGCACTGGTCAGCCCCAATCGATTCAGTTCGCGCATGAACTGGCGTGTGGAGTTGACCTGGTATTCGAGAGGCAGCTTGGGGCCTTTTGCCAGCGTGGCGTAGAGAATCATGGCATTCGGCCGCGCGATCAGCATGCCCGTCGGGTTGCCGAATTTGTCACGCTGGATTTCCCCCCCAGGTGGATTGGGCGTGGTCTTGTCATAGCCCACAGCCTTGAGCGCTGCACGATTGAGTAATGCCCGGTCGTACAGGTGCAGCAGGAACACCGGGGTATCAGGCGCAGCCTGGTTGATTTCCTCAAGGGTGGGCATGCGTTTTTCGGCGAACTGGAACTCATTCCAGCCACCCACGACCCTGACCCATTGCGGGGTCGGCGTACGTGCGGCTTGGTCCTTGAGCATGCGCAGGGCATCGGCCACCGACGGAACCCCTTCCCAACGCAGCTCCAGGTTGTAGTTGAGGCCCCCGCGGATCAGGTGCAGGTGCGAGTCGTTGAGCCCGGGAATGACGGTGCGCTGGCGCAGGTCCACAAGCTGGGTGGCCGTTGCTTTGTGGGCCATGGCCTCGGCATCGCTGCCCACGGCGATGAAACGACCGTCCTTGATGGCTACGGCGGTGGCGTTGGGGTTCTCGCGGTCGACGGTGTGCAGCTTGCCGTTGAACAGAATCAGATCAGCGCCCATGGGGCCTCCTTGGAATGGGTAGCAAATTCATACGTCAGGCGCAGCGGCGGCGTGGCGACGCCGCCTGCCCGTCTGGCTCAACGCTGGAGAAACGCCAGCAGGTCTTCGTTCAGTTGTTGCGCATGGGTCACAGCAAACCCATGCGGCGCACCGGCATACACTTTCAGCTCGGCGCCGGCGATCAGCTGCGCCGCGCGCTTGCCGGTGGTCTCGAAAGGCACGACCTGGTCGGCATCGCCGTGAATCACCAAGGTCGGCACATCGACCTGGGTCAGGTCCTGACGGAAATCGGTTTGCGAGAATGCCGTCACGCAGTCCAACGTCGCCTTGAGCGAGGCCAGCAGCGCGATGTTCAAGGTCTGCGTCTGTACGCCTTGGGACACCTGCTGGCCCTGGTTAAGCCCGTAAAACGGGGCAGCGAAGTCGGCGATGAACTGAGCGCGGTCGGCCCGCAACCCGGCCTCGATCCCTTCGAACACCGACAGATCCACCCCGTCCGGATTATCTGGGCGCTTGCCGAACACAGGCGTCACGGCTCCCAGCAGCACCAGACCGGCCACCCGCCCGGTACCGTGGCGACCGATATAGCGGCTGACATCACCGCCTCCCATCGAAAAGCCCACCAGGGTGACCTCATGCAGGTCCAGGTGCTCGATCAGTTGCGCGATGTCATCGGCGAAGGTGTCATAGTCGTAGCCGGTCCACGGCTGGCTCGACCGACCAAAGCCACGGCGGTCGAAGGCGATGGCCCGGTAGCCGCGGCTGGCCAGGTACTCCATCTGCGTGTCCCACATGTCGGCATCCAGCGGCCAGCCATGGCTGAACAGCACCGGCTTGCCAGTACCCCAGTCCTTGAAATAGATCGAGGTGCCATCACGCGTTTGGAACGTGCTCATATCGGTATCTCCTAGCGGTACGTGGAAAAGGGCTTGTTCAGCCGCGCAGCCAATGGGCGCAACGGCGGGTGACCCAGGGCATGATGTAGAACACCACAGGCAGGATGACGAACAGGTTACCGATCAGGGTGCCTCTGACCGGCCCAGCCAGCTGTGGAAAACGTTCGAAGAGCGGGACCAGCAGGTGCGGGACCACCAACGTCATCGGGCAGATCACCAGGTACGTCAGCACCGCCTGTTTCCAACGCGGCGGTGGTACGGCGCCGGTGCCGGGTGGGGTGAACCAGAACTCCGGGTCCTCATGGACCTGTGGGCTGTCACCACCGTCGAGCAGCGGCAGCACGTCCCGGATCATCGCCTGGCGTTCTGCTGAATTGACCCACGCCTGCAACAATTCGGCATTGGCGAACCGGACCACGGTGGTGAAGTGTAGACCGCCCTGGTCGGGTCGAATGACGTTGACGTCCAGGTGCCCCGCCTGGCGGCGGGCGGTGCCGACCGCGTGCTTGAGCCACACTTCGTAGTCGCTCAGTGACGCGGCGCGGACCTTGTGCTGGATCACCAGGGTAACCACATTGCGGTTGTCTTGGGCGGCGGTGTTCATCTGCATTCCTTGGGCTGAGCCTGCCCGCATCCGCTGGGCAACAGGGGACGGGCTGAACGTTATCGAGGTGTGCGGCCCTGCGGGCACCGGCCGGGGTGCCCGCGGCGGTGGGGTTACTTGCTGGCGTTGAAGGCGTTGTAGCTGGTCATCAAGTTGCGGTAGTCAGGGATATGGTTGGAGCACAGCGCGGCCAAGCCCTCGACGTCGTTGCGCCAGTCGCGGTGCAGTTCGCAGGCTACGCCGAACCAGGTCATCAGCTGGGCGCCAGCACGGCTCATGCGGTCGTGGGCGGCATCGCGGGTCATGGCATTGAAAGTGCCGGACGCGTCGGTCACCACGAACACCTCGAACGCCTCTTCCAGGGCGGCCAGGGCCGGGAAGGCCACGCACACTTCGGTGACCACACCTGCGATGATCAGTTGCTTCTTGCCAGTGGCCTTGACCGCCTTGACGAAGTCTTCGTTGTCCCAGGCGTTGATCTGGCCAGGACGTGCGATGTAAGGCGCGTCCGGGAACAGGGCCTTGAGCTCCGGCACCAATGGGCCGTTAGGGCCTTGCTCGAAGCTGGTGGTGAGGATGGTCGGCAGGTTGAAGAACTTGGCCAGGTCCGCCAGGGCCAGCACATTGTTCTTGAAGGTGTCGGGCTCGATATCGCGCACCAGCGACAGCAGCCCAGCCTGGTGATCGACCAGCAGAACGGCAGCGTCGTCTTTGTTCAGGCGGTTGTATTTGAATTGAGTCATGGCGGTTGCTCCAGTAGTCGTGATTTGCAGTAGGTGGGGTGTTTCGCGTTGATGGGAGAAGATTAAAACCATCCAGTTTTAGGCGGTAGATAGTGTTTTTTGGCTTTAGCGTTCTATTTTGTGAACGATGGTTCAGCGCCATTAACTGCAGCGCCGTGCCCATTGCCTCCTGCATGAACCTGCTCTATTACTACCCGCAGCCCATCCCTGCCCCGAGACCACCATGCTGGCGTTCATCCAGTCGTCCCCACTGCTGCTCGGTACCACCCTGTTGCTGCTTGACCTGATCGTTTGGCACCTGATTCCGGCCCAGCGCCATGCCTGGCGAATAGCCACGCGGCTGACCCTGTTCCTGCTTTTCAGCCTGGTGCTGGTGGCTGCGGGTATGAGCCCGCTGCAGCCCGCCCCTTGGGTCGCCGACGTTGCCCGCAACTTGCTGGCCACCGTGCTTGCCATCGCCTGGTGGCTGTTTGGCGCGCGCACCGTCACGGTGGTTTTCGGCCTGTTGTTGGTGGCGCGCGGCAGCCACGGTGGACGCTTGCTGCAGGATGTGCTCGGCGCATTGATCTTCATCGCTGCCGTGGTGGCGGCGGCCGGCTATGTAGTGCAATTGCCCGTCAAGGGGCTGCTGGCCACATCGGGGGTGATGGCCATCGTTATCGGCCTGGCCTTGCAGAGCACCCTGGCGGACGTGTTCAGCGGCATCGTGCTCAACACCACGCGGCCCTATCAGATTGGTGACGCCATTTCCATCGATGGCACGGAGGGCAAGGTGCTGGACATCGACTGGCGCGCTACCCGCCTGCTCACCAGCAGCGGCAGCCTGGCGGTCATCCCGAACTCCGTGGCTGCCAAGGCCCGCTTACTCAACCATAGCCGTCCGGCTGATGTGCATGGGGTGTCGATCAGCGTGGTCGTGCCTGCCAGCGTGCGCCCTGGCAAGGTGTTCGATGCGCTGGAAAAGGCGCTGCGCGGTACCCGTGCGATTCTTTCCGCACCCGCCTCCAAGGTGGCCGTGAAAACCTCGACGCTCGATTCGGTGGAATACGAAGCCAGCGGTTTCATCGCCGACATGAGTGGCAAGAACGCTACGCGCAACCAGTTGTTCGACCTGGCCCACCGGCACCTGGAAGCGAACGGGGTGCTCTGGAACCAGGACCTGACGATGCCGCCGCGCAGTCGTCAACGGGAGGTGCTGGACGAGGTACGGGTGTTCCGCGCCCTGAGTGATGAAGAGCGTGACACACTGAGCCAGCACATGACCGCCGTCGAGTACCTGGCTGATACGACGATTCTGGAGGTGGGCAAGCAGTCCGAGCACGTGCTGATCATAGGGCGAGGCGTCGTATCGGCGGCGGTGCTGGAGGATGGCAAGCGCCTGGAGGCCGGACGCATGGGCCCAGGTGAAGTACTGGGCATCGACGGGCTCGTTGACGAAGACGACTCGCTGGTGGAGTTCAGAACCTTGACCAGTTGCCTGCTGTATCGCATCGACAAGCAACGGGTCAAAGCGTATCTGCAGCAACATGGCGATGTGCAGACCGCCTTGAGCAAACTGCAACGCGTCCGGCGTCAGGGTCGCGAATCGCTACTCTTGCACAAGCCTGTTTCCATCAGGAAAGGCGGTTTCTTGAGCTGGCTGCACAAATGACGCGTCACCTGCCGGTGTGGGGCGTTGCCTCACAGCACCACACGCAGGCACTGGCCGGCGTGATACAGCGAGAATCCGGACTCATAGAACGCCGTGCGCAGTGACGTCGCGCTCACGCCTTTCATGGTCGAGAACGGTATCGGCAGGCTGGCTGCTTCCCCTTTTGACAGAAACTCTGCGAACGCCCGGCCAATGACGGTGCCGGTGGTATTGCCACGCCCGTTGTAGCCGGTGACCGCCACCAACCCAGGGGCGGGTTCGAACAAACGCATCAGGTGGTCGGGCGTAAAGTCGATGCAGCCGGTCCAGTGCATGTCCCATTCGACCTTGCCAAGCGCAGGATAGTAGTGACGCTGGATACGGTCGGCCCAACTGCGCACGAACCACGCGGGCTTGTTGTCGACCCGGCCCAGGCTGCCGAGCAGCAAACGGCCCTGGTCATCGCGGCGAATACTGCTGAGCACGGTGCGGGTATCCCAGGAGCCTTGGCCGTGAGGGAGTATCTTGTCGGCCTGCGCGCCCTGCAATGGCTTGGAGGCGACCTGGTAGTAGTAGCCTTTGAAGAACTGCTTTTGCAGGTTGCTCCAGTCCCCTTCGGTGTAGGCGCCCGTGGAGATCACCACCTTCTCGGCGCGAACCGAACCGCGTGCGGTCTGCACACGCCAGCCGTCACCCTCGCGCGTCAGGCCCTGAACTGCGGACTGTTGGAACAGCTTGCCGCCCAGGCGCACCACGGCAGCTGCCAGGCCCTGGGTGTAGCCCATCGGGTTGATGGTGCCGGCACGGCGGTCGAGCAAGGCGGCGGCGATCTTGTCGGTACCGCAATATTCCTGGCACTGTGCGCCGGTCAGCAGCTCGACATCGGCACCGCGCCGTCGCCACTGCTCGTGGCGGGCCTGCAGATCGGCGATGCCGGTGGCGTTATGTGCCATGTGCAGGGTGCCCTGGTGCCGTGCCTGACAGTCGATGCCCAGGCGTTCGATCATGGCGAACACATCGGCCGGGGCCTGCCCCAGCACCGTATTCAACCGGCTGCCTTGCTTCTGGCCCAGGGTGGCTTCAACGTCGTCCGGGCGAATCCACGTACCGGCATTGACCAGCCCGACGTTGCGGCCAGAGCCGCCGTGGCCCACCTTCCAGGCCTCCAGCACGATCACCGACTTACCCTGCTCGAGCAGGTGAATGGCCGCTGACAACCCGGTAATGCCGCCGCCGATCACGCAGACATCGGCGTGGTGTTCCCCCGCCAGGGCCTGGACGGTCACGCTTGGCACGGTGACGCATTCCCACAAGCATTCTTGACGCAGTTCGGACATGGCCCGGCTCCCGCAATTTATTCTTGTTCGAGACCGCCGTGCGGCCTTTCGCAGCCAAGCCCGCGTCCCCAGGCATCGAGGCATATGCACCGATCCCGATGGAGGCGGGCTTGGTCGCCCACCAAGGGGCGTGCCCCTGGTTCTACACAATCACGCTAGTCAGTCGAACACGATGCCCTGCGCCAGTGGCAACTCACGGGAGTAGTTCACGGTATTGGTCTGACGGCGCATGTAGCCTTTCCAGGCATCGGAACCGGATTCACGGCCACCACCGGTCTCCTTCTCACCCCCGAACGCCCCGCCGATTTCAGCACCGCTGGTGCCAATGTTGACGTTGGCGATACCGCAATCACTGCCAGCCGCGCTCTGGAAACGCTCAGCCTCGCGCAGGTCGGTGGTGAAGATGCAGGACGATAAGCCCTGGGGGACCTCGTTGTTCAGGCGCAAGGCTTCGTCGAAGTCATCGTAGGCCAGCACATAGAGAATCGGCGCGAACGTTTCATGGCGCACCACCTCGCTTTGCCCAGGCATTTCGGCAATGGCAGGCGATACGTAATAGGCATTGGGATATTGGTCGGCCAACTGGCGCTCACCCCCGAACACTTGGCCGCCTTCGTCGCGAGCCTTGGCCAGGGCGCCTTGCATGGCATCGAACGAGGCCTTGTCGATCAGGGGCCCAACCAGGTTGTCCTTGCGCGGGTCACCAATGCGCACCTTGCCGTAGGCGGCTTTGACCCGAGCCAGTACTTCATCCTTGATCGAACGGTGCACGATGAGGCGGCGCAGCGTGGTACAGCGCTGCCCGGCAGTGCCGACTGCCGAGAAGAGAATACCCCGCACGGCCAGGTCCAGGTCGGCGCTAGGTGCCAGGATCATTGCATTGTTGCCGCCAAGTTCCAGGATGCTGCGGCCAAAGCGTGCCGCTACACGCGGCCCGACTTCACGGCCCATGCGCGTGCTGCCGGTGGCACTCACCAGGGCCACGCGGGGGTCATCGACCAGGGCTTCGCCTGCTTCACGGCCGCCGATGACCAGCTGCGCAAGACCTGCCGGCGCATCACCGAAGGCTTTCAACGCCTTGTCGAACAACGCCTGGCACGCCAGGGCGGTCAATGGCGTTTTCTCGGAGGGCTTCCACACCACCGAATTGCCGGCCACCAGAGCCAGGGCGGTGTTCCAGGACCAGACCGCCACCGGGAAGTTAAACGCGCTGATCACACCGACCACACCCAGCGGGTGCCAGCTTTCGCGCATGTGGTGGCCAGGGCGCTCGGAAGCGATGGTCAGGCCGTACAACTGACGTGACAGCCCCACTGCAAAGTCGCAGATGTCGATCATTTCCTGCACTTCGCCCAGGCCTTCCTGGGTGATCTTGCCTGCTTCGATCGAAACCAGTTCACCCAGGTCTGCCTTGTGCTCGCGCAACACTTCGCCGAACAGGCGCACCAGCTCACCCCGGCGTGGGGCAGGCACGCTGCGCCACGCCTCGAACGCCTGCTGGGCCTGCTCGATACGCGCGGTGGTCTCGGCTTGACCGAGCAGCGTCACTGAAGCGATCTGGCTGCCGTCGATTGGCGTGTGTACAGCGTAATCGCCTTGGGTGTAAGCCTGGGCAGCAACGCCCAGACGCTCGAGCAATCCAGCAACCATTGGTGTTCTCCTACATGGCTAGACAGGTTGGATATGATGTGGATCAGTATTAATCCGATCAGTTAAGCGCAACAAACGACCTTTATTCCGCATATCATTCCGTCAGGTAATGATTTGAGCCCGTGAGAACGCTATGTCAAAACGTCTGGTGCCGTCCATGACCGCCCTGCAGTGCTTTGAAGCTGCAGCCCGCCACTTGAGCTTCACCCGAGCCGCCGAAGAGCTGCATTTGACCCAAAGTGCGGTCAGCAAGCAGGTGGCGCAGCTCGAAGACCTGTTGCGTCACCACCTTTTCCTGCGCATTCGCCGACGTTTACAGCTCACGCCAGCCGGCAGCCTCTATCTGGCCGAGGTGAACAAGATCCTCACGCAGGTCGATATGTCCAGCCGCTACGTGCTGACGTACGGGGAGCAGACCGAGATCCTGAAGGTCGCGACGCAGCCAAGCTTCGGCGTGCGCTGGCTGATCCCCCACCTCAAGGGCTTCGGCCGGCGGCACAGCAACATTCACTTGGACATCCGCAACGAAATGGAGCCCTTTTCACTGTTGCAGGGCTCGGCTGACGTCGTGTTCTTCTACGGCCAGGGCACCTGGCCGGGGGCCAGCTGCATCGAGCTGTTCGGTGAAGAAGTCGTGCCGGTGTGTTCGCCAGAGCTGCTGGCAGGCCGTGACCTGCCGAGTGCCGAGGCATTGACCGACCTGGTGTTGCTGCAAAGCACTTCACGGCCAGAAGCCTGGCACGAATGGTTCCTGGAGCAGGGCCTGCAAAGCGTCAGCGCGTACCACGGCCCGCGCTTCGACACGTTCTACATGGCCCTGAGCGCTGCCCAGGCCGGTTGCGGGGTGGCGCTGGTGCCGCGTTACCTGGTGGCGAAGGAGCTGGCCGAGGGCAGCCTGGTCGTGCCCTGGAATCATGCAATGCGCAGTGCCGGCGCGCACTACCTGGCGTATGCCGAACATGCCGCGGAAGTGCCCAAGGTGCGGGCGCTGGTGGATTGGATCGGTGAGCAGCTGCAGGCATGAAGCCCTCGACAGGAGGAGCACCCTACGCCTGTCTAGGTCGATCAAAAAAGGAATGACACGCCTACTTTTTTTCGCTTGTGGCCCGGGTGCATTCCCCGCTTTCATGTAAGGGTCAGCCATTAACCAGGAATCCAGCGATGCCCGCCCATGATTTCGTCAGCCCCGACAGCATCCGTGCGCAGTTTTCTGCCGCCATGTCGCTCATGTACAAACAGGAAGTGCCGTTGTACGGCAAGCTGCTGGCGCTGGTGAGCGAAATCAACCAGCAGGTGATGGCCGAGCAACCAGAAGTGGCGCAGGCGCTGCGCTGGACAGGGGAACTCGAGCGGCTGGGCCATGAACGCCATGGTGCCATCCGCGTGGGTACGGCCGAGGAGCTGGCGACCATCGCGCGACTTTTTGCGGTCATGGGCATGCAGCCAGTGGGCTACTACGACCTCAGCAGTGCTGGGGTCCCGGTGCACTCCACCGCGTTCCGTGCCGTGCATGAGCAGTCGCTGCACGTCAGCCCGTTCCGTGTCTTCACCTCGCTGTTGCGCTTGGAGCTGATCGACAACCTGCAGTTGCGGGAAATGGCCAAGGATATCCTGGCCAAACGCCAGATCTTCACCCCTCGCGTACTCCATCTGATCGAGCAGCGCGAACGCGATGGCGGCTTGAATACCGCAGATGCCCAGACTTTCGTACAGGAAGCCCTGCACACCTTCCGCTGGCACCGCGACGCTACCGTCACCGCCGAGCAGTACCAGCAGCTGCACGACCAGCACCGCCTGCTTGCCGATGTTGTCGCGTTCAAGGGCCCGCACATCAATCACCTCACTCCGCGCACCCTGGACATTGATGCCATCCAGCTCGGTATGCCGGCCAAGGGCATCACGCCCAAGGCCGTGGTCGAAGGCCCCCCTCCCCGCCGCCACCCCATTCTACTGCGCCAGACCAGCTTCAAGGCCTTGCAGGAAAAGGTCGTATTCTGCGGTCAGCACGGTAGCGAAGGTAGCCACACCGCGCGCTTTGGGGAAATCGAGCAACGTGGCGCGGCGTTGACGCCGAAGGGGCGCCAGCTCTATGACAAGCTGCTCGACAGGACTCGCGTCGCATTGGGTGGTGCACCCGCCGAAGCCAATGCCGCACAGTACATGGCGATGCTCACAGACACCTTCGCCGCCTTCCCGGACGACCTGGTGCAGATGCGTGAGCAGGGCCTGGCGTATTTTCGCTACTTCGCGACCGAGAAAGGCTTGGCCGCGCGCGGTGAACAAGGCAGGCCAACTACCCTGCAGGGGCTAATCGACGCAGACCACGTGCATTTCGAGGCACTGGTGTACGAAGATTTCTTGCCGGTAAGCGCCGCAGGGATCTTCCAGTCCAACCTGGGCGACGATGCCCGGGCCGAGTACGGCAGCAACGCCAACCGCGCGGCCTTCGAAGCGGCGCTGGGGCTGCAGGTGCAGGATGAACTGGCGCTCTATGCGCAAAGCGAGCGCCGCTCGCTGCAGGCGTGCGCGCAGGCACTGAACCTGATATCGCTGTAAAGCGACACGTTGAAGGGGCACTTGGGTGCCCCACCGTGTCAGCGGAAACGGTCCACTTCCTGACGCAACTGCGCGGCCAACCGTTCCAGCTCCCGCGCTGTTAATGCCAGCTCGTTGGCCACCTCGCGCTGCTCACCGTTGGCCTGGGCGATGCTCTGCAAATTGCGGCTCAGCACGGTCGCTGTGCTGCTCTGCTCCTGGGTCGCCATACTGATCACGGCAAACTGCTCACCCGCCGCACGGCTTTGTTCGTCGATGCGGGCAAGTGCCTGCGCGACCTTGCCATTGCGCTCCAGGCCGTCCTGCATCAGCTGGTTACTCTGCTCCAGCGTGGTGATGGCATGCCCGGTCTGCTGCTGGATGCTGGTGATCATGCCGGATATCTCATCGGTGGCCTGTCGGGTTCGCGCTGCCAGCCCACGCACCTCGTCAGCCACCACTGCAAAGCCACGCCCCTGCTCACCGGCACGGGCCGCTTCGATGGCAGCATTCAAAGCCAACAGATTGGTCTGCTCAGCGATGGCGGTGATGACACTTATGATGCTGCCGATCTCTTGCGAACGTGCACCCAGGCTGTTCACGACCGTGGCTGTGTCACCCAGGGCATCGGCAATCTGCTTGAGCGAGTGCGATGCTTCGTCCATGGCGCCGCGGCCCACGCGGGTCTGCTGCGCATTGTCGCGGGCCATGCGCTCGGTGCCAGCCATGTTGTCGGCGATGTTCATGGACGTGGCGCTGAACTCTTCCACCGCGCCCGCCATGCTGGTGATTTCGCCTGATTGCTGGTCCATGCCCACACAGGCGCCAGCCGACAGGCCTGACAGCGAGTGGGCGCGGGTACTGACCTGTTCGGAGGCACTGCGGATGTGCTCGACCATGTTCGAGAGGGCTTCACCCATCGTGTTGAAGCTGCGCGCCAACTGTCCGATTTCATCGTGGCTGGTCACGTTCAGCCGTGCGTTCAGGTCACCCGCTCCGAGCGCTTGTGCTTGCCGTACCAGATCATCCAGCGGGCGCAGCTTACGCCTGAGCAACCAGAGCGTGGCAGCCACGGCCATGAGCATGGCCAGCACGCTGCCGACGGCAAGGCGCAGCCCCACGCTCCAGGTTACCTCGCGGATCTCCGCCAGGGGCATGCTCGCTACCACCGTCCAAGGCCCTTCGGCGAAGGGCGCCGTCGCGCTGTACAGCGGCTGCTCGGCATTGGCCGGCGGCACCAGCCACTGGCCCTTTTCATCCTGCAGTGCCAACGAACCGGTTTGGCCAATGCGCAAGCGTTTGAGGTTGGCGAACTGCGCGTTCTGCGCATCGGTGTAATCGAAACCCACGAACAGCACCGCGATCACCCGGCCATTACCGTCGGTCATCGGCACATAGCGCGTCATGTAGTTGCGGTCGAACAACACGGCACGGCCAACGTACATCTGCCCGGCCAGTAACTTGGCGTAAGCGGGGTGCTGGCGGTCGAGCTGGGTACCGATGGCGCGGCTGCCGTTTTTTCAAATTGGTGCTGATGCGCACGAAATCGTCACCACTGCGCACGAATACCGTGGCGATACCGGCAGTCATCTGTTGGAAGTCGTCCACTTGCTGGAAGTCGTTGTTCAATAGCTGATCGCCCAGGTACAGGGCCGGCGTTGCCTGCCCTGCTACCTGCACGGTCTGCCCTGCATGCAGCGACAGCCCTGATGCGAAGCGTCGCTCGAACAAGCCGCTCAAGCGCTGGGTATTGTCCTTGAGCGAGCCGTGGAACGTGTCAAGCTGGTCGCCCAGCAAGCGCGCCTCACTGGCCAGGTGGGCCTGGCGCGTAGCGAGGTTGGCATCGTCCAGTGAACGCAGGGCAAAAAGGGTACTGCCGGAAATCACCAGCGCCAGCACGATGGCGAGGGCGATACCGAGTTGCGAGGCAATCCGGGCACGCGGTTGAGGCATGGGCAAGCTCCTGGCAAGAGGCCGGGATCATCCTGATCACGCTGACCGCCCGCTTTTATTTGACGGAAAGCGCGCCCTCTTCCGGGACGCTGGTGCCATCTGATCGGCGTCGGCGCTGAATACTTGAGTGCCGGACCGGGATATAGCGCTCGCAATCAAAGGGCTGGCAGGATCACCACCTCGGGTAGCGCCATGGCATTCACCTCGGCTTGCAGGAAGGCACTGAGGCGGCGCAGGCGCTCGCCGCCCGGCCGGGTCCGCGGCCATACCAGGTAGTAGTCCATGCCGCTGGGGACTGCTGTCGGCCATGGCAGGCTCATGCGCCCCTGCGCCACATCTTCGGCCACCATCATCAGGTCACCAATTGAAACACCGTAGCCTCGGGCCGCTGCAATCATGCCCAGTTCCAACGTGTCGAACACCTGCCCGCCCTTGAGCGAAACCCTGCTACTCAGGCCCAGGCGCTCCAGCCATACCCGCCAGTCACGCTTGTCCATTGTAGGGTGCAGCAGTTCGCTACTCGCAAGGCGCGCCGCGGTCCAGGGCCCGTCATCCAACAGCCCTGGTGCACCCACCGGCACCAGCAGTTCGGGGAACAGCTTGCGTACCTCCCACTCCGCCGGGAACACCCCATCGCCCAGCAGCACCGCGCAATCGAAAGGTTCCTGGTTGAAGTCCACATGGTCGACGTCCATCCAGGCACTGGTCAGTTGCACTTCATTGCCAGGTTGCAGCCGACGGAAGCGGCTCAGCCGGGCCAGCAACCAACGCATGGTCAGGGTGGACGGCGCCTTCATGCGCAGCATCTCGTCTTCACCGCGCAACGTGTCACAAGCACGCTCAAGCGCGGCAAAGCCTTCGCGCACACCCGGTAGCAGTACCCGTGCAGCTTCGGTCAGTTGCAGGCTGCGGCCACTGCGCACGAACAGTCGGCAGGCAAAGTGATCCTCCAGCGTGCGAATGTGCCGGCTGACCGCGCTTTGGGTAATGGACAACGCTTCGCCAGCACGGGTGAATGAGTTCAACCTCGCCGTAGCTTCGAATGCACGCAACGCATAAAGGGGCGGTAGCTTGCGGGTCATGAGGTTCCTTGTTCAGTGGAGAAACGGCGAACTGCGCATCATATCGCCATGATTAAAACTCATGCCAATGATCGCATTTATCCTTTTGTTAAAAGCTGACCCAGGCCTCAGAATCGCCCTTCGTCCGCCACCGTCTTCGCCAAGGATCACATCCATGCACGTCGCACCTACCCACGAGCTCAAGGCATTACTGCGCTTGGCAGGCCCGCTGATCGCCTCGCAGCTGGCGCACATGCTCATGGTACTGACCGACACCCTGATGATGGCACGCATCAGCCCGCAGGCCTTGGCCGGTGGCGGGTTGGGCGCGGCGGGCTATTCGTTCGTGTCCATCTTCTGCCTGGGCGTCATCGCGGCGGTCGGCACCCTTGTAGCCTTCCGCCGAGGCGCCAATGACATCGAGGGCGCCACACGGCTGGCGCAAAGCGGCCTGTGGCTGGCCTGGGGCCTGGCCTTGTTCGCGGCGCTGGTGCTGTGGAACCTCGAACCTGTGCTGCTGCTTTTCGGGCAGCAGCCTGACAACGTCGCCTCGGCGGCCGAGTTTCTCACCCTGCTGCCGCTGGCGTTGCCGGGCTACCTGACCTTCATGGCCTTGCGTGGCTTCACTAGCGCCCTGGGCCGCTCTACGCCGGTGATGGTCATCAGCCTGGTAGGCACCGTACTCAACTACTTGCTGAACGTTGCGCTGATCGAAGGCATGTTCGGCCTGCCCAAGCTTGGTCTGATGGGCATCGGCCTGGTCACTGCGGTGGTCTCGATGGGCATGGCCATTGCCCTGGCGCTGTACATCCGCTGGCACCCGGCTTATGCCGCCTACCCGCTGCGCAAGGGCCTGTCGCGGCCATCGCTGCCAGCGTTGGGCGAGCTGTGGCGGCTGGGCCTGCCGATCGGCGGCACCTACATGGTGGAAGTAGGGCTGTTCGCTTTTGCGGCGCTGTGCATGGGCGTACTGGGCAGTACCGAGTTGGGCGCGCACCAAATCGCCCTGCAGATCGTGTCGACCGCCTTCATGGTGCCCACTGGCCTGTCCTATGCCGTGACCATGCGCGTAGGCCATTACTACGGTGCGGGCAACTTGCTCGCCGCGCGCAGCGCTGGCCGGGTGGGGATCGGCTTCGGGGCCATGCTGATGTTCGCCTTCGCTGCGCTGTTCTGGTTGCTGCCAGACGCATTGGTAGGGCTGTTTATCGACAGGGCCGACCCGGCATTTGCCGCCATCTTCCAGCTGGCGGTCCAGCTGCTGATGGTAGCCGCCTGGTTCGAGCTGTTCGATGGCGTGCAGACCATCGCCATGGGCTCTATTCGTGGACTGAAAGACGCCAAGACTACGTTCCTGATCGGGCTGGTGTGCTACTGGCTCATCGGGGCACCCAGCGCCTGGTTGTTCACTTTCGTCTTTGGCGGGGGCGCGCTGGGCGTCTGGTGGGGGCTGGCCTTGGGGCTGGCGTGCGCCTCGGTGGCGCTGACCTTCGGCTTCGAATGGCGGATGCGGCGGCTGTTGCGCCACGCCGGAACACGCGCCGCAACGGCCACATCTGCCTGATTTCAACCCATTGAGGTGGCTTTGCGCATTGGCCAGAGGGGGCGGACAGCTAGCCTGCAACCCCCACTTGGCGGTGTGACGACTGCAGCAGGAACGGGATCAGCGCGTCTACCGGCAGGGGCTTGCTGACCAGGAAACCCTGTACCTGGTTGCAGCCAAACCCGCGCAGCAAGGCCAATTGCGCTTCGCTTTCGACGCCCTCGGCCACCACTTCGAGGTTGAGGTTGTGGGCCAGGTTGATCATGGCATGCACCAGCTTGCGGTTCTCTTCGCGCATATCCATCTTCGCAACGAAACTGCGGTCCACCTTGAGCAAGGTGATCGGCAGGCTGTTGAGGTGCACGAACGAAGAGAACCCTGTGCCAAAGTCGTCCAGCGAGAAGCGCACGCCCAGGCGGCCCAGTGCATCCATGGTCTGCCGCACCCGCTCATTGCGCCGCATCACGGCCGTTTCGGTCAGCTCGAATTCCAGCCAGTGGGCATCGACACCGTACTCGGCGATCAGCCGGCTCAAGGTTGCCAGCAACTGGCTGTCCTGAAACTGCCGGAAACTGAGATTGACCGCCATGTGCAACGGCGCAAGCCCCTGTGTGTTCAGGGCCTGCATGTCGCGCAGGGCACGGGCGATGACCCAGTAACCCAGCGGCACGATCAGCCCGCTTTGCTCGGCCAATGGCACGAACTCACTGGGCGGCAGCAAGCCCCGTTCGGCGTGGCGCCAGCGCACCAGCGCTTCGAGACCGACGATCCGCCCATCAGCCAGGTTCAAGCGCGGCTGATAGTGAAGCTCCAGCTCGTCACGGCGCAAGGCCCGGCGCAGCTCGCTTTCGAGATCGGCCAGGCTGCGTGCGTGGCGATTGATGCGCTCGTTGAAGACATGGAAGGTACAGCCCTGGGTGGCCTTGGCCTGACGCATGGCGATGTGCGCATGCCACATCAGCGGGTCGGCGCCACTCTGGGCGCGGGCGTGGGCCAGGCCCAGGCTGCAACCGAGCAGCAGGCTTTCGCCATCGACCCAGTAGGGCTCGGCCAATGCCTCGACGATGCGCTCGGCCATCCACTCGGCACGCCCTGGGTCGCGGCGGGTGTCGATCAGCAAGGCGAACTCGTCACTGCCCAGGCGTGCCAGCTGGTCGCCTGCTTCGAGTTGATGCTTCAGACGTAGTACAACCTGCAGGATAAGGCGATCCCCACTCTGGTGCCCCAGGGCGTCATTGACATGGCGAAAGTTGTCCAGGTCCAGATGCCCTAGGGCGACGCCGCGCCCGTCATGGTCGGCCAGGCGCGTGGCCAGCAAGGCCTGGAAGCCCTGGCGGTTGGCGATGCCGGTCAAAGGGTCTTGCTCGGCCAAGCGTTGCAGGGTGGCTACCAGTACACCTCGCTCGCGCACGTGGCGCAGGCAGCGACGCAGGCTGTCGACATTGACTTGGTCGCTCACTAGCCAGTCGCTGACGCCGCTGGGCGCCGCCTCTGGCTCGCTGTGCAACAGCAGGATGGTCGGCAGTTCACAACGACCGGGTGCTGGCTGCAACGCTGGCGTGGTCAGCACCACGGCCTGCCGGTCGCGGCTGAACAGACTGTCGACGGCATCCCAGTCGGGTGCCGTGAGCAGTACGGCCGCGCCCTTCAAGGCAGGCATGCACGCGTGCAGCAAGGCCGCCCACTCGGGCTCACTGGCCAACAGCAGCAAACGCATAGGTTCGACAGGCGCGGACAAGACGGCTCCTTAAGGCTCGACGATGCAACGTAGACCGATGAACAAACCGGCGCATCTAATGGAAATGATTTTCACTTGTGAGCGCGCCTTTTAACAGCCTGGTCCGACGTATTTTGTCGTGCATCCTGCGCGAAAGCAGACAGACCAGCAAATACGATTTTTTCAGGCGCAAGCATTAGCGGCGCTAATGATCGTTTCGAAAGTCTGACTCGAACGTCAGACGGTCACGCCATGAACACGCATGCCTGTTAGAATGCGCGGCTATTTTCTGGCGACCCCCGGTTTCTAGCATGTCCCGACTCAATCCCCGGCAGCAGGAAGCCCGTGACTATGTCGGCGGCCCTCTTTTGGTGCTCGCCGGTGCAGGTTCGGGCAAGACCAGCGTCATTACGCGCAAAATTGCCCACCTCATCCAGAACTGCGGTATTCGCGCCCAGTACATCGTGGCCATGACCTTCACCAACAAGGCCGCCCGCGAGATGAAGGAGCGGGTTGCCAGCCTGCTGCGTCCGGGCGAAGGCCGAGGGCTGACGGTCTGCACGTTCCACAACCTGGGCCTGAACATCATCCGCAAGGAGCACGAACGCCTGGGCTACAAGCCTGGTTTTTCGATCTTCGACGAGTCGGATATCAAAGCCCTACTGTCGGACATCATGCAGAAGGAGTACTCCGGCGACGACGGCATCGACGAAATCAAGAACATGATCGGTGCCTGGAAGAACGACCTGATCCTGCCTCCCGAGGCCCTGGAGAAAGCACGCAACCCGCGCGAGCAGACCGCTGCGGTCGTTTACACCCACTATCAGCGCACGCTCAAGGCGTTCAACGCCGTGGACTTCGACGACCTGATCCTGCAACCGGTCAAGTTGTTCCAGGAACACCCCGAGGTGCTCGAGCGCTGGCAGAATCGCGTGCGTTATCTGTTGGTGGACGAATACCAGGACACCAACGCCAGCCAGTATCTGCTGGTGAAGATGCTGATCGGCATGCGCAACCAGTTCACCGTGGTGGGCGACGACGACCAGTCGATCTATGCCTGGCGCGGCGCGCGCCCCGAGAACCTGATGCTGCTCAAGGAGGACTATCCCTCACTGAAAGTGGTTATGCTGGAGCAGAACTACCGTTCCACCAGCCGCATCCTGCGCTGCGCCAACGTGCTGATCGCCAACAACCCGCACGCGTTCGAGAAACAGCTGTGGAGCGAGATGGGCGTGGGCGATGAGATCCGGGTGATACGTTGCAAGAACGAGGATGCCGAGGCCGAGCGCGTGGCGATGGAAATCCTCACGCTGCACCTGCGTACCAACCGTCCCTACAGCGATTTCGCCATCCTGTACCGCGGCAACTACCAGGCCAAGCTGATCGAGCTGAAGTTGCAGCACCACCAGGTGCCTTACCGTCTTTCCGGCGGCAACAGCTTCTTTGGCCGTCAGGAAGTCAAGGACCTCATGGCCTACCTGCGCCTGCTGGTGAACCCTGACGACGACAACGCCTACCTACGTGTCATCAACGTGCCGCGCCGGGAAATCGGCTCGACCACCTTGGAAAAGCTCGGCAACTATGCCACCGGCCGGGGCATTTCGATGTATGCCGCCAGTGAGGAACTGGGCCTGGGCGAGCACCTGGATGCGCGCTACACCGAGCGCTTGCAGCGCTTCAAGCACTGGCTGGACGGTGTGCGCCACAAGGTGGCGCTGGACGACCCCATAGCCGCCCTGCATGAAATGATCCGCGACATCGACTACGAAAACTGGATCCGCCAGCAGACCGCCAGCGACAAGGCCGCGGAGTTTCGCATCAGCAATGTCTGGTTCCTGGTCGAAGCGCTGAAGAACACCCTCGAGAAGGACGAAGAGGGTGACATGACCATTGAGGACGCCATCGGCAAGTTGGTGCTGCGCGACATGCTCGAGCGCCAGCAGGAAGAGGAAGAAAACGCCGACGGTGTGCAGATGATGACCCTGCACGCGTCCAAGGGCCTGGAATTTCCCTACGTGTTCATCATGGGCATGGAGGAGGAGATCCTGCCTCACCGCTCCAGCATCGAGGCCGACACCATCGAGGAAGAGCGCCGCCTGGCTTATGTGGGTATTACCCGCGCACGCCAGACGCTGGCGTTCACGTTCGCCGCCAAACGCAAGCAATACGGGGAAATCATCGACTGCACGCCCAGTCGCTTCCTCGACGAACTGCCCCCCGAAGACCTGTCCTGGGAAGGGCTGGACGATGCACCGGTCGAGGTCAAGGCCGCACGCGGCAACAATGCCCTGGCCGACATCCGGGCGATGCTCAAACGCTGATCAACCATTACTCTTAAACACTGCCGCTGTTTGCGGCCATTTCTGTTCCGAGGAATACCATAGTGGAAGCACTGCATCAGAAGATTCGCGAAGAAGGCATCGTGCTTTCCGACCAGGTTCTCAAAGTCGATGCGTTTCTCAACCATCAGATCGACCCGGCGCTGATGCAGCTGATCGGTGACGAGTTCGCCCGCTTGTTCGCCGATGCCGGCGTGACCAAGATCGTCACCATCGAGGCGTCGGGCATCGCGCCTGCGGTGATGACCGGGTTGAAGCTGGGCGTGCCGGTGATCTTCGCGCGCAAGCACCAGTCGCTGACCCTCACCGAAAACCTGCTGACGGCTTCTGTGTATTCGTTCACCAAGCAGACCGAGAACACCGTGGCCATTTCGCCGCGCCACCTGAGCAGCAGCGATCGGGTGCTGGTGATGGATGACTTCCTGGCCAACGGCAAGGCGTCCCAGGCGCTGATATCGATCATCAAGCAGGCCGGGGCGACCGTGGTAGGCCTGGGGATCGTGATCGAGAAATCGTTCCAGGGCGGGCGCGCTGAGCTGGATCGCCAAGGCTATCGCGTGGAGTCGCTGGCGCGAGTGAAATCGCTGGAAGGCGGTGTGGTCAGCTTCATCGAGTGATGCGGCACCGGCTCGCTCGCATCCGGGCACAGGGGGCTGCGTGGCAGCCCCCTGCCGGTTTCAAGTCGCCGCCAGGCCCGCCAACAGCAACCGTTGGTACAGCGCTTCTTTTAGCCCCTGAGGCTGGTCAAGTTGCATCCGTGCCAGATGCCGCTCATACCCTTGCGGCTCTGGCGCCTCCAGCGTGGCCTTGCCCAGTTCGAGCGCCTCGCTGAGCTTGAACTTGCTTTTCAACCAGTTCAGTGCCCGTAGCAAGTCCTGCTCTTCAACCGTGAAATCGGTCCCCATGGGGTATTCCGGGAACAGCTGTGGGTGCTGTGCCTGGACCGCGGCCAGGCGCTGCGGCGTGTTATCGGCAAAACGCCTGTCGAGCTGAAAATCTTCCGCCAATTTGCCAGCGTTTTTGGCCTGCACGATCAGGCTCTGCTGGAACCGGGCGTCACACACCGCAAGCAATCGCGCAATGACCTCGCTGTCGGTCTGCCCCCTGAGGTCGGCGATGCCATATTCGGTCACCACGATATCGCGCAGGTGGCGGGGAATGGTGCAATGGCCGTAGTTCCAGAAGATGTTCGACGACACCTCGCCGCCCGCTTCGCGCCAACTGCGCAGCAGCAGTATCGAGCGGCCACCTTCCAGCGCGTGCCCTTGGGCGACGAAGTTGTACTGCCCACCTACCCCGCTCAACACTCGCCCGTCTTCGAGCTGATCGGCCACACCCGCACCGAGCAGGGTCATGCCGAACACCGTATTGATAAAGCGTGCGTCTTGTCGCTGGCGACGCTTGAGCTGTTCGTCACCGTAGAGCTCGTTGACGAAATTGATCCCGGTCATGGCAAACCGTGCGCGCTGCTCAAGGGGCATGTCGCGCAAGCGCTGGTAGAACGCTTGCGGGCCGAGGAAGAACCCCCCGTGCAGGATCACTCCCCGGTCATCCACAGCACGCCGCAGCACGCCCGCCTCGGCCAGCGCCAACAGCCCGTTGACGAACATCTCGCTACAGCCATACAGCCCCTGTTCGAAGGGCGCGAGCCCCCCTTCCCGCTCGATCAGTGCCTGCGTGGTGCCCGCGCCAAGGCCGTCGAGCGCTGCACGGTAGGCAACGTTATCGCTCTGGCGGGCGAGCAGCGCGGCGGCAACCGCGTCGCCCATGGCACCAATCCCGATCTGCAGGGTGCCGCCGTCGCGCACCAGGCTGCTGGCATGCAGGCCGATGCAGTGGTCCTGTATGGTGACCGGCATGTTGGGCGTTGAAAACAGTTGGCGCTGCTCGGCTTCGTCCAGCAACAGGTCGAACGCATCCATTGGCAGTTCGGCATCACCGGGCATGTAGGGCAGCTGCGCATGCACCTGACCCAGCATGAGGATGGTCTCGCCGGCGGCACGGCGGCGTTCGACCATGGGTAACAGGTCCAGGGTGATGTCCGGGTTGCAGGCCAGGCTCAGATGGACAGGCCGCTCCGGCGTAGCCGCCACCAGCTGGGCGATGAGGTTCAGACCCTTGGCATTGATGTCTCGCGCGGCATGGCTGTAGTTGCTGCTGACGTAATCCTGTTGAGCCGACTCACTGGCAAGCAGGCTGCCGGGCTGCATGAAGAATTGTTCTACGCGAATGTTCGGCGGCAGGCTGTCATTGCGCAGGTCGGCCAGATAGTGAAGCTCTTCGTAGTCGCCGAACACGCGCTCGACGAAGGGCTCGAGCAAGCGTTGCTGCAAGCCATCACCCAGCGCTGGTCGCCCCAGGGAGAGGGCTGTATAGATGGTCAGACGGCGTTCGGGCAACTCACGGATGCGGGCATAAAGTGCGTTGACGAACGCATTGGGTTTGCCCAGGCCCAGCGGCAGGCCCATGTGGATATGGGTTGGCAGGCGGGACAGGACCTGTTCGACGGCCTGGTCGATGGAACTGAGGTGCATCGAGGCCTCCTGGTTCGTGCTTGGGTTCAGGAGGTTCGACAGGCAGGTGGAATGGTTGGTTGCCTGGGCGGGAAGCGGAAGGCGCAGACAATTGGACAAGCACTGGCAGCCACTCGACAATTCGGTGGCCTTCAGGCTCAGCGAAGGTATAAGCGTACGCGGTGCCTGTAGGAGCGGCCCCGGCAATTAGCGATAGTGCTCACATCTCCGGGGCTGCTGCGCAGCCCATCGCGGCACGAGGCCGCTCCTGTGATCGTGGGATGGCTGAAGTAGCGCGATTGCAGGAGCAACTGCCTTTCACCGCCTCTAAGGGCCAGCGCCCCCCGTGTGGGAGCGGCCTCGCGCCGCGATGGGCCGCGAAGCGGCCCCGGCAAGGCAAGATGCGAAGCTAGAAGACTGGGACTGCTACGCAGCACATTGCAGTAACTTACAGGCCAGACATCTTCTCAATAGCGGCCTTTAGCTCATCATCCGAACAATCCGCGCAGGTGCCCTTGGGCGGCATGGCGTTGATGCCCGTGATGGCCTTGGCCAGGATGCCATCCAACCCGCCCTGGTGGTCGGCACGCTCCTTCCAGGCTGCGCTATCGCCAACTTTCGGCGCGCCGAGCAGGCCCGTGCCATGGCAGGCCGTGCAATGCTTGGCGATGATGTCGTCGGGCGTTCTGGCAGACCCGGCGCCAGCGCTGGCGGTCACGGCCATGCCCTTGCATTCCTGGCCCTGGATACACACCTTACCGACCGGTTCCAGGCGCTTGGCGATATCGTCATTGGTCGCAGCGGTAGCGGTAATTGCCCACAGGGCCAGTACGGCGGCCGGGATGGCCAGCATCTTCTTGACTTGATTCACGCGAACACCCTCATGGTGGCTAATCATGCTCGCGGCCACGGATCCTCGAGCGCCGAAAAGTATAACGGCAAGCCCGAAGCCGGGAAACGACCCTACACAGGAAAGGGGTATTGACGCGTCAATGCACTGCGCTGGATCAAAAGTTCGAGGGGGTGGCGGCGCTGATCAAGCGTGCTGGCTGTTCGAACGGGTTGCGAAAACGGTGCGGGCGGGTGCTTTCGAAGTAATAGCTGTCGCCTGCTTCGAGAATGAACAGCTCGGTACCGACCACCAATTCCAGGCGGCCTTCAAGCAGAATGCCAGTCTCTTCGCCATCATGGGTCAGCATTTCGGCACCGGTGTCGGCGCCGGGCGGGTACACCTCGGTCAGAAAAGCGATGGCACGGTTGCGGTGCGATTTGCCAACCAGCTTCATGGTCACCGCACCATCGGAGATGTCGATCAGTTCGTGGGCTTTGTAGACGATCTGCGCAGGGCTCTCGGGTTCGAGCTCCACGGAAAAGAACTCGACCATGGACATGGGAATGCCGCTCAGTACCTTGCGCAGCGAACTGATCGACGGGCTCACACTGTTTTTCTCGATCATGGAGATGGTGCTGTTGGTAACCCCCGCGCGCTTGGCGAGTTCACGCTGAGACAGGCCCTTGAGCGTGCGGATGGCTTGCAGTCGTTCGCCGACGTCCAAAGCTGGAGCCTCCTGAGACGGGTTATGCGGGTGGATGTGAACGATATCATGGCAACGCCGTTCAGTATTTACAACACACCACCCGCCTGACGCCCTAGTCCCCAATGTATTCCCGGGGTACCCGCTTGAGATTGCAGAAGATCTGGTAAGGAATGGTACCGGCCTGGCTCGCCACCTCAGCGGCATGGACCTGCTTGCCCCATAGTTCGACTGGGCTGCCGACGGTCGCCTGCGGCACGTCGGTCAGGTCGATGCTCAGCATGTCCATCGACACGCGACCGATGAGCGGGGCCCGGCTGCCAGCAACCATGACCGGCGTACCGTTGGGCGCCTGGCGAGGGTAACCGTCGGCGTAGCCCATAGCGACCACGCCTACACGGGTGGGCCGCGTGCTGACGAACGTGGCGCCGTAACCCACCGGCTCGCCGGCCGGCAGCTCCCGCACACTGATGACCCGCGACTGCAGTGTCATGACCGGCTGCAGGCGTTGGGCCTGAGCTTGAGGCATATCGAACGGCGTTGCGCCATAGAGCATCAGCCCTGGGCGCACCCAATCACCGGCTGCCTGGGGCCAACCCAGCACGGCTGGAGAGTTGCGCAGGCTGCATTCTGCTGCCAAGCCCTGGCGTGCGGTTTCGAAAACGGCAATCTGCTCGGCCGTGGCCTGCGCACCCAGCTCATCGGCACGGGCGAAATGGCTCATGAGCACAATGCGCCCTACCTTGCCGCAGGCCAGCAGGCGCTCATAGGCATCGCGATAGTCCTTGGGATGCAGCCCTACACGGTGCATGCCGGTATCGAGCTTGAGCCAGACGGTGAGCGGGCTGGCCAGCGGGCTTTTCTCGATGGCCTCCAATTGCCAGGCCGAATGCACGACGCACCACAGGTCATGTTCGACGATCAACGGCAGCTCACTGGCCTCGAAGAAGCCCTCCAGCAGCAGGACCGGGCCCCTGATGCCGGCCGCACGCAGCTCCAGCGCCTCCTCGATGCAGGCCACGGCAAACCCGTCCGCTTCGGGCTCGAGCGCCAACGCGCAGCGCACAGCACCATGGCCGTAGGCGTCGGCCTTGATCACGGCAAGCGCCTTGGCACCGGTCAGTTCGCGGGCGAGACGGTAATTGTGGCGCAGGGCCTGGAGGTCGATCAGGGCACGGGCGGGGCGCATGCGGCTGCCTTAAAAGTCATACGGGTTGAAATCGAAGCTGGGGCATTCGCAGGTCACCGGCGAATACCCCAATGGACGGCTTACTGCTGATGAGCGGGCGAACCATGCCCGTGACGGGCCACTTCGCGGCTACTGCCATAGCGCGAGATGTCCAGCCCCTCTGCACTGATCTGCGGTTTCTTGCGCGCGATCAGGTCAGCCAGCAGACGACCCGAGCCACAGGCCATGGTCCAGCCCAGCGTGCCGTGACCTGTATTGAGGAACAGGTTACGGAAGGCGGTTGCACCCACGATGGGGGTACCGTCTGGCGTCGCGGGACGCAGCCCAGTCCAGAAGCTGGCCTGGCTCAAATCACCGCCGCGAGGATAAAGGTCGTTGACGATCATCTCCAGTGTTTCACGTCGGCGGGGGTTGAGCGACAGGTCGAAGCCGGCGATCTCAGCCATACCTCCAACACGGATACGGTTGTCGAAACGGGTGATGGCGACCTTGTAGGTTTCGTCGAGGATGGTGGAGGCAGGCGCCATGTCACCGTTGGTGATGGGTACGGTGAGGGAGTAGCCCTTCAACGGATAGACCGGCGCCTTGATGCCCAGGGGCCTGAGCATCTGCGGCGAATAGCTGCCCAATGCCAGCACATAGCGGTCGGCGGTTTCGAGCTTGCCATCGATCCAGACACCGTTGATGCGGTCACCTGCATGATCCAGGCGCTGGATGTCCTGCCCGAAGCGGAACTCCACGCCCAGGTTGCGGGCCATTTCTGCCAGCTTGGTGGTGAACAACTGGCAATCGCCGGTCTGGTCGTTGGGTAGGCGCAGGGCGCCGGCGAGAATGCCCTTCACACTGGCCAGGGCAGGTTCGACGCGGGCGATGCCATCGCGGTCGAGCAATTCATAAGGCACGCCTGATTGCTCAAGCACGGCGATATCCTTGGCAGCTGCATCGACCTGGGCCTGGGTGCGGAACAGCTGGGTGGTGCCCAGGCTACGATTCTCGTACGCAATGCCGGTTTCGGCGCGCAGTTCGTCGAGGCAGTCGCGGCTGTACTCGGACAACCGCACCATGCGCTCCTTGTTCACGGCATAGCGGTTGGCCGTGCAGTTGCGCAGCATCTGGGCCATCCACAGGTACTGGTCTACGTCACCGGTCAGCTTGATGGCAAGCGGAGCGTGGCGCTCGAGCAGCCATTTAACGGCTTTCAGAGGCACCCCCGGCGCCGCCCACGGCGAGGCATAGCCAGGCGAGATCTGGCCGGCGTTGGCAAAGCTGGTTTCCATGGCCACCGCTGGCTGGCGGTCCACCACCGTCACTTCGAACCCTTGCCGGGCCAGGTAATAGGCACTGGCGGTTCCGATCACGCCGCTACCAAGTACCAGAACTCGCATCGTTTCTTTCCCCTCGCGGCCTGCCGCGGTGTGTTGTTGGACTGCCATTGATGGGCGAAGTATAGGAATTCGAGAGCAGTGCAATTCACTATATAAAAGCCTATTATTGGCGAGAATTCTCGGCACAATGGCCTTTTACGGAGGGGCATCCCCTATGAGAACCCAGCATCAAAGTAAGCGTGAGCTGGACAAGATCGACCGGAACATCCTGCGCATCCTGCAGAGCGACGGGCGTATCTCCTTCACCGAACTGGGCGAGAAGGTCGGCCTCTCCACCACGCCGTGCACCGAGCGCGTGCGCCGGCTGGAACGTGAAGGCATCATCATGGGCTATAACGCCCGCCTGAACCCACAGCACCTCAAGGGCAGCCTGCTGGTCTTCGTGGAAATCAGCCTGGACTACAAGTCTGGCGATACCTTCGAGGAGTTTCGCCGGGCAGTCCTGAAGCTGCCGCACGTGCTCGAATGCCACCTGGTTTCCGGCGACTTCGACTACCTGGTCAAGGCGCGCATTTCGGAAATGGCTTCGTATCGCAAGCTGCTTGGCGACATCCTGCTCAAGCTGCCCCACGTGCGTGAGTCCAAAAGCTACATCGTGATGGAGGAGGTGAAGGAAAGTCTCTGCCTGCCGATCCCGGACTGACGCCGGGCCCTACCGCAAACGCCTAGACCAGCACTTGCCGGGTGGTGGCAATGAACTGGTGCACCAGTTGCTCGGCCGCAGGGTCGATCATGGGTTCGGGCCCACGACCACGCGGGCAGGCCAGTCGTGGGGTGGTACCGAACAGGCGACAGATCAGTGGCCGCTCTTCATATACCGTGCAGCCCTGGGGCCCCAGATGCACGCAGTCCAGGCGCTCCAGGGCAGCGTCCTGTTCGGCCTGGGATTTGCGCGGCAGCCGAGCCATCTCTTGCGCCGAGGTGGTAACCGGCCCGCAGCAGTCATGGCAGCCAGGCTCGCATTCGAACGAAGGGATGAGTTCGCGCAGGAAGTGGATCTTGTGGCGGTCGCAGGACATGACGAGGCACAGGTTGAAAAGGTCCGCCCATTATAGGCCGGTTGCCCGCCCTGGGCCTGCGGCTTATTCTCCCGTTCCAGCCCACGCACTAGGACTCGTCCAATGATCCACAGCGCGCAGCATGCCGCTTCTTACTACGCCGCCAGCAGCGCGCCTCACCCTGATCATGCCTATCTGCAAGGCGAGCACACCGCCGATGTGTGCATCGTCGGTGGTGGCTACTCCGGTTTGAACACGGCCCTGGAGTTGGCCGAGCGTGGCTTCTCGGTGATCCTGCTCGAAGCGCGCAAGATCGGCTGGGGCGCCAGTGGGCGCAACGGTGGGCAGTTGATCCGCGGGGTCGGCCATGGTCTGGAGCAGTTCCTGCCGGTCATCGGCGAGCAGGGCGTTCGCGACTTGCAACTGATGGGGCTGGAGGCCGTGCAGATCGTGCGCGATCGTGTAGCGCGGCACGCCATCGCCTGCGACTTGACCTGGGGCTATTGCGACCTGGCCAACAAGCCGGCGCAAATGGCGGGCCTGGCCGAAGAGGCCGAACACTTACGCAGCCTGGGTTACGCCCACGAACTGCGGCTGGTCGCAAAGGATGACATTCACGATGTGGTGGGCTCGCAGCGCTATGCAGGCGGGCTGGTGGACATGGGCTCTGGCCACTTGCACCCCCTTAACCTGGCGTTGGGCGAAGCCGCGGCAGCCGCGCGCCTGGGTGTGAAACTCCACGAGCAGTCCGAGGTGACCCGCATCGACTATGGCCCGCAGGTGCAGGTACACACCGCCCAGGGCCGGGTCCGGGCGCAAACGCTGGTCCTGTGCTGCAACGCCTACCTCAATGGTTTGAACGGTGAGCTGGGCGGCAAGGTATTGCCCGCCGGCAGTTACCTCATCGCCACCGAGCCGCTGGGTGAAGCGCGTGCACGCTCGCTGTTGCCACAGAACATGGCCGTGTGCGACCAGCGAGTGGCGCTGGACTACTACCGCCTGAGCGCAGATCACCGGCTGCTGTTCGGCGGCGCTTGCCATTATTCCGGGCGCGATCCAAAGGATATCGCCGCCTACATGCGGCCCAAGATGCTGCGCGTGTTCCCTCAGCTGGCCGACGTACGCATCGATTACCAGTGGGGCGGCATGATCGGGATCGGCGCCAACCGCCTGCCCCAGGTGGGCCGCCTGCCTGATAAGCCGAACGTGTACTACGCCCAGGCCTACGCAGGCCACGGGCTGAACGCTACTCACCTGGCCGCCCGCCTGCTCGGGGAAGCCATCAGTGGCCAGCAAAGCGGGCGTTTCGACTTGTTTGCCAAGGTGCCACACATGACGTTCCCAGGCGGCAAGCACTTGCGCTCACCTTTACTGGCATTGGGCATGCTGTGGCACAGGCTCAAGGAGCTGGTGTGAAAGCAGTCACGGCTTCCAGAAAGGCTTGCAGCCTTCTGAGCGCGCCTCTTGCCAGCTGAGACCCACATCGCGCAGTTCATGGTCGCTCAACTGTAACAGCGCCCTGCGGGTGTGCCAGCGGCGCAGCATCAGCCGCCAGCGGCTCAACGCCTGGGGCGCAGCGTGGGTTTTGCTTCGCTGCAGGGCCTCTTTTTCGCCTACCGACTGTTCGATGCGCACATCGCTCAAGCTTCCCATTGCTGCTGTCTCCCTTTCGATGACAATGTGGGGACAGCATGCCGGGTGCACGGCCTGACAATACAGATCCAAAAAAGCGTTATTATTTGGATACAGATCGGGCTTGCAGGTAACTGAATGCTGCCTTTTCTGCCAATCTGTATGGTGCGTTGACCGGCGCAGCTCAGGAGTATGACGTGACGCTCTACCTGAACCTTGCCGAGGTACTCGGCGCGCGTATCGAACAGGGCCTCTATCGGCCCGGCCAGCGGCTGCCATCGGTGCGGGCACTGAGCGTGGAGCACGGGGTGAGCCTGAGCACCGTGCAGCAGGCCTACCGCATGCTCGAAGACAGTGGCATGGTCTCGCCACGGCCAAAGTCCGGCTACTTCGTGAGCGACCATCGCCACCTGCCGGCCTTGCCGGCGGTCAGCCGGCCCGCCCAGCGCCCGGTGGACATTTCCCAATGGGAGCAGGTTCTGGAGCTGGTGCGCAGTACCCCGCAACCGGGTGTGATACAGCTTGGACGGGGCATGCCGGACATCGAGAGCCCTACCCTCAAGCCGCTGTTGCGCAGCCTCGCCAGGCTCAGCCGTCGCCAGGACATGCCCGGGCTGTATTACGACAATATCCACGGCAACCTGGCCTTGCGTGAACAGGTGGCACGCCTGGCCCTGGACTCTGGGTGCAGGCTCTCGCCCTCTGAGTTGGTGGTGACGACAGGCTGCCACGAAGCCCTGTCGTGCAGCATCCGCGCCGTGTGCGAGCCTGGCGATATCGTTGCGGTGGACTCGCCCAGCTTCCATGGCGCCATGCAGACGCTCAAGGGCCTGGGCATGAAGGCGCTGGAGATCCCCACAGACCCGGTGACAGGCATCAGCCTCGAGGCGCTCGAACTGGCCCTTGAGCAGTGGCCGATCAAGCTCATCCAGATCACCCCAAGTTGCAACAATCCGCTGGGCTACATCATGCCTGAGGCTCGTAAAAAGGCCCTGTTGAACCTTGCACAGCGCTACGACGTAGCCATTCTCGAGGACGATGTCTACGGTGACCTGGCCTATACCTACCCTCGGCCACGGACGGTCAAGTCATTCGATACGCAAGGCCGCGTGCTGTTGTGCAGTTCATTTTCCAAGACGCTTGCCCCTGGCCTGCGCGTCGGTTGGGTAGCGCCTGGGCGCTACCTGGAGCGGGTCCTGCACATGAAGTACATCAGCACGGGCAGCACCGCCAGTCAGCCTCAATTGGCGGTGGCGGACTTCATCGCCAACGGGCATTACCAACCCCATGTGCGGCGCATGCGCAGCCAGTACCAACGCAGCCGTGAATTGATGAGCGACTGGGTGACCCGGTATTTTCCGCAAGGCACCCGCGTAAGCCGTCCGCAAGGCGGCTTCATGCTATGGGTGGAATTGCCGGAACATTTCGATACCTTGCAGCTCAATCACGCCTTGTTGGAGCAAGGCGTACAAGTGGCCGTGGGCAGCATCTTTTCCGCTTCCGGCAAGTTCCGTCACTGCCTGCGCATGAACTTCGCCGCCAGGCCCACTGCGCAAATCGAGGCGGCGGTGCGCAAGGTTGGTGAGACCGCCCAACGCTTGCTGGACGAGGACATCATCGCGACGTAACTTTGCGTTGCCCTCCACTGTCCAATCCCAAAGCCCTGCTGCACAGGACGATCCACCGTTGAAACTCCAGCGAGCCCTACCCTTGCTGCTGACGCTGCTGCTCGGCGTCTGCGGCTGCGCCAGCGTCGATACGCCGCGCCAAACCAGTCAAGCCCTGCCCGCCGATGGCTCATCGTTCGGCCGCTCGGTGCTGCGCCAGGCAGCCCCTTATGAAGGCCGTTCCGGCTTTCGCCTACTCCCCAACAGCAACGAGGCTTTCCGGGCGCGCGCCGAGCTGATACGCAATGCGCAGGCCAGCATCGACGTGCAGTACTACATCGTCCATGACGGACTCAGCACCCGCGCCCTGGTCCATGAGCTGTTGCGGGCGGCCGACCGGGGCGTGCGCGTGCGCATTCTGCTGGACGACACCACCAGTGACGGCCTGGATGCAATCATGGGCACCCTCGCCGCTCACTCGAACATCCAGATCCGTGTGTTCAACCCCCTGCACCTGGGGCGCGCCACTGGGGTCACACGCGCCATGGGCCGGTTGCTCAACCTGTCGCGTCAGCACCGGCGCATGCACAATAAGCTGTTCCTGGTGGACAACAGCATGGCCATCGTCGGCGGGCGAAACCTGGGTGACGAGTACTTCGATGCCGAGCCCAACCTGAACTTCACCGACATCGATCTGCTGGGTGTGGGCCCTATAGCAGAACAGTTGGGACACAGCTTCGATCAGTACTGGAACAGCGCCCTGAGCCGCCCGATCACCGATTTCCTCTGGCACCAGCCCAATGCCAGCGACCTGCGCACCAGCCGCCATCGGCTGGAAGTCTCGCTGGCCGAAGCCAGAACCCGGCGCAAGGTCTTGTACGACCGCTTGATGGCCTACCAATCCCAGCCGCGACTGGACACCTGGCGCAACGAACTCATCTGGGCTCATGCCCAGGCGCTGTGGGACGCCCCCAGCAAGGTGCTGGCCGATGACGAGCCTGATCCACAGCTACTGCTGACCCGACAACTCGGCCCCGACCTGCGCGATGTGCGTCACGAGCTGATTCTGGTCTCCGCTTATTTCGTACCCGGCGAACCGGGGCTGCTTTACCTCACCCAGAGTGCCGACGCGGGTATTTCGGTAAAGCTGTTGACCAACTCACTGGAGGCTACCGATGTGCCTGCCGTACACGGCGGTTATGCACCTTACCGCAAGGCGCTGCTGGAGCACGGGGTGAAGCTGTATGAAATGCGCCGCCAGCCCGGAGATCCCAGCGCGGGCAAACTGAGTTTCCATGGCAGCTCCAACTCCAGCCTCCACAGCAAGGCGATCGTGTTCGACCGTCACAAGACGTTCATTGGCTCGTTCAATTTCGATCCACGCTCGGTGCTGTGGAACACCGAAGTCGGCGTATTGGTCGACAGCCCCGAACTTGCCGAATACACCCGTGCACTGGCGGTGCAGGGCATGGCACCGGCCCTGAGCTATCAGCCTGAGCTCGTGGCCGGCAAGCTGGTCTGGGTGACCGAGGAAGACGGACAGCGGCGGGTGCTCACGTCAGAGCCTGGTAGCCTGTGGCGACGATTCAATGCCTGGATCAGCAAGGCGGTCGGGCTGGAAAAGATGCTCTAGCGCTGCACCGTCACGCAGCCGCTGGCTCAAACGCTCCGCGCCGCCGGGTCAGCACCACCAGCCCAGCGGCGCCTGCTGCCATCAGCAGCGGCAAGGCATGCCCACTGATCCACTGGCTGCCTGCGCCGGCCAGCAACGGCCCCAGCAGACAACCGATGCCCCACAGCTGGGCCACGTGGGCATTGGCCCGCACCAGGGCATCGTCTCGATAGCGCTCGCCGATCAACACCAGCGATAAGGTGAACAACCCCCCAGCGCTAGCGCCGAACAATACCCACACAGGCCAGATGGCCCAGGTGTGCAACAGCAGGGGGATGGCAAGGCTCGACCCCAACAATGCCAGCGCGCAACCGGTGAACAGCGCGCGCCGCGATATATGGTCCGCCAGTGCGCCAATGGGCAACTGCAGCACCGCATCGCCGACCACCACCGTACTGACCATGAACAACGCGATTGCCGTGCTCAGGCCCTGTTGCAGGCAGTACACCGGCAGCAGGGTCAGGATCATGGCTTCGAACGAAGCGAACAACGCAATGGCCCAGGCGATTACGGGCAGCCTTCTGCAGAAGGCGAACAGGTCGGCAAAGGTGACGTTGCAAGCCTCTGTAGAGGGTGCGCCCCCGCGGCCCAGCAACAGCAAGGGCGATACCAGCAGCAGGCCGGTCGCCGCCCAGAAGCCGAAGTCGTCATCCGAGCCCAGCATGCCCAGCACCAACGGACCCGCCAGTTGGCTCAGCGCATAGCTACTCCCGTACAGAGCCACCAGCCGTCCGCGCCACTGCTCGACCACCAGTTGATTGATCCAGCTCTCACCCAGCACGAACACCACGGTCAACGCCATGCCGATCAACAGCCGCAGCACCAGCCAAAGCGGATAGCTTGGCAGCAGGGCCAACAGGCCAATGGACAATGCCCCGCCCCACAGGCACAGGCGCATGGCCGCAGGCACGCCCACCCACCCGGCAAGCCGGCTGGCCAGGCTAGCGCCGGCCAGCACGCCCAGGGCAGGCATGGCGGCCATGACGCCAATGGCGAAGCTGCCATAACCCCAGGCTTCCAGACGCAAGGACACCAACGGCATGCTCACACCCAATGCGAGCCCGACGCTCAGCACCGATGCCAGCACGGCAAAATAGGTTCCCCAACGCATGACGGCCTCCCAGGCAGCATTCTTGTACGGCAGAAATGACGAAGCCGGGACGGTATGCGCCGCCCCGGCCAGTATTGGAATGTCAGGCCCCTGGCAGTCGAGCTTGCTCAGTCCCGGCTCAGCTCGCGAAAGCGCGCCAGGGCCTTGGAAGCCGACCTGCCGAGGGGCCGCTGGGCTTACAGCTTGATCCAGGTGGCCTTGAGCTCGGTGTACTTCTCCAGCGCGTGCAGCGACTTGTCACGGCCGTTACCCGACTGCTTGAAGCCACCGAATGGCGCGGTCATGTCGCCGCCATCATATTGGTTGACCCAGACACTGCCGGCGCGTACGGCACGGGCCGTCCTGTGCGCCTTGGAAATGTCCGAAGTCCAGATGCCCGCCGCCAACCCATAGGGTGTGTCGTTGGCGATGGCAACCGCCTCCTCGGCCGTGTCGAAGGCAATCACGGACAGTACCGGGCCGAAGATTTCCTCCTGGGCGATTTTCATGGCATTGGTCACGCCGTCGAAGATGGTCGGCTCGACGTAGGTGCCGCCGGTATCTTCCAGCGTCCGCTTGCCGCCGGTCAGCAGCTTGGCGCCGTCCTTGTGGCCCGCCTCGATGTACGACAACACGGTATTCATCTGCTGGGTATCGACCAGTGCACCCACGGTGGTCTGCGGGTCCAGCGGGTTGCCGGGCTTCCAGGCCTTGAGGGCCTCGACCACCATGGGCAGGAAGGTGTCCTTGATCGAGCGCTCCACCAGCAAGCGCGAACCTGCGGTGCACACTTCACCCTGGTTGAAGGCGATGGCGCTGGCAGCAGCCTGGGCGGCGGCCTCAAGGTCTGGCGCGTCGGCGAAGACGATGTTCGGGCTCTTGCCACCGGCTTCCAGCCAGATGCGCTTCATGTTCGACTCGCCTGCATACACCATCAGCTGCTTGGCGATCTTGGTCGAACCGGTGAATACCAGGGTGTCGACATCCATGTGCAGGGCCAGGGCCTTGCCCACGGTGTGGCCATAGCCAGGCAGCACGTTCAGCACACCTGCTGGGATACCGGCTTCCACTGCCAACTGAGCGATGCGAATAGCGGTCAGCGGCGACTTCTCGGAAGGTTTGAGCACGACCGAGTTGCCCGTAGCCAACGCTGGGCCCAACTTCCAGCTCGCCATCAGCAGCGGGAAGTTCCAGGGAACGATGGCACCCACCACGCCCACTGGCTCGCGTGTGACCAGGCCCAGTTGATCGTGCGGCGTCGGAGCGACTTCGTCGTACACCTTGTCGATGGCTTCGGCTGTCCAGTGAATGGCATTGGCAGCGCCTGGGATATCGATGCTGGAGGAGTCACCGATCGGTTTGCCCATGTCCAGTGTTTCGAGCAGCGCCAGCTCTTCGACGTTCTTGCGCAGCAAGTCGGCGAAGCGGATCAGGATGGCCTTGCGCTTGGCTGGGGCCAGCTGTGACCATACGCCCGAGTTGAAGGTCGCGCGGGCGTTTTCGACCGCGCGGTTGGCGTCGGCCAGGTCGCAGCTGGCAACCTTGGCCAGGAAGCGTCCGTCGACCGGGCTCAGGCACTCGAAGGTTTCACCGGATGCGGCATCGGTGTATTCGCCGTTGATGAAGGCGCGGCCTTCGATCTTCAGTTGCTGGGCACGTTGTTCCCAGTCTGCACGAGTCAGGGTGGTCATACGAAACTCCTCCTCTTGTTTAGGTGCAACGCTGCACTGAGGACTTGCAGGCGTTGTCGGGGTCCGGGCGTGCGACAGGCGCACACAGGCATGCGATACCCTAAACCAGCGCTTTCAAACTATCAATATATTTGACACTATCAGCTCAAACGCCCAGTGATGTTAATTTTATTGAACATGCAGGAGCCTCTTTATGAGTATCGAAAGTATCATCGACTTCGCCCAGGCCATTACCGAGGCCGAGCGCTATCGCCCCGCAGCCGAAAAAGTGCTCAAAGGCGAGCCGGACCAGGCCGTGTACAACCACTATGCAAGCCCCTGCGGGCAGTTTGCCGCTGGCGTCTGGGAGGGGGAAGTGGGCCAGTGGGAGGTCAACTACACCGAGCATGAGTACTGCGAAATCGTGCAGGGCGTGTCGGTGCTGCGCGACGAACAGGGCGCCAGCAAGACGCTGCGTGCGGGTGATCGGTTCGTCATCCCCGCCGGATTCAAAGGGACATGGGAAGTGCTGGAGCCTTGCCGCAAGATCTATGCATTGTTCGAGCAGAAGTGATCCCTGGCCAGCTGACCCTTTCGGCCAGACATAAAAAAACCCGCCTCTCTTCAGAGGCGGGTTTTTTTCAGGTCGCCGATCAATTACTTGATCTTGGCTTCCTTGTACACCACGTGCTTGCGAACAACGGGATCGTATTTCTTGATCTCGATTTTGTCCGGGGTGGTGCGCTTGTTCTTGTCGGTGGTGTAGAAGTGGCCGGTACCGGCACTCGAAACCAGACGGATCAATTCACGCATGATGCTCTCCCTTAAACCTTGGCGCCAGCTTTACGGATGTCAACCAGTACGGCATCGATGCCGCGCTTGTCGATGATGCGCATGCCTTTGGCGGAAACGCGCAGACGCACGAAACGCTTCTCGGATTCAACCCAGAAACGGTGGTGCTGCAGGTTTGGCAGGAAACGACGACGGGTTTTGTTGTTTGCGTGGGAAATGTTGTTCCCGGTTACTGGACCCTTACCAGTAACTTGACAGACTCTCGACATGACTCAGCCCTCTAAAACCACATGCCCAACCCGGCATGGGTTGGCCGCTTAATCTCTCAGTCTTTGGCGCCGAGGCGCCGTGATTCTGGAGGTCTTATCGACCGGATTCGCTGATGCGACAGGCCGAGCCCCTAGAAAAGAGCGCTGCTTTATACCAGAAAGACTCGATTGCAACAATACCTGATCAACATTCGAGCCGAGGCGAACCGCCGCGAGCAGCATGACCGAAGGCCCTATCAGGTGCCGACCGTTCGTCGCCAATATTGTAAAAAAGAGTGTGGTCATTTTCTGGCAGTCACACTAGGGTAGGCCTTTTCCAGACTGCACTGGCAGATGGGCCACTGACAGCCAAGGAGCCACCATGCGTGCCGCCGCCCTTTCCTTATTGTTCACCTCCCTGCTTGCCGTGGGTGCAGCCCAGGCAGCGCCACTGAGCGTTTGCAGCGAAGCCAGCCCCGAAGGCTTCGACGTGGTGCAGTACAACTCGCTGACCACCACCAATGCCACGGCCGATGTGCTGATGAACCGCCTGGTGGAATTCGACGCAGGCAAAGGCAAGGTGGTGCCGAGCCTGGCCGCCAGCTGGACGGTGTCGGCCGATGGCCTGGTGTACGATTTCACCCTGCGCGACAACGTGAAATTCCATACCACTGCCTATTTCAAGCCCAGCCGTACGCTCAATGCCGACGACGTATTGTTCAGCTTCCAGCGCATGCTCTACCCCGCTCACGCCTGGCACAAGACAGCGCCCGGCGGCTACCCCCATGCCCAGTCGCTGCAACTGGGCAGCCTGATCAAGACGATCGACGCGCCGGCGCCCAATACCGTGCGCTTTACCCTTACCCACCCGGATGCGACCTTCCTGGCCACCCTGAGCATGGGCTTTGCCTCGATCTATTCAGCCGAATATGCCGACAAGTTGCTCAAGGCAGGCACGCCCGAGAAACTCAACAGCCAACCCATCGGCACCGGGCCATTCGTCTTCCAGCGGTTCCAGAAGGACGCGGTGGTGCGCTATCGCGCCAACCCTGACTACTTTGCCGGCAAGCCAGCCGTCGACCCACTGATCTTCGCCATCACCACCGATGCAAACGTGCGCCTGCAGAAACTCAAGCGCAACGAGTGCCAGGTAGCCCTGTCGCCCAAGCCACTGGACATTGCCGAGGCCAGCCAGGACAGCAGCCTCAAGGTGGCCAGCACGCCAGCGTTCATGACGGCATTCATCGCGCTCAACAGCCAGCACCCACCACTGGACAAGCCAGAGGTGCGCCAGGCCATCAACCTGGCCTTCGACAAACAGGCCTACGTGAAAGCTGTTTTCGAAGACTCGGCGATTGCGGCCAATGGCCCGTATCCGCCCAATACCTGGAGCTATGCCAAGGACCTGCCCGGTTACCCACTGGATGTGAAGAAAGCCAAGGCCCTGCTGGCCAAGGCCGGTCTGGCGGACGGCTTCAGCACAACGATCTGGACACGCCCTTCCGGTAGCCTGCTCAACCCCAACCCTAGCCTGGGCGCGCAGATGCTGCAGGCTGATCTCGCCAAGGTGGGCATCAAGGCTGAAATTCGGGTGATCGAATGGGGCGAACTCATCCGCCGCGCCAAGGCCGGCGAGCATGACCTGCTGTTCATGGGCTGGGCAGGCGACAACGGCGACCCGGATAACTTCCTCACCCCGCAGTTCTCCTGTGCAGCGGTCAAATCCGGGACCAACTTCGCGCGGTTCTGTGACAATCGCCTGGATCAGCTGATCAGTGCCGGTCGCACCACCAATGATCAGAGCGTGCGCAGCCGGCTGTACCAGCAGGCGCAGACCCTGATCCAGCAGCAGGCGCTGTGGGTGCCATTGGCGCATCCGACGGCGGCGGCCCTGCTGCGTCAGGGTGTCGAGGGTTATCAGGTCAACCCGTTCGGCCGGCTGGACTTCAGCAAAGTGAGCGTGACCAAGTAGGCCTCGATCACGCTTGAGCGTTGCGGTGATCGGGGAAGGCGCCACCCTTACCCCCGGTCATGACAGGTCATCCTGAACTGCGCCGCGCTCGCGGTGGCGTGCCCTAAGCTACGACCCACCCGTGCTCGGCCATGGACAGCGGCTCCCCGTCGCCAATGATGATGTGATCCAGCACGCGTACATCGATCAAGGCCAGCCCACGCTTGAGCGAAAGGGTCAGGTGCACATCCTCTTTGCTGGGTTCGCTGTTGCCCGAAGGGTGGTTGTGACAGAGGATCAGCGCCGCGGCGTTGTGCATCAATGCACGCCGCACCACTTCCCGCGGATAGACACTGGCTCGGTCGATGGTACCCCTGAACAGGATCTCGAACGCCAACGGTCGGTGTTTGGTGTCCAGAAACAGGCAACCGAACACCTCGCTGGGTTCATGGCGCAGCATGGCCTTGAGGTAGCGCCTTACGGCCTGGGGTTCCTCCAACGCCGCTGCGCGGGTGATCCCTTCATTGAGGTAGCGGCGACCGATTTCCAGCAATGCCTGCAGCTGTGCGTATTTGACCTCCCCTATGCCAGGCTCGCGCAAGACCGCCCGCCGATCGGCCTCGAGAAACGGCCGTAAGCCGCCAAAGCGCACCAACAGGCCACGCGCCAGGTCGAGCACGTTGCGCCCTGCAACGCCTGACCCCAGCAGCACAGCCAGCAGTTCGGCGTCAGACAGCACCCCCGCCCCACGCTGCAGTAGCTTTTCCCTTGGCCGATCCTGAGCCGGCCATTCCCTGATGTTCATCGCTGCCCTGCCCCTGCTGCGGCCCATTTCGGCCCTGTGTTAATCTATTTGCCCTCGTACATGCGACGCTCTGCCGCACGCAGTTCCTGTCGCCGCCCGCTTTCACTGGAAAAAGGCAACCCTATGCAGCGGCTGTATCGCAAGCGCATCGTTCTTGGCGTCGGTGGTGGCATCGCCGCCTACAAGAGCGCCGAACTGATCCGCCGACTCCTGGAGCACGGCGCCCAGGTGCGTGTCGTCATGACCCGCGGTGGCGCTGAATTCATCACGCCGCTGACCTTGCAGGCGCTGTCCGGCCACCCGGTGCACCTGGACCTCCTCGACCCGGCAGCAGAGGCGGCCATGGGCCATATCGAGCTGGCCAAATGGGCTGACCTGGTACTGATCGCTCCAGCCACCGCCGACCTCATGGCACGCCTGGCCCAGGGCATGGCCGATGACCTATTGACGACCCTGGTACTGGCCACCGATGCCACCGTTGCCGTCGCCCCGGCCATGAACCAGGCCATGTGGCGTGACGCTGCCACCCAGGCCAACCTCCAAGTGCTCAGGAGCCGCGGCATTCAGGTGTTCGGCCCTGCCTCGGGCAGCCAGGCCTGTGGCGACGTAGGCCTGGGCCGCATGCTCGAGGCCACCGACCTGGCCTGGTGCGCCGCCGAGAGCTTCAAGCGCCAGGCATTGACCGGCAAGCACGTGCTGATCACCGCCGGCCCCACCCAGGAGAACATCGATCCGGTGCGCTACATCACCAATCATAGCTCCGGGAAGATGGGCTTTGCCCTAGCCGAGGCGGCCGCCGAAGCCGGGGCTCGGGTGACCCTCGTGACCGGCCCTGTGCACCTGCCTACCCCCGACCGGGTCAGCCGTATCGACGTGGTCAGCGCGCGGGACATGCTGGCGGCCTGTGAGGCGGCCATGCCATGCGACCTGTTCATCGCGTCGGCGGCGGTGGCGGACTACCGCCCAGAGGTGATAGCGCCACAAAAACTGAAGAAAGATCCCACGACTGGCGATGGCATGCTGCTGCAGATGGTGCGCAATCCCGATATCCTTGCCACCCTGGCCGGTCGCACCGACCGCCCTTTCAGTGTCGGCTTCGCCGCCGAGACCGAACACTTGCTCGATTACGCCACGCGCAAGCTCAAGGATAAAAACCTCGACCTGATCGTCGCCAACGATGTGGCCAACCCCAGCATCGGCTTCAACAGTGAAGAGAACGCCTTGACCGTGATCGATCGCCAGCAGCACCAGACCCTCTTCGCGCAGACCAGCAAGGGCAAGATCGCCCGCCAGCTGGTTGCCTTCATCGCCGAACGGCTCAACCAGGTTCAATAAGTTACATGCACGCATTACAAGCCAAGATCCTCGACCCACGCCTGGGTACCGAATTTCCGTTGCCGCAATACGCCACGCCGGGGTCTGCCGGCCTGGACCTGCGCGCCCTGCTCGCGCAAGACACGGTGCTCGAACCCGGCCAGACGGTGCTGATTCCGACAGGCCTGTCCATCCATATCAGCGACCCGGGTCTTGCCGCACTGGTGCTGCCGCGCTCGGGCCTGGGCCACAAGCATGGCATCGTGCTGGGCAACCTGGTTGGGCTGATCGATTCGGATTACCAGGGCGAGCTGATGGTGTCGTGCTGGAACCGCGGCACCACCACCTTCACCATCGCAGTCGGTGAGCGTATCGCCCAGCTGGTGCTCGTGCCCGTGGTACAGGCGCAATTCGAGATCGTCGAGTCGTTCGACCAGAGCCAGCGCGGCGCCGGTGGCTTTGGTCATTCCGGCACCCGTTGAACCGGACATGAGCGAAATCGCCACGGATGGCGAACTCCGGGCCGCAACCTTCGTCCAAGCGCTCTGCGTGCGCCTGCAACCGAGCGCTTCTGACTGATGGGGTTTTCCAGATGAACGACATGGCCCCGGCGGTTCACGCCCACTTGCCGCCAGGTATCTTTCGCGCTTACGACATCCGCGGCATCGTCGGCAAGACACTGCACGCCGATACCGCCTACTGGATAGGCCGCGCCGTCGGCGCACAGAGCCTGGCCATGGGCGAACCCCAGGTCAGCGTGGGCCGCGACGGTCGCCTGTCCGGCCCACTGCTCGTCGAGCCTCTGATCCGCGGCCTGGTCGAGGCAGGCTGCCATGTGAACGACCTCGGTCTGGTCCCCACGCCGGCGCTGTACTACGCCACCCACGTACTAGGCGGCAAGTCGGGCGTGATGCTCACCGGTAGTCACAACCCCCCGGACTACAACGGCTTCAAGATCGTCATTGCCGGCGACACCCTGGCCAACGAGCAGATCCAGGCGCTGCTGAGCCGCTTGCAGGCCAATGACCTGACCTTTGGCACAGGGCATGTGCAACAGGTAGCGATTCTGGAGCGCTATTTCCAGCGGATCGTCAGTGACGTGAGGCTGGCCAGAAAGCTCAAGGTGGTCGTGGACTGCGGCAATGGCGTCGCTGGCGTGATCGCACCGCAACTGATAGAAGCGTTGGGCTGCGAGGTGATTGCGCTGTTCAGCGAAGTGGACGGCAACTTCCCGAACCACCACCCCGACCCCAGCAAGGCGCAGAACCTTCAGGTGCTGATCGACACAGTCAGGCGCACGGGGGCGGACCTCGGCCTGGCATTCGACGGCGACGCGGATCGCGTCGGTGTGGTAACCGAGGCCGGCAGCATCATCTACGCCGACCGCTTGCTGATGCTGTTTGCCCAGGATGTCCTGGCTCGCAACCCAGGCGCCGAAATCATCTTCGACGTCAAATGCACCCGACGCCTGATCCCCCTGATCGAACGATTGGGCGGTCGTACCCTGATGTGGAAGACCGGTCATTCGTTGATGAAGAAGAAGATGCAGCAGACCGGCGCCTTGCTCGCAGGCGAGATGAGCGGTCATATCTTCATCAAGGAGCGCTGGTACGGTTTCGACGACGGCATCTACAGCGCTGCGCGCCTGCTGGAAATCCTCAGCAAGACCGAGCAGAGCGCCGAAACCGTGTTCGCCGCGTTCCCCAACGATATTTCCACGCCGGAACTCAATATTGATGTGACCGACGAAGGTAAATTCAGCATCATTGATGCACTGCAACGCGACGCCGATTGGGGTGACGCGCGCCTGACCACCATCGACGGTGTGCGAGTGGACTATGCACAGGGCTGGGGCCTGGTGCGTGCCTCAAACACCACGCCGGTTCTGGTACTGCGTTTCGAGGCCGACAGCGAGGCCGAGTTGCAGCGTATCAAGGATGTTTTTCGCACGCAGTTGCTGCGGGTAGAGCCTGACCTGCAACTGCCGTTCTGACCGACTATCTGGCCCTCACAGGAGCCCTGCATGACCCTCGATCGCGATGCCGCCACCCACGTAGCCGAAGTGCTGTCCGAAGCCTTGCCCTACATTCGCCGCTTCGTCGGCAAGACGCTGGTGATCAAGTACGGCGGCAACGCGATGGAAAGCGAGGAGCTCAAGACGGGCTTCGCCCGCGACATCGTGCTGATGAAGGCCGTGGGCATCAACCCGGTGGTGGTGCACGGTGGCGGCCCGCAGATCGGTGATCTGCTCAAGCGTCTCTCCATCGAAAGCCATTTCATCGACGGCATGCGCGTGACCGATTCGGCGACCATGGACGTTGTGGAAATGGTACTGGGCGGCCAGGTCAACAAGGACATCGTCAACCTCATCAACCGGCATGGCGGCAGCGCCATCGGCCTGACCGGCAAGGACGCGGAGCTGATCCGTGCACGCAAGCTCACCGTCAGCCGCCAGACGCCGGAAATGACCACCGCCGAGATCATCGACATCGGCCATGTGGGTGAAGTGGTGAGCGTGAACACCGACCTGCTGAACATGCTGGTCAAGGGTGATTTCATTCCCGTGATCGCCCCCATCGGCGTCGGCATCAATGGCGAGTCCTACAACATCAATGCCGACCTGGTAGCAGGCAAGGTCGCCGAAGCGCTGCAGGCCGAGAAGCTGATGCTACTGACCAACATCGCCGGACTGATGGACAAGCAGGGCCAGGTCCTGACCGGGTTGACCACAGAGCAGGTCAACGAGCTGATCGCCGACGGCACCATCTACGGTGGCATGCTTCCGAAGATCAAATGCGCCCTGGATGCGGTGCAAGGCGGCGTGAACAGCTCACACATCATCGACGGCCGCGTGCCGAACGCGGTGCTGCTGGAAATCTTCACCGACAGCGGCGTAGGTACTTTGATCACCAACCACAAGTCGCTTTCCTGACCTGCATGGCCCTGTCGCCGGCAGCCGGTAACAGGGCCAAACTGGCGACACAAAAAAAGGCGACCTCAAACCGAGGTCGCCTTTTTCGCTTCAAGGCCCTGGGTCAGATCCCGTACTGCGCCCGATAGGCCTCAACCGCCGGCAGGTGCTGCTTGAGTTGCGGGTCGTCAGCCAGGAACTCCAGTACCTGAGTCAGCGAGACGATACTGACCACCGGTATGCCGAAGTCGCGCTCTACCTCCTGGATGGCCGAGAGCTCACCATTGCCACGCTCTTCACGATTCAATGCGATCAGCACGCCAGCGGCGTTGGCCTGCTGCGCCTTGATGATCTGCATGACTTCGCGAATGGCGGTACCGGCAGTGATCACGTCGTCGATGATCAGCACATCGCCTGCCAGGGGCGCACCGACCAGGCTGCCGCCTTCGCCGTGGTCCTTGGCTTCCTTGCGGTTGAAGCACCAGGGCACGTCTTGCCGATGCTGGTCAGCCAGCGCGACGGCAGTGGTCGCGGCCAGGGGAATACCCTTGTAGGCCGGGCCGAACAGCACGTCGAACGAGATCTTGCTGTCAACGATGGCGGCGGCGTAGCAACGCCCCAGCTCGGCCAGCGCCGAACCTGTGTTGAACAGGCCGGCGTTGAAGAAGTACGGGCTGGTACGCCCGGACTTGAGAGTGAATTCACCGAAACGCAGGACCCCGCGATCGATGGCAAAACGGATGAAGTCGCGCTGATACGGCTGCATGGAAAGTCCCGGACACCACGGATTTAGCTAAATGGGTTGAGCTCGGGTATCATACACGCACGAGATTTATGGGGCCATTTATGCGGATCATCAGTGTGAACGTTAATGGCATTCAGGCTGCGGCCGAGCGTGGTTTGCTCAGCTGGCTACAGGCCCAGAATGCCGACGTCATCTGCCTTCAGGATACCCGCGCCTCGGCCTTTGAACTCGATGACCCAGCTTTCCAGCTCGATGGCTATTTCCTTTATGCCTGCGACGCGGAGGTGCCTGCCCAAGGTGGTGTGGCCCTTTATTCGCGCATGCAGCCCAAGGCAGTCATCACCGGCCTGGGCTTCGAGACAGCCGACCGTTACGGGCGTTACCTGCAAGCAGATTTCGACAAAGTCAGTATTGCCAGCCTGCTCTTGCCTTCGGGCATGAACGGGGATGAAGACTTGAACCAGAAATTCAAGTTGATGGACGACTTCGCCAAGTACCTGGACAAGCAGCGTCGCAAGCGCCGCGAGTACATCTATTGCGGCTCGTTCTATGTGGCCCAGCAGAAGCTCGACATCAAGAACTGGCGTGACAGCCAGCAGTCGCCGGGCTTCCTGCCGCCAGAGCGTGCCTGGATGGATGCCATTACCGGCGAGATGGGTTACGTGGATGCCCTGCGAGAAGTCAGCCGTGAGGGTGACCAGTACAGCTGGTGGCCGGACAACGAGCAGGCCGAAATGCTGAACCTGGGCTACCGGTTCGACTACCAGATCCTTACCCCCGGCCTGCGCCGCTTCGTGCGCAACGCGCGCTTGCCACGCCAGCCGCGCTTCTCCCAGCATGCGCCGCTGATCGTCGACTACGACTGGACGCTGACCATCTGAGCAACCAGTGGGGCTGCCTTGCAGCCCCACCTGGCTATTTGATCGGTCGCCAGATCATGGGGTAGCGGTAAGGCTTGCCTTCGTTGGCCCGTACCGCAGCAATGACGATCAGAATCATCACCGCCACTGACAGCACGGCAAACAGCACCAGCCCGATCACCACGAATATCAGCAGGAGGCAGATGAACCCTGCCACGGTCACGCTGATCTGGAAATTCAGCGCTTCCTTGCCTTGCGCATCGATGAATGGGTCCTGCTCGCGCTTCAGATGCCACAGCACCAACGGCCCCAGCAGGTGCCCGAGCGGGATCACCAGGCCAAGGAGCGCGGAAAGGTGGCAGAGCATCGCCCACTGCCTGACCTCGGCACTGGGCGGGATGATCGAAAGATTCGGATCGGTCATGCCTGCACCCTCCTGATCAGGTTCAGTCTGCCAGCGCGGCTTGCTGCAGCTGGAAGATCTCGTCCATGCCCTTCTGCGCCAGGGCAAGCATGGCGTTGAAGTCTTCTGGCTGGAACGGCGCACCTTCTGCCGTACCTTGCACCTCGATGAACCCGCCAGCGCTGGTCATGACCACGTTCAGGTCGGTTTCGGCTGCCGAGTCCTCCAGGTAGTCCAGGTCGAGCACCGCTTCACCCTGATACATACCCACCGACACGGCGGCGATCATGTGCTTGAGCGGATTGCCCGCCTTCAGGCCACCACGCTTCTTGATCACGGCCAGGGCATCGCAGACGGCAACCATGGCACCGGTAATGGAGGCTGTACGGGTGCCGCCATCGGCCTGGATGACATCGCAATCGATGTAAAGCGTAATGTCACCGAGCTTGCTCATGTCCAGTGCCGCACGCAATGAACGGCCGATCAGGCGCTGGATCTCCAGCGTGCGACCACCTTGCTTGCCACGGCTGGCTTCGCGCTGGTTACGTTCACCCGTCGAGCGTGGCAGCATGCCATATTCGGCGGTCAACCAACCTTGGCCCTGGCCTTTGAGAAAGCGCGGCACGCCGTTTTCCACGCTGACCGTGCAGATGACTTTCGTGTCACCGAACTCGACCAGTACCGACCCTTCGGCGTGCTTGGTGTAGTTGCGGGTGATGCGGATCGAGCGGAGCTGATCGGCGGCGCGACCACTTGGACGTTTCATCTGGGATACCTGTACTGGGACATTGAATCTGGCAGGCATTATAGAGCCCGTAGCCTAGTGAGGACACGCCTATCGTCGCTGACGGTCCAGCGCGCCTGCATTTGCGGCGGTCCTGTCCGTCGCTCAGGCGCAGCGGCGCATTGGGCCGCAAGGCCCCAGTGCGCTACAATCCTGCGCCTCGCAGCCAGCAGGCTGCAATGTCCAACCTATACGCGAGGTACCCCCATGGTGCACAGCATGACCGCGTTCGCACGGGTCGAGCGCGCCGGCAGCCAAGGCACCCTGGTCTGGGAGCTGCGCTCGGTCAACCACCGTTACCTGGAGCCGCACCTGCGCCTGCCCGACGCCCTGCGCGACCTTGAAGGTGGCGTGCGTGAAGGCCTGCGCCAAGGCCTTTCCCGAGGAAAGGTGGAGTGCACCCTGCGCCTGAACGAGGACAGCAGCGGCAAGCCGTTGCAGGTCGACCGCGAGCGCGCTGCGCAGCTAGTGGCCGCCGCCGAGCAAGTGGCGGCGTTGATCCAGCAGCCGGCGCCGCTCAACCCCTTGGAAGTGCTGTCCTGGCCGGGCGTATTGGTCGCTGATGCCAGCGACCCACAGGCACTCAATGCCCAGGCCATGGCACTGTTCAACGACGCGCTTGCCGAACTCAAGGCCGGGCGTCAGCGCGAAGGCCAGGAACTGGCCCGTCTGATCAACGAGCGCCTGGACAGCATGGCTGAAGAGGTCACGACGCTGCGAGCGCTGGTGCCGCAGATGCTGGCCGCGCAACGTCAGAAGATCCTGGACCGCTTCAACGACCTTCAGGTTGAAATCGACCCGCAGCGCCTGGAACAGGAAATGGTCCTGCTGGCCCAGAAGAGCGACGTGGCCGAGGAGCTTGATCGCCTAGACACCCATGTAGCCGAAGTACGACGCGTACTCAAGGGTGCAGGTGCCGCCGGGCGTCGTCTGGATTTCCTGATGCAAGAACTCAATCGCGAAGCCAACACGCTCGGTTCCAAAGCCTTCGATCCCCGCAGCACGCAGGCGGCGGTCAATTTGAAGGTACTGATCGAACAGATGCGTGAACAAGTACAGAATATCGAGTAAGGCCACACCGACCATGAACCACACCAGCGGCACCCTCTATATCGTTTCCGCTCCGTCCGGCGCCGGCAAGACCAGCCTGGTCAACGCCCTGACCCAGGACGACAAGCAGATCCGTGTTTCCGTCTCGCACACTACCCGCGCCATGCGTCCTGGCGAGCAGCATGGTGTGAACTACCACTTCGTCGAGCATGATGCGTTCAGGGCACTGATCGAACAGGGCGATTTTCTGGAGCATGCCGAGGTGTTCGGCAACTTCTATGGCACCTCGCGCAGCGCCCTGCAGCAGACGCTGGACCAAGGCTTCGACCTGATCCTGGAAATCGACTGGCAAGGCGCGCAGCAGGTGCGCAAGCTGATGCCACAGGCGCTGTCGGTCTTCATCCTGCCGCCAAGCCAGGCCGCATTGCGCGAGCGCCTTGATGGCCGAGGCCAGGACAGTGACGCGATCATCGCTGGGCGCATGAAAGAGGCCGTCAGCGAGATGGTGCATTACAACGAGTACGACTACGTGATCATCAACGATGTTTTCGATACGGCACTGGCGGACTTGAAGGCCGTGTTCCGTGCCAATCGGCTGCTCCTGAAGAAGCAGCAACACCGTCATGGGGCACTGCTCGAGCAGTTGATCGGCTGATGTGCACGGGCCTCCTGGGAGGCCCTTGCATAACCTTCAGCACGTCTTAGGCAAGGCCCTGGCCCTGGTCAGTCCTGCAACGGCAAAGTGGCGTGCTGACGTAGCGTAGCCCCCAGGAAGTAGGCCGGGGCTCGCAGCCGGGACATCAGCATCAACACGATCCCCAGGACAGAGATGATCGCCGCGATCACGAACACCAGCCCGACCCCGCCCACGTGCGAGCCACTGCCGAAGTCCGGCGAGGCGCTGTCTATGGCCGTGCGCACGAAGATCACTGACAGAATCACCCCGCCCACCAAAGGGCACAGCCCGCGCATGAGTAAATGCCGAAGGCTGCCGAACAGGCTGCTGCGGAAATACCAGACGCAGGCGAAGGCCGTGAGTGAGTAATAGAAGCAGATCATCATGCCCAGGGCGGTGATGGTGTCGGCCAGTACGTTCTCGCTGAGCGTGCGCATGGTGACGTAGAAAAGTCCGGCGGCCACCCCGGCGCAGATCGTGGCGTAACGCGGCGTCTGTGAGCGCGGGCAGACCTTGGCAAACTTCTGCGGTACCGCCCCGTAGTAGCCCATGGCAAGCAGGGTGCGCGCAGGCGAGACGAAGGTCGATTGCAAGGAAGCGGCAGTGCTGGCCAGTACCGCGATGGACATCAGGATTGCCAGCGGCCCCATGACCGGGCCGGCCAGGTGAGCGAACACGTTTTCCTGGATGCGCGGGTTATTCAGGCCCAGCCCCGACTCGCTGATGCCGGCGAACTGCAAGGTGGCAATGGCCGTCAGCAGGTACAGGCCCAGAATCAACAGCACGGTCCAGGTGGCTGCCTTGCCCGGAACCTCTTCGCTGCCTACCGACTCTTCACTGACGGTCAGGCATACGTCCCAGCCCCAGAAAATGAAGATCGACAACGATAGGCCGGCGGCGAACGCCGAGAAGGATTCAACCCCGAACGGGTTGAACCAGGCGAAATCGAACGCCAGAGGCGGTGGTGCCGTTGTTTCGCCGAACGCTGCGAAGGCAAAGCCCACCAGTACCAGCAGTTGCAACGCCACCAGACCGTACTGCACGGTCATGGTCGTGGTCATGCCTCGGCAACAGATCCATACGGCCAAGGCAATGAACACGCAACAGGTCACGATGTTGATCAGCAAGTTGTCGGCAAGCGCCGCCAGTTCAGGGTTGCCCGTGATCTGGCCGAGGAACAGGTAGAAGAAATCCACCGCCACACCGGCCAGGTTCGACAGCACGATAGTAGTCGCCACCACCAGCCCCCAACCGCCGATCCACCCGATCATCGGGCCGAAGGCTCGCGCCGACCAGGTGAACGACGTACCGCTGTCCGGCTCGGCCGAATTCAGCTCGCGATAGCCCAGGGCGACCAGCAGCATAGGCAGGAACCCGACGATGAACACCGCCGGCAGGTGAGCCCCGACCTCGCGCACGGTCGGGCCCAAGGCGCCGGTAAGGGTGTAGACCGGCGCAATGGTGGAGATGCCCAGCACCACGCTGGCCAACAGCCCCAATCGGCCCTTGGCCAGGCCCTTGCTACCCTGTTGGATGCTTTCGCCAGCCGCCACATCGGGTGGGCGGCCGGCTTCTGTGTAATCGCTCATGAGTATCAGCCGTAGATGTTGGAATTGTTTTTAACAAGCCTCTCGCCAAGGCCTGCCCACTCAGAGCCCGCTGCGAAACCTTCCCCTGGCCTCATGCAGGCGCCTTGGCGCTACACCGTGTGCAGGTACCAGTTGTATTCGAGGTCGGAAATCGACGCCTCGAATTCGGCCAGCTCGCTGTCCTTGCAGGCCACGAAGACATCGATGTAGTGCGCACTGATGTATTGCCTGAGTACGTCACTGTCTTCCAGCGCACGCAACGCGTCGCGCAGGTTGTTCGCAAGGCTCTGCTCCAGTTGCTCGAAAGCATTGCCTTCAATGGGCGCCTGCGGCTCGATCTGGTGGGTCAGGCCATGGTGAACGCCAGCAAGAATCACAGCAAGCATTAGGTAGGGATTGGCGTCTGCACCTGCCACGCGATGTTCCAGGCGCGTGCTTCGGCTGTTTTCTGTCGGTACACGCAGGGCGACGGTACGGTTATCCAAGCCCCAGCCTGGGGCATTTGGCACATTGAACTGGGCGCCGAACCTGCGATACGAATTGATGTTCGGGCACAGGAAGGCCATGGACGCAGGGAGCGTCTGCAGCATGCCGCCGATAGCATGGCGCAGAGCGTCGCACCTCATTGGGTCTTCGCTTGCAAAGAGGTTCCTGCCGCTGTGTTTTTCCACCAGCGACAGGTGAACATGTAGACCACTGCCCGCCTGGCCGGGATAGGGCTTGGCCATGAATGTCGTGTCCATTTCGTGGTCGTAGGCAACGTTCTTGATCAGGCGCTTGAGCAGGATCGCTTGATCACAAGCTTTCAGAGGGTCAGCCACGTGATGCAGATTGACCTTGAACTGCGCAGGTGCGCTTTCCTTGACGATGGCATCCACCGGCAAGCCCTGGGCCTTTGCCGCTTCGAGAATGTCCTGCAAACAGTCGGCGTACTCGTCCAGGTCGTCGATGAAGTAGGCCTGGGTCGAATGGGCACGCTTGCCGGATAACGGCGAGCGCGGCGGCTGCGGTCGCCCATTGAGGTTGTCCTGGTCGATCAGGTAGAACTCGAGCGCCAACGCAACGCACAGGGACAGGCCCAGCGCGTCGAACCGGCTCACGACCTGACGCAAGACCTCGCGCGGATCAGCGAAGAACGGCTGACCGTCCAGTTCGTGCATGGTCATGAGCAACTGGGCGGTGGGACGCTTCTGCCAGGGCTCGTGCGCAAGCGTATCGGCAATGGGGTAGCAGATGCGATCGGCATCGCCCATATCCAGGCCCAGCCCGGTGCTTTCTACGGTGGCGCCGTTGATGTCGAGCGCAAACAGCGATGCCGGCAGGTTGATGCCTCGCCCATACACCTTGTGCAAGCTGGCCCGCTCGATGCGCTTGCCGCGCACGACTCCATTCATATCGGCAATCAGCAAGTCGACGTACTGGGTGTCGGGGTGTGCCTGCAGGAAGTCATTCATCTCGCGTGAGGAACGGGCGCACGGGGCTACCGACGTCATGGCTGTACATCCTTTGCTGGGCTGCGGCGATGTGGAGAGACGGCTGGCGCCTGGTAGGCGACGATGGTTGCAGCTGTTGTTGTTTTCACTTTCCCATCGTGGGGATTGGTAACCGCAGCGGGCGCATTGATTCCCGGGGGTCGTTTCACTATAAAATGGCTCTGACGCAACAGAAATTGGCAATTCGGCAACGAGAGCGTGCACCAATGCAATATCAAATTACCCATGCCGATCTTTCCCTGGTTCTGGCGTTGGAACGCGGGCGCTCTCTGGCCAAGGCGGCCGAGTTGCTCAAAGTGGACGTATCGACCGTTTTCCGGTCGATACGCCGCCTGGAGTCGGCGCTGGGCACGGCTCTGTTCGTCAAGAGCCGCAAAGGCTACTTGCCTACCGATACTGCACAGGCCCTCGCCGAGCAGGCCGAGCGCGCCGAGCAAGCACTCGAGGCGGCGCGCATTGCCATGACCAGCGGTGAACAGGTCGTCAGCGGCACCGTGCGCCTGACCTGCACTGAGGCCGTCATGCACAGCCTGCTGCTGCCTGCACTGGCCGACTTCATGCAGAATTACCCCGCGCTGTCGCTGGAGATGGGCACCTCAAACGTGTTCGCCAACCTCAGCCGGCGAGATGCAGACATCGCCCTGCGTTTGACCAACACGCCTCCCGAACACCTGGTGGGGCGCAACCTGGGGTCAACGTCCTACGTGATATGTGGCCAACCTCAGTGGCGCGACCGCCTCGGTGAAAGCGCCAGCGCGGTGCCATGGATCGCGCCGGATGACGCCATGCAGGACCATCCGACGGTGGTCTGGCGCAACCAGCAACACCCTGGCCTAAGCCCGCGCTACCAGTGCAGCAGCATGTCCACCATTGCCCAACTGGTCACCGCTGGCCTGGGCGTGGCAGCGCTGCCGGACTACATGGTGCATAGCCTGCCAGGGGTCGATGCACTCAGCGGGCCGCTGCCAGGTTGCGACACCCAGTTGTGGCTCTTGACCCGACCGGACTGCCGCGCGCTGCGCTCGGTCCAAACCCTTTTCGAGGAGCTCACCCCGCGGTTGCGCGACGCAATGCTCTGAGGTTATTGTCGGGGCCATTGCAAGGCGTCTATGGCGGTCCTTGCACTGCGTCCCAGAGGTATCGTCAGGCCTGGCAAACGCGGGCATGCACCGCAGTACCTGAATGACTCGCACCGCACCGCACGGCGGCGCTCGACAAAACAGCGCTTCCCTATTGGCTGGTGAATTTTTATACTATCGAGTCCGCCTGCCCACTAATGGGCTGCACGCCTACCGCATTTGCTACTGAGGAAGACCATGGCCCGCGTAACTGTTGAAGACTGCCTGGAACACGTGGATAACCGTTTTGAGCTGGTCATGCTCTCGACCAAGCGCGCTCGCCAGCTGGCGACCGGCGGTAAAGAGCCACGCGTTGCGTGGGAAAACGACAAGCCCACCGTCGTTGCCCTGCGCGAAATCGCCGAAGGCATCGTGACCAACGAATTCATCGCCGCTGAAGAAATTGTCACCGAGGATCCGGTCTTTGCCGCGTTCGAGGACGAGTCGAACGAGGCTGTCTGATTGATGCCCGGTCGACGTCGCAAGGCGCAAGGCCCCCTATCTCGGCAGGAGGCTAAGCCATGCCGGGTATAGAGGCCTTGGCCGAACGGCTGTCGACTTACCTGGGCCCCGAACAGGTCAACCTGGTACGGCGTGCCTACTTCTACGCAGAACAAGCGCACGATGGGCAACGTCGCCGCAGTGGCGAGCCCTACGTAACGCACCCGTTGGCCGTGGCCAGCATCCTTGCCGACATGCACATGGACCATCAAAGCCTGATGGCAGCCATGCTCCATGACGTGATCGAAGACACCGGCATTGCCAAGGAAGCCCTCAGCCAGCAGTTTGGCGAGACGGTTGCCGAGCTGGTGGACGGCGTCAGCAAGCTGACCCAGATGAACTTCGAAACCAAGGCCGAGGCGCAAGCCGAGAACTTCCAGAAAATGGCCATGGCCATGGCACGCGACATTCGCGTGATCCTGGTCAAGCTGGCCGACCGCCTGCATAACATGCGCACCCTGGAAGTGCTGTCCGGCGAGAAACGACGCCGGATTGCCAAGGAAACCCTCGAGATCTACGCCCCCATCGCCAACCGCCTGGGGATGCACACGGTACGCGTCGAGTTCGAAGACCTTGGCTTCAAGGCCATGCACCCGATGCGCTCGTCGCTGATTCATCGCGCCGTCAAAAGTGCACGGGGCAACCGCAAGGAAATCGTCGCCAAGATCGAGCAGTCACTGGCCAACTGCCTGGCTGCCGACGGTATCGAAGGCGAGATCAGTGGCCGGCAAAAACACCTCTATGGCATCTACAAGAAGATGCGCGGCAAGCGTCGCGCCTTCAACGAGATCATGGACGTGTATGCCTTCCGCATCATCGTCGACAAGGTCGATACCTGCTACCGCGTCCTCGGTGCCGTGCACAACCTGTACAAACCGCTGCCAGGGCGGTTCAAGGACTATATCGCCATTCCCAAGGCCAACGGCTATCAGTCGTTGCACACCACCTTGTTCGGCATGCACGGCGTGCCCATCGAAATCCAGATCCGTACGCGCGAAATGGAAGAGATGGCCAATAACGGTATCGCTGCGCACTGGCTGTACAAGGCCAATGGGGATGAGCAGCCCAAGGGCAACCATGCCCGTGCCAGGCAGTGGGTCAAAGGCATCCTTGAATTGCAGCAACGTGCAGGCAACTCGCTGGAGTTCATCGAGAGCGTCAAGATCGACCTGTTCCCGGACGAGGTGTACGTCTTCACGCCCAAAGGCCGCATCATGGAGCTGCCCAAGGGTTCCACTGCCGTGGACTTCGCCTACGCAGTGCACACCGACGTTGGCAACAGCTGCATCGCATGCCGTATCAACCGGCGCCTGGCACCGCTCTCCGAGCCGTTGCAGAGTGGCTCGACGGTAGAGATCGTCAGCGCACCGGGGGCTCGACCCAATCCGGCGTGGCTCAATTTCGTGGTCACCGGCAAGGCGCGCACACATATTCGCCATGCGCTCAAGCAGCAGCGCCGCTCCGAATCCATCAGCCTGGGCGAGCGGCTGCTCAACAAGGTACTGACTGGTTTCGACAGCGCGCTGGATCAGATTCCCCGCGAGCGCGTGCAGGCAATCCTCAGCGAATACCGCCTGGAATTGATCGAAGACCTGCTTGAAGACATCGGGCTGGGCAACCGCATGGCCTACGTGGTCGCGCGCCGTCTGCTGTCTGCAGAAGGCGAGCAACTGCCGGCCCCCGAAGGTCCGCTGGCGATTCGCGGTACCGAAGGCCTGGTGCTCAGCTATGCCAAGTGCTGCACGCCGATTCCGGGCGACCCGATCGTGGGTCACCTTTCGGCGGGCAAGGGCATGGTCGTGCACCTTGAGAACTGCCGAAACATCAGTGAAATTCGCCACAACCCCGAGAAATGCGTCCAGCTTTCCTGGGCCAAGGACATCACTGGCGAATTCAACGTCGAGTTGCGCGTAGAGCTGGAGCACCAGCGCGGCCTGATTGCCTTGCTGGCCAGCAGCGTCAACGCGGCCGATGGCAACATCGAGAAGATCAGCATGGACGAACGCGACGGCCGTATCAGCGTGGTCCAACTGGTGGTCAGCGTGCACGACCGCGTGCACCTGGCGCGTGTGATCAAGAAGCTGCGTACCCTGACCGGTGTGGTTCGCATCACCCGCATGCGTACGTAGTCCGCCAACCGCAAGGAGTCATCATGAGCAAGACCGTCATCAACAGCGACAAGGCCCCTGCCGCCATCGGCACCTATTCGCAGGCGATCAAGGCCGGTAACACCGTGTACATGTCTGGCCAGATCCCACTGGACCCCAAGACCATGGAACTGGTCGAAGGCTTCGAGGCCCAGACCGTCCAGGTGTTCGAGAACCTCAAGGCTGTGGCGGAAGAAGCAGGCGGTTCGTTCAAGGACATCGTCAAGCTGAACATCTTCCTGACCGACCTGAGCAATTTCGCCAAGGTCAACGAGGTGATGGGTCGCTACTTCGAGCAGCCCTACCCCGCTCGCGCCGCCATCGGCGTGGCCGCGCTGCCAAAAGGCGCGCAGGTCGAGATGGACGCCATCCTCGTCATCGAGTGATGCCCCAGGCGGCGGGCATTGCACTCGCCGCCTTTCCCTCTCCTGGAAGGTTCCCGACATGCGCATAGCATTGCCTCTTACGCTGGCAGCCCTGGTCCTGGGCGGCTGCGCCAGCCACAAACCTGAAGACTTCAACGGCACCTGGATCAACCAGGACGCCATCACTGCGGCCGTCAAGCAAGGCAACCTTCGCCAGGCCCTGAATGAGCATGGCCCGGTCTTCGAGTGGAAGCTCGATGTTGCTACCCAGCGCGCCAGCTACAGCAACGGGTTCGAGGCCTCGGATGGTCAGCTCAGCGCCAATGACAAGCAGTGGCTGGCCACCTTCGAAGGCGGTGCCACCGAGCAACTGTCGCTGGACGGCGACGAACTGCAAACAGTCGACCAGCGAGGCGCGAAACAGCGCTTCGAGCGTGCCAAGACGCCCAGTGGCAACAATGCGCCACTGGGCAGCAGCTTCGAGCAGGCGCTGTACCAGGCTTATCTCGGCGGCGCCTGGACAATCATGGAGGGCCCAGGCAAGGGCGCCAACGTAACGTTCAGCGACAGCGGCAACGTCACCGGCCTGCCCGGTCCGGATCGTTTCGCCCTGTGCCTGGCCGGTGATTGCGCAACGATGGGCGGCAGCAATGACAGCCTGTGGCTGGAGCGCAACCAGCGCGGGGCCCCGTTCATCATCAAGCGCAATGGCAATCAGCTGGAAATCTTCCAGGCGGTGAACCGCGCCCAGCCGGATGAAATGCCGATGCTCGCAGCCGGCAAGCGCCAGTGGCTGCTGCAACACAACTGACGATACCCCAGCCGGCGCGCAGGTAACGCAAGCTACCTGCGCGCCGGCCAGGGGATCATTGCCCGAGGATCGCTGCGTAGCCTTCCTTGTAACTGGGGTACTGCGGGGACCAGCCTAGCCCCCGTGCGCGGGCGTTGCTGCAGCGCTTGCTGCCCGTGCGACGCACACGCTCCTCATCGGACCACTGCGTAACCCCCAACTGTTCACGCAGCCAGGCCACGACTTCGGCCAGCGGTGCCGGGCTGTCGTCCACGCCGATGTAGCAATCGTCCAGCGCCTTGCCTTGGCTGTCGCATTGCAGCAGAAATGCCAGCAGGCTGGCAGCATCGTCCACGTGAATACGGTTGCCATACAACGGCGGTTGCTCGGCGACGCGATAACCCTGACGCACCTGACGCAACAGCCACTCTCGACCTGGCCCGTAGATGCCGGTCAGGCGAACCACGCTGGCTGGCGCAGCACCGGACAGCGCCAGCCTTTCAGCCTCGAGCATGATGCGCCCCGAGTACCCCTCAGGTTCGGTGGCCGATTGCTCATCAACCCACTCCCCACCCTTGTGCCCAAACACGCTGCTGCTGGACACGAACAAAAGGCGTCGGGGTTGCTGCCCACGCTCGGCCAGCCAGCGCTGCACGTGACGCAACCCCTGGACATACGCCGCCTGATACCCTGCCTCGTCATGCTGGCTGGCAGCCACGCAATACACCACGTAGTCAGGTGCCCGCTCAGGCCAGGCAGCTGGGATGTTCGGGTTCGACAGATCAGCTGCAATCGGCGCTACGCCATCAGGCAACTGCGCCACCGAACGGCGCAGGCCGCTGACTTGCCAACCACGCGTCAGCATTTGCCGAGCCAGGCGACTGCCGACGTCCCCACATCCTACGATCAACACACTCAAGTCAGACATCTGAAGCCCTCTAGGGCCGATTGCTCAGCCCCTCTGCAGGAGAAAAAGCAACAATATTACTTTTGTTAACAAGAATTACTTGCAATAATGGCGACCAAATTGTTCTCGGCCTGCCTCGAGGCCTTGAAGAACGCTCACCCATCATCTTCATCAGGTCCGGCCAGCATGACACGTACCCAACCTTCCGCTTCGCCAACCCCATCGCGCGCCTGGCGTGCCACCGCTGCGCTGATTCTCAGCCTGGCGCTGGCCCCGGTCGCCATGGCCGATGAGCCCAATGCCGCTGCCCCAGTGACGGCCCCGGCGGCCAGCGCTGCTGCACCAGCTAGCGCTCCGGCCGGCGAAGCGGCACCGGGTACCGTTGCACAGGCTCCGGTTGCTGCAGACCCGGACGCCCAAGCCCTGGTGGAAGATACCTCGCTCGGCATGGCCCATGACCTGTCGCCTTGGGGCATGTACAAGAACGCCGATGTCGTGGTCAAGGCCGTCATGATCGGCCTGGCCATCGCCTCGATCATCACTTGGACCATCTGGATCGCCAAAGGCTTCGAGTTGATGGGGGCCAAGCGCCGCCTGCGCGGAGAAATCGCCCGCCTGAAGAAATCGACCAGCCTCAAGGAAGCCAGCGAAGTCTCCGACAAGCAAGGCACCCTGGCCCATACCCTGGTTCACGATGCGCTCGAGGAAATGCGCCTGTCGGCCAATGCCCGTGAAAAGGAAGGCATCAAGGAGCGCGTGAGCTTCCGCCTGGAACGACTGGTACACGCCAGCGGGCGAAATATGAGCAGCGGCACGGGCGTGCTGGCCACCATTGGTTCCACTGCGCCATTCGTGGGCCTGTTCGGCACCGTGTGGGGCATCATGAACAGCTTCATCGGCATCGCCAAGACTCAGACCACCAACCTCGCCGTGGTCGCCCCGGGTATTGCCGAAGCGCTGCTGGCCACCGCACTGGGCCTGGTTGCCGCCATCCCGGCCGTGGTCATCTACAACGTCTTCGCCCGCTCCATCGCCGGCTACAAGGCACAGGTGTCCGACGCTTCGGCCCAGGTGCTGCTGCTGGTCAGCCGTGACCTGGACCATCAGGGCAGCGATCGCGCCGCCCCGCACATGGTGAAAGTGGGGTAAGCCATGGGCCTGCATCTGAACGAAGGTGGCGACGACCTCGCCGAAAACCACGAAATCAACGTGACGCCGTTTATCGACGTGATGTTGGTGCTGCTGATCATCTTCATGGTCGCAGCGCCCCTTGCCACGGTCGACATCAAGGTCGACTTGCCTGCTTCGACGGCCAAGCCGGCGCCCAGGCCCGAGAAGCCTGTCTTCGTCAGCGTCAAGGCCGACCAGAAGCTCTATGTCGGCGATGACCCGGTCCCAACGCCCGAGCGTCTCGGCCCGATGCTGGACGCCAAGACCAAGGGTGACAAGGACACCACCATCTTCTTCCAGGCCGACAAAGGCGTGGACTACGGTGACCTGATGGAAGTGATGAACAACATGCGCGCGGCCGGCTACCTCAAAGTCGGTCTGGTAGGTCTTGAGACGGCAGCCAAGAAATGACGAAGACGCGGCACAATCTGGCGCGTTACAGCGGCAGCCTGGCGCTTGTGCTGGGTGTCCATGCCGTCGCTGTGCTGCTCATGCTCAACTGGTCGGTGCCCCAGGCCATCGAGCTGCCCCCGGCAGCCATGATGGTCGAGCTGGCACCGCTGCCGGAGCCTGCGCCACCACCCCCTCCCAAAGCAGTTCCCCAACCACCGGCGCCGGTCGAAGAGCCCCCGCTGCCGAAGGTCGTGGAAGCCCCTAAACCCAAGATTGCCATTCCCAAGCCGCCCAAGCCGAAGGCCAAGCCACAGCCGCCCAAGCCTGAGAAAAAGCCTGAGCCGCCGAAGGAAGCGCCGCCCACCAAGGAAACGGTAGACGCACCACCGAGCAATACGCCGCCGCAGAAGTCCGCAGCGCCCGCACCGAGCGTCGCCTCCAACAGCACCGCACTGCCGACCTGGCAGAGTGACCTGTTGCGCCACCTGGCGAAGTACAAGCGGTACCCGGAAGACGCGCGGCGCAGAGGCTTGCAGGGCATCAATCGCCTGCGTTTCGTAGTCGATGCCGAGGGCAAGGTCGTGTCGTATTCACTGGCCGGTGGGTCGGGTAGTGCGTCCCTGGACCGGGCAACCATGGAAATGATTCGGCGAGCGGGCAAGGTACCCAAACCGCCGGCTGAGCTGCTGAACAACGGGACGATCGAAGTCGTCGCGCCGTTCGTGTACTCACTGGACCGCCGCTGACGTTTTGTTTCTGTCACAAGTCGGCAAGTCTGATAACGTGCGTCTATCGATTGCAGCCGCTATGCTGGGCTCGCAACTTCATGGACGCACGTTATGACCCTCACAGAACTCCGTTACATCGTCACACTCGCCCAGGAACAGCACTTCGGCCATGCAGCCGAGCGCTGCCATGTGAGCCAGCCTACCCTTTCGGTGGGTGTGAAGAAGCTCGAGGATGAGCTCGGCGTACTGATCTTCGAGCGCAGCAAGAGCGCGGTGCGCCTCACGCCGGTTGGCGAAGGCATCGTGGCCCAGGCCCAGAAAGTGCTCGAACAGGCTCAGGGCATCCGCGAACTGGCCCAGGCCGGCAAGAACCAATTGACCGCCCCGCTCAAGGTAGGCGCGATCTACACCGTCGGCCCCTACCTCTTTCCTCACCTGATCCCACAGCTGCACCGTGTGGCCCCGCAGATGCCGTTGTACATCGAGGAAAATTTCACCCATGTGCTGCGTGAGAAGCTGCGTAACGGTGAACTGGATGCGGTGATCGTCGCCTTGCCCTTCAACGAAGCCGACGTGCTGACCCTGCCGCTCTACGACGAGCCTTTCTGCGCACTGATGCCAGCCGACCACCCGTGGACGGCGAAGAAAACCATCGATGCGGCATCGCTCAACGACAAGAGCCTGTTGCTGCTGGGCGAAGGTCACTGCTTCCGTGACCAGGTGCTGGAGGCGTGCCCTACCCTGAACAAGGGCGGTGAAGGCGCACGCCACACCACGGTCGAATCCAGCTCGCTGGAAACCATCCGCCACATGGTGGCCTCTGGGCTGGGTGTCTCCATCCTGCCGCTGTCTGCCGTGCACAGTCATCACTACGCACCGGGCGTGATCGAAGTGCGTCCGCTGACAGCACCAGCGCCATTTCGTACCGTGGCGATCGCGTGGCGCGCCAGTTTCCCGCGGCCCAAGGCCATCGAGATTCTTGCCGACTCGATCCGCCTGTGCTCGGTCGCCAAAACGCCCACCGAGCAAACTGCCTGAGCCATGAGTGAGTTGTCGAAGGTACCGGTCACTGTGCTCAAGGGTGTCGGTGACGCCATGGCGCAGAAGCTTGCCAAGGTGGGCCTGGAAAACCTGCAGGACGTGTTGTTTCACCTGCCCTTGCGTTACCAGGACCGCACCCGCGTGGTGCCGATCGGGCAACTGCGGCCAGGGCAGGACGCGGTGATCGAGGGCGTGGTCAGCGGCGCGGACGTGACCATGGGCAAGCGACGTAGCCTCGTCGTTCGTCTGGGCGACGGGAGCGGCGTGCTGAGCCTGCGCTTCTACCATTTCAGCAACGCACAGAAGGAAGGGCTCAAGCGCGGCACTCACCTGCGTTGCTATGGCGAAGCCCGGCCGGGCGCATCGGGCCTGGAGATCTATCATCCTGAATACCGTGCACTGAACGGCGACGAACCCCCGCCGCCGGTCGAACAGACGCTTACCCCGATTTACCCGTCTACCGAGGGGCTCACCCAGCAACGGCTACGCCTGCTCTGCCAACAGAGCCTGGCCTTGCTCGGGCCGCGCAGCCTGCCGGACTGGCTGCCCGAGGAGCTTGCGCGCGATTATCAGCTGGCCCCGTTGGACGATGCCATACGGTACTTGCACAACCCGCCGGCTGACGCCGACCTCGATGAGCTTGCCGAAGGCCACCACTGGGCCCAGCACCGCCTGGCATTCGAAGAACTGCTGACCCACCAGCTGTCGCAGCAGCGATTGCGCGAAAGCCTGCGCAGCCTGCGCGCACCGGTGCTGCCCAAGCCTTCACGCCTGCAGGACGAGTACCTGGCCAATCTCGGCTTCAAGCCTACGGGGGCGCAGCAGCGGGTCGCCAATGAAATTGCCTACGACCTCAGCCAGCACGAACCCATGCTGCGCCTGGTGCAAGGTGATGTGGGCGCCGGCAAGACCGTGGTCGCGGCACTGGCAGCCCTGCAGGCGTTGGAGGCGGGTTACCAGGTGGCGCTGATGGCACCTACCGAGATTCTTGCCGAGCAGCACTACATCACCTTCAAGCGCTGGCTGGAGCCACTGGGCATCGAAGTCGCCTGGCTGGCCGGCAAGCTCAAGGGCAAGGCCCGGGTCAGTGCACTGGAGCAGATCGCCGCCGGTGCGCCAATGGTGGTGGGTACCCACGCCCTGTTCCAGGAAGAGGTCAAGTTCAAGCACCTCGCCCTGGCCATCATCGACGAGCAGCACCGTTTTGGCGTCCAGCAGCGTCTGGCGTTGCGCAAAAAGGGTGTGAATGGCGAGTTGTGTCCTCATCAGCTGATCATGACGGCGACGCCCATTCCGCGTACGTTGGCCATGAGCGCCTATGCTGACCTGGATACTTCCGTGCTGGACGAATTGCCTCCCGGGCGTACACCGGTCAACACGGTGCTGGTGGCCGACAGCCGTCGCTTCGAAGTGGTCGAGCGGGTACGCGCCGCCTGTGCTGAAGGGCGTCAGGCCTACTGGGTCTGTACCCTTATCGAGGAGTCTGAAGAGCTGACCTGCCAGGCCGCCGAGAGCACCTACGAGGAACTTGGCAGCGCCCTGGGCGAATTGCGGGTCGGGCTGATTCACGGGCGTATGAAACCGGCAGAAAAAGCCGAGATCATGGCGCAATTCAAAGCCGGTGATCTGCAGCTGCTGGTTGCCACGACCGTGATCGAAGTTGGCGTCGATGTGCCCAACGCCAGCCTGATGATCATCGAAAACCCGGAGCGCCTGGGGTTGGCCCAGCTGCACCAGTTGCGTGGGCGGGTGGGCCGTGGCAGCGCTGCCAGCCACTGCGTTCTGCTGTATCACCCGCCCTTGTCACAGGTGGGCCGCGAGCGCCTGGGCATCATGCGCGAAACCAACGATGGCTTCATCATCGCGGAAAAGGACCTGGAGCTGCGCGGCCCGGGCGAGATGCTCGGCACGCGCCAGACGGGTCTGCTGCAGTTCAAGGTCGCTGACCTGATGCGCGATGCCGATCTGCTCCCGGCCGTTCGTGATGCAGCCCAGGCATTGGTGGCCCGCTGGCCGGAACATGTCAGCCCCTTGCTTGAACGCTGGCTGCGTCACGGGCAACAGTACGGCCAAGTCTGACCCAAGTGGTCAATGGATCCAGCCTCCCGGCGAGGCTGGTTATACTTCGCTTTTAGGAACCAGTGGACACGGACCATGACTCAAGCTGCCTTGGACACCGCAACCCCACAAACACCGTCGGTTATCCGGTTGCTGCTCGACAAGCTAGGCGTTGCCTACCGTGAAGTGTTGGCGCATCCCCCCCCGCCGGCTCAAGCCTGTGTACAGGCGGTGCTGCTGGACGACGAGGTGGGCGCACTGATGGTGCTGCTGCCGCAAAGCCAACTGCTGGACCTGAGCCGGCTCACCGAGCTGACTGGCCGGACACTCACCGCTGTGCCGGTGCCCCGCTTGCGCCAAATGCTGGAAAAACACCATCTCAAGGTTCTCCCGGGCATACCGGCGCTGACCAGCTCACCTTGCCAGTACGAAAAAAGCCTGCTCGAACCCGCGACCGTGTTCATTCAGTCAGGCCAGGAAGACCTGCTGCTGGCCATCGACCGTGACCCGTTCAAACGCCTGCTGAGCAAAGCCAGCGCCAGCGCATTCGGGCAGGAGGTGCAGGCCATTGCCCTGAACCTGGACCGTCCGGACGATGACACCCGCGAGATCAGCCAGGCAGTTCAGGCCTTCACTGCACGACGCATTCAAAAGCGGCTCGAAGAAACCATCGAAATCCCGCCCCTGGCCGATACCGCGCAGAAGATCATGAAGCTGCGTGTCGACCCGAATGCCAGCATCGACGATATCACCGGGGTGGTGGAAACCGACCCGGCGCTGGCTGCGCAGGTCGTGAGCTGGGCGGCATCGCCCTATTACGCCTCGCCCGGCAAGGTACGTTCGGTCGAAGATGCGATTGTCAGGGTGCTGGGTTTCGATCTGGTGATCAACCTGGCTTTGGGCCTGGCCATGGGCAAGACGCTCAGCCTACCCAAGGACCAGCCTCAGCAAGCGACGCCTTACTGGCAGCACTCCATCTACACAGCTGCTGTCATCGAGGGCCTTACCCGTGCAATGCCCCGTGCCGAACGACCTGAGGCAGGCCTCACCTACCTTGCCGGTCTTCTGCACAATTTCGGGTACTTGCTGCTGGCACATGTGTTTCCACCGCATTTTTCGCTGATCTGTCGGCATCTGGAGGTCAACCCCCATCTGTGCCACACCTATGTGGAGCGCCACCTTCTAGGGATCAGCCGCGAGCAGATTGGTGCCTGGCTGATGAAGCTGTGGGACATGCCCGAGGAGTTGTCCACGGCGCTGCGCTTCCAGCATGACCCCAACTACGAGGGCGACTATGCAGCCTTTCCCAACCTGGTCTTCCTCGCGACTCGATTGCTTCGCTCACGGGGTATCGGCTCGGGCCCGAAAGAGGAGATTCCCGATGCATTGCTTGAGCGTCTTGGGCTTTCCCGCGACAAGGCCAATGATGTCGTGAACAAGGTACTCGAGGCTGAGACCTTGCTGCGCGAGCTTGCGTCCCAGTTCGCTGCGCCACACTGATTGACTGGGGCCGTCGCTCGGCCCCTGCGCGGTCAATGCTTCTTTTTAGGTTTCAGGTACTTCATCAGGCCCTGGAACCACATCACCAAGGCCGGGTTGCCCTTGATCTGGATCGCCTTGTCCTGGATGCCCTGCATGAATGCCAGCTGCTTGTTGCGCGCCTGCAGGGTAGTGAAGCCATAGGCAGCATCCTTGAAGGCGATGGCGAAGGCAGGCTGCGCGAACGCGCCCCCTTTGCTACGGATGCGTTCGTTGGCGACGATGAAGTGCCGAGCGATCTTGCCGTCGAGGGTTTGCATCTGGAACACCAGATCCTTGCCCTTGAGCTGCTGCTGGAAAGCCGGATTGTTTCGGCTTGCCCTGGCCATCAGCAGGCCCAGGACCCAGAGAAGTAAGCGGAACTTCATTTGAGCTTCTCGTCTAAGAAGTGACTGTGAGCGCCAGTTTATCCGCTTTATGTGCTTTTCAGGGAATCGAAGAATCTTTTTCGTATGCGAAGACAACGGGCGCTGTGGGCGCCCGATTGATCGTCATGCCGCTGACAGGCCTAGGTCATTTAGTCTTTTTAGCAGGCTTGGCGGGCACGTTGATACTGTCGCGCAAGTTCTTGCCTGGCTTGAAGGCTACCGTGTTGCTTGCCTTGATCTTGACGGGCTCACCCGTCTGCGGGTTTTTACCGGTTCGCGCCCCACGATGACGCTTCTCGAACGTGCCGAACCCCACCAGCGTCACTGTATCGTTGTTCACAGCCTGGGTAATGCTTTCGAGAATCGCGTTCAGCACCTCGTTGGCCTGGTCTTTGGTCAGGTCGGTCTTCTCGGCGATGACAGCGGCGAGTTCTGGTTTGCGCATGATGATGAAGCCTCTTTGACGGAATTCTTGTTGTTATGCCGTGCCGCCTCAAGGGCAGCGTTCAAGGCGCCACGGGCTCTAAGCCGCGGCAGACGAGTGTGAGAATGGCACGCGCTTGAGTACCGCGCCAGTATCGGTACGGCCAGAATGCACAAGCAAAAAAGGCATACCCGACAGTTCGTGCGCTATTTACGCCATGACGGGTGGAAGCTGGCGGTTGAGCATCAGTCTTTCCATCACGGTACTGCCGGTAAGGGCGTACCCGATCAGCTGGCCATCGGCGGCGTGGCAGAGCGCTTTGACGTCATTGCCCTCACCCTCTGCCTGCCACGTACCAATCTGCCCATTCGGCGGTGGCGACACCACCACGGGACAGGCAGGCGTCTTGACGGTGATGGGCATTGGCCCATAGCTGACGGCAGTGGGGGTGCCTGTCAGTGTCTGCGCCAGCGCTCGAACGCCACTCATCAACGGCATCACGTAGAGCAGGTTGATGCCGTCAACCTCGGCACAATCGCCCAAGGCGTGGATATTGGCATGGGAGGTACGCAGGAATCGGTCCACACAGATACCCCGCCCAGTCTGCAGGCCCGCTGCGGCAGCTAGGTCCGTTCGTGGGCGCAGGCCTACGGCCGACACGACCAGGTCGCACGCGATGACCTGGCCGTCGGACAGCTGTGCACGCACGCCATGCCCCTGGCGCTGCAAGCGCGTCAGCACGGGCCCGAGATGAAAGCGAATGCCGATACCCTGTAGCCCGCTCTGTACCGCCTGGGCCGCTGCCGGGTGCAACAGGGTGGGCATGATCTGCTCGCAGGGCGCGACCACATCAACCTCGAAACCACCAAGACGCATGTCGTTCGCAAACTCACAGCCGATAAGACCGGCGCCCAGGATCAATACCCGCTGCTTGCCGTCAGCCGCGGCGCGCAGGCGCGCGTAGTCTTCAAGGTCGTTGATCGGGAAGATCAGGTCGCTGGCGTCACCTTCCACAGGCACGCTGATGGTCTGTGCACCCAGCGCCAGGACGAGATCGCGATAGGGCACTGCCTCCTCGCCAATCCATAGGCGCTTGTGGCCTGGGTCGATACCCGTTATGCGCGTATGGGTGCGCACCTCGACGTTCAATTGCTCGGCCATGGCGCCGGGCTCGGCCATGCACAGCCCCTCGGCGTCCTTCTGCTTGGCGAAGCCGGTCGAGAGCATGGGCTTGGAGTAGGACCGCCCATCATCGGCAGTGATCATCAGCACGGGGGTGAGTGCATCGAACTTGCGTAATTCCCGGGCGAGGTTGTAGCCCGCAAGCCCGGTGCCAATGATGACTACAGGAGGCGTCATGGGGTTTCCTCGATCAACCGATGGCGATCATTTCAAAGTCGCTCTTACCAACCCCGCAGTCTGGGCAGAGCCAGTCTTCAGGTACGTCTTCCCAACGCGTGCCGGGCGCGATTCCATCATCCGGCCAGCCATCGGCTTCGTCATAGATCAGACCGCAGACAATACATTGCCACTTTTTCATCGGAACGGGTTTCCTCGGTTCAGGCTCGGCTTGGGTTTGGACGTGCGGCCTCTTCACGGGCCAAGGTGCAATCGAAAGGCTTTGTAGCGGCCCTGCCGGCAGTATGCAAGCAGTCGGGGCATTCATGCTAAGCTCGCGGCCTCTTTGGTTGTAACAAGCAGACCGACGTGTCGTACCCAACCCCGCACGCAGCCGCTGTCGCGTGGCTAGCGTATCCACAGGTGCAGGCCAGCCTCGCCCCCTCCATGCTGGACTGGTTGTTCGATGAGGGCTCGCTCACACGTCGGCTGACCCGACTGTCCGGCGACGATTTCTGCGTAACGCCCCTGTTCGAAGGCTGGCAGTCGCTGCGCGAGGATGAATGCCAAGCCCTTGGCATCGCGCTCGGTGCCCAGGGTTGGGTCAGGGAAGTGTTCCTGCGCGGGCATGGCCAGCCGTGGGTATTCGCCCGCAGCGTAGCCAGCCGTGCGGCGCTCGAACGTGGCGGCCTGGACCTTGAATCGCTCGGCAGTCGCTCGCTGGGCGAGCTGCTGTTCTGCGATCGAGCGTTCACCCGCCATCCCCTGCAGGTATGCCACTACCCCGAAGCCTGGCTCCCTGCTGAAGTTGCAAGCCCAGGCTTGTGGGGACGTCGTTCACGCTTCTCCCGAGATGAACTCGACCTGCTTGTCGCCGAAGTGTTCCTGCCGGCGTTGTGGCAGGTGGCACGCGAGGATACCCGCTGATGTACCTGCAACTGCTCAAATCGCTGAACCGTCTTCATCCGCGCGCCTGGGACTTTGTCCAGCTAAGTCGCATGGACAGGCCCATCGGCATTTATCTGCTGCTCTGGCCAACCCTGTCGGCGGTGTGGATTGCAGGTCAGGGTTCACCCTCGTTGGCCAATGTGCTGATCTTCGGGTTGGGCGTGGTGCTCATGCGCGCGGCCGGGTGCTGCATCAATGATTTTGCCGACCGCAAGGTGGATGGATACGTCAAGCGCACCGCCGATCGACCCTTGGCCAGCGGGCGTGTACGCCCCCGCGAAGCGCTGACGCTGTTTGCCGTTTTGGTAAGCGTGAGCTTCCTGCTGGTGCTGTGCACCAACAGTCAAACCGTCTGGCTTTCGTTCGCGGCCGTCGCGCTCGCATTTTGCTACCCCTTCATGAAGCGCTACACCTACTACCCACAGGTGGTGCTGGGCGCCGCCTATTCGTGGGGTATCCCCATGGCCTTCACCGCTGCTGGCGGCGAGCTGCCGGCCGCTGCCTGGCTGCTGTACATCGCCAACCTGCTGTGGACGGTGGCTTACGACACCTACTACGCCATGGTCGATCGCGACGATGACCTGAAGATCGGTGTGAAGTCCACGGCCATCCTGTTCGGCGAGGCTGACCGGGTGATCATCCTGAGCTTGCAGGGCCTTTCGCTGGGCTGCCTGATGCTGGCCGGCAGCAGCTTCGCCCTCGGCGGCTGGTTCTACCTGGGCCTGCTGGGCGCCGCGTGCTGTTTCGCCTGGGAATTCTGGTCCACCCGCCGCCTGGATCGAGACGCATGCTTCAAGGCGTTCCTGCACAACCACTGGGCCGGGCTGATGGTGTTCATGGGCGTGGTACTGGATTACGCGCTACGTTGAGCGGTGGGTTGAGGCGCGGCACCACCTCAGCAAGGTCCACCTGGTGCACACCGCATGAGGATTCACCGTATCGAGGGGGTAAAGCGTCGGTTACAGGTGCAACCGCCGCCCCGGTCAAGCCTGGCCCAGTCATTGAATGTCGCGAGAACCGCCAACACCCTGTCACACAGCTGCAATAATTCCGTTATCTAATGCGGGGCCAAGACAGCGAATCCAGGAGAGGTTTTGAGCATGGCTGGCAGGAATATTCTGATCGTCGACGACGAGGCGCCCATCCGCGAGATGATTGCCGTGGCCCTGGAGATGGCAGGTTATGAGTGCCTGGAAGCAGAAAGCTCCCAACAGGCCCATGCCATCATCGTCGACCGTAAGCCGGACCTGATTCTGCTGGACTGGATGCTCCCCGGCACCTCGGGCATCGAACTGGCCCGGCGGCTCAAGCGCGACGAGCTGACCGGGGACATTCCGATCATCATGCTCACCGCCAAGGGCGAGGAAGACAACAAGATCCAAGGCCTGGAAGTGGGGGCGGACGACTACATCACCAAGCCGTTTTCGCCGCGTGAGCTGGTAGCCCGCCTCAAGGCCGTGCTGCGACGTACCGGCCCCAGTGATGGCGAGACGCCGATCGAAGTGGGCGGGCTGCTGCTGGACCCTATCAGTCATCGCGTCACCATCGATGGCAAGCCGGCCGAGATGGGGCCCACCGAGTACCGCCTGCTGCAATTCTTCATGACCCATCAGGAACGCGCCTATACCCGCGGCCAGTTGCTGGACCAGGTATGGGGGGGCAATGTCTATGTCGAGGAACGCACGGTCGATGTCCACATTCGCCGCTTGCGCAAGGCGCTGGGTGAGGCGTATGAAAACCTGGTACAAACGGTTCGCGGCACAGGCTACCGCTTTTCGACCAAGGTCTGACCTGAAACGCAGCACTCGGCTCAAAGCCGTTGAATGGACGTGAACGCGCTACCGATCCGCTTCTGCATGCAGGTTCGTGCTTGCTGTTGATCGCTGGATTCGAAGGATCCCCAATTGAACCAGAACTGGCATGCGACCTTGATTCGCCACCTGCTGCTGTTGATCACCCTTTGCCTGATCGGTGGCCTGGTCAGTGGCTACTATGGCTGGAGCCTGGCCATTGGCCTGGCTCTCTACCTGGGCTGGACGCTCAAGCAACTGCTGCGCCTGCATGCCTGGCTGCGCAATCACCAACCGGACGAAGCACCGCCTGACGGCTACGGCCTATGGGGCGAGGTGTTCGACAGCATCTACCATCTGCAACGCCGCGACCAGCGTGTGCGTGGCAGGCTTCAAGCGGTGATCGACAGGGTGCAGGAATCCACCGCAGCGCTGCGCGACGCCGTGATCATGCTCGACAGCCACGGCAACCTGGAGTGGTGGAACCGCGCAGCCGAGACGCTCCTGGGCTTCAAGACACCCCAGGACGGCGGCCAGCAGGTGACCAACCTGGTGCGGCACCCGCGCTTCAAGGAATACTTCGAAACCGAAAACTATGTCGAGCCACTGGAGATTCCATCCCCCATCAACGATCGCATGCGGGTGCAACTGCACATCACACGCTACGGTAACAACGAACACCTGATGCTGGTTCGGGACGTCACCCGCATCCACCAGCTCGAACAGATGCGCAAGGACTTCGTGGCCAACGTGTCCCACGAACTGCGAACGCCGCTGACCGTGATTGCCGGCTACCTGGAAACCCTGCTGGATAACGTCGAGGACGTGAACCCCCGCTGGCGCCGAGCGTTGCAGCAGATGAGCCAACAGGGCTCGCGCATGCAAACGCTGCTCAACGACCTGCTGCTGCTGGCCAAGCTGGAGGCCACCGACTACCCGTCCGACAACCAGCCAGTGGCCGTGGACACCCTGCTCAGTGCGATCAAGCAAGACGCGCAAGCGTTGTCCGGGCCGCGCAACCAGCGCATTACCCTGGAGGCCGAGCCAGGCATCTGGCTCAAGGGCAGCGAGTCGGAATTGCGCAGCGCGTTCTCCAACCTGGTGTTCAATGCCGTCAAGTACACCCAGGACGAGGGCAGCATTCGCATTCGCTGGTGGGCCGATGCCCAAGGCGCCCATCTGTCGGTGCAGGACTCAGGGCCCGGCATCGATGCCAAGCACCTGCCACGGCTGACGGAGCGGTTCTATCGGGTGGATTCGAGCCGTGCATCTCATACCGGTGGCACGGGCCTTGGGCTGGCAATCGTCAAGCATGTGCTGATGCGCCACCGCGGGCGCCTGGAGATCAGCAGCGTGCCAGGCCATGGCAGCACCTTCACCTGCCATTTTGCAGTGGCGCAACAGGTCACAGGTAAGGTTTGAGGCCGTTCGGGCCACTTTGCAGCATCGATCAAGTGGTCGCCCTTTGCTTTTGCGGCCCTAGCCGCTACATTTGATCCCTTGCGCCGGCTGGAGCCGGCACTTTTCTCATCTTCAAGACGGATCCCGTAAAAACTCCATCATGGACCCTTCCCCTGGTATCAGCCTCACCTCCCTGTTCGCCGATTTCGGCATGATCATTTTTGCTTTGGTTCTGGTGCTGCTCAACGGCTTCTTCGTTGCCGCCGAGTTCGCCATGGTCAAGCTGCGCGCAACCCGCGTGGACGCCATCGCCGAGCAGCACGGCTGGCGCGGCAGCATCCTGCGCAAGGTTCACAACCAGCTTGATGCCTACCTCTCTGCCTGCCAGCTCGGCATCACCTTGGCCTCGCTGGGGCTGGGCTGGGTGGGCGAGCCGGCCTTCGCGCACTTGCTCGAACCGCTGCTGGCCTACTTTGGCGTCGATACCCCTGAGCTGATCAAGGCCGTCTCGTTCTTCGTCGCCTTCTTCGTGATCTCCTACCTGCACATCGTGGTGGGTGAGCTGGCGCCCAAATCGTGGGCCATTCGCAAGCCGGAACTGTTGTCGCTGTGGACCGCAGTACCGCTGTACCTGTTCTACTGGCTGATGTACCCGGCCATCTACCTGCTCAATGCCAGCGCCAACACAATCCTGCGCATTGCCGGCCAAGGCGAACCCGGCCCGCACCACGAGCACCACTACAGCCGGGAGGAGCTCAAGCTGATCCTGCACTCCAGCCGCGGCCAGGACCCAAGCGATCAAGGCATGCGCGTGCTGGCGTCCGCGGTGGAAATGGGTGAGCTGGAAGTGGTGGACTGGGCCAACTCTCGCGAAGACATGGTCATCATCGACGCCCATGCCCCGCTCAAGCAGATACTGGCCCTGATCCGCCGTCACAAGTTCAGCCGCTACCCGGTGTACGACACCGAGCGCGAGGAGTTCACGGGCCTGCTGCACATCAAGGACCTGCTACTCGAACTCGCCGAACTCGAACACCTGCCTGAAACCATTGACCTGGAAGACCTGGCTCGCCCACTGGAGCGCGTTTCCAGGCACATGCCGCTGTCCCAATTGCTCGAGCAGTTCCGCAAGGGCGGTGCGCACTTCGTGCTGGTCGAGGAGGCCGATGGCAAGGTCATCGGTTACCTGACCATGGAAGATGTGCTGGAAGTGCTGGTGGGCGACATCCAGGACGAACACCGCAAGACCGAGCGCGGCATCCTGGCCTATCAGCCAGGAAAGCTGCTGGTGCGCGGCGATACTCCGCTGTTCAAGGTCGAGCGCTTGCTGGGCGTGGACCTGGACCATATCGAGGCAGAGACACTGGCCGGCCTGGTCTACGAAACGCTCAAGCGCGTACCCGAAGAAGAAGAGGTGCTCGAGGTCGAAGGGCTGCGCATCATCGTCAAGAAAATGAAAGGCCCCAAGATCGTGCTGGCCAAAGTGCTCAAGCTGGACTGAGCACATCGACGCCCTGCCCCGATCAAGCCCTGATCAGGGGTTGCCTGCGGTGTAGTCGGGCAACCCACTGATCGGCCGGTCGAACCGATAGGGAATCGACTCAAGCGCCAGCCCCACATTGCGCTGAACCACGAAGTGCAGATGGGGCCCGGTGCTGTTGCCGGTGTTGCCCGACTTGGCCAACACCTGCCCTTGGCGCACACGCTGCCCGGACGCGACCACGATCGACCCGCGCATCAAGTGCAGGTACACCCCCATGGTGCCGTCAGGGTGCAGAATGCGGACAAAGTTGCCCGAGGGATTGTCCCCTCGCCCGCTCTGCTCGCTGCGCGTGCTCACCACTACCCCTTCGCGTGCCGCCACGATAGTGGTGCCCTCGGGCATGGCGATATCCATTGCATAGCGCCCCTTGGGCCCGAAGTGGCTGAACCTGCCATTGGGCCCTTGGCTCACACGAAACGGCCCACCTACCCATGGAAACGCATAGCGATAACCTTGTGGGCGCTTGCCGGGGTCGCCCATGGCCTGCAGCAGTGTGGAGCGGTAGTTGAGCAGCTTGCCTGGCTGGCCCCGGACGATGCTGAGCACTTGGGTCGAACGCGGCGGCAACAGACGCCGCACGGTCCGCGGCGCGTCGCCACCCTGCGCGTTAACCAGGTTATCCAGGCGCAGTTCCACCTGCACGGCGACCGGCAGTTCGTTGCGGGCCGAGAAGCTCACGCCGCCCTGGAACACGATCGCGTTGAGACGCACATCGTGTTCGTTGATCTCCACGGTGGACTCATCCACGACCGTGGGCTTGATGCCCGGGCCGGGTCGCTGCGCATAGGACACCCTTCCCGTTTCATCGGTGACTGGGTGCAGCGTCACGCCCAGGCTAGAGGCGCTGACCAGGGTTAACGCACATAGCAGCAGGCGTGAATGCATGATGGTGGCTTTTTGACAGTGAAGGACCTGTCCAAGCCTAGCAGCAGACACCCTGGTCACCATGACAGTTGGTCGGATGCTGCTGGCCAGCTCGCTGTTGCGGCGGCCCGTCAGGCCCCTGGCGTGAAATGCTTCTGGGCAGTGCCGCGGGCGATCAGGCGGGACAGGTAGTCCAGCTTCTGGGCGTCTTGATCGACGAACTTGAACGTCAATTGCAGCCAGTCGCTGTCAGGCTTGGGCTCGAAGGCCGCCACCGCGTGCAAGTAACCATTCAAACGCGCGATTTCCGCGTTCTCGCCCTGCTCCAGGTTCAGCACGGCGCCTTCGAGCACTTGCGGCAGTGTCTCACTGCGCCGTACGACCAGCAGGGCTTCCTTCAAGCTCAAGGCCTTGATCACGCAGGCTTGCATGCCGCTCGCCAAACGCAGCTGGCCCTGGCCGCGACCGCTGGGTGCGGGTGTCGCTGCGCTGGACTTGGCAGGGGTGGCGGCCGCCTTGGCAGGCACAGGTGCTGGCGCAGCTACCTTGACGGCTTCTGGCCGTCCAGCGGTCAGGGCGTTGAGCGAGTCGTTGGCGAACGCGGCATTAGCCCGCGCAGGCCCTGGGCTCATCAAGCTGTCGAGCTTGCCGATCTTGGCCAGGGCCTTCTTGACCTTGGTCAGCAACTGCTCGTTGGTGAACGGCTTGCCGACGAAGTCCGACACGCCGGCCTGAATCGCCTGGATGACATTTTCCTTGTCGCCACGGCTGGTCACCATGATGAACTGAAGGCCCTTGAGCTCAGGTTGCTGACGGCACCAGGTGAGCAGCTCCAAGCCCGACATTTCTGGCATTTCCCAGTCGCACAGCACCAGGTCGAACGCCTCTTTGCCCAACAGGGTCATGGCCTTGCGACCGTTTACGGCGTCATCCACGGTCATGCCCGGGAACGCGTTGCGCAGGCACTTACGGATCAGGTCACGGATAAATGGCGCGTCATCCACCACCAGCACATTCACTTTACTCATCGATACTCCTTCTGAACCCGACTAGCCTACTGCCATTTGCTGGCCACTTGCCACCACCTGTGTCACGCCGGGTCGTCTACAGCCGGTCGATGGTCTCTGGCACCTCCAGGCGTACTAACGAAAACGCCCGGCACAAGCCGGGCGTCGATGCTCGGAGAGAACTTTATTTATCGCCCGCTTCGGCTGGAACATTAGGTATTTCACCCTCGGCATTGGCGCGACCCTGCACCTCCGCTGTCATGCGCTTGAGGCCCATGTGGCGTACATCGGTGCCGCGCACCAGGTAGATCACCAGTTCGGAGATGTTGCGTGCATGGTCGCCGATCCGCTCCAGCGAACGCAGGACCCAAATCACACTTAGCACACGAGAGATCGAACGGGGATCTTCCATCATGTAGGTCACCAGTTCACGCAAGGCTGTCTTGTACTCACGGTCGATAGTCTTGTCGTATTGAGCCACTGACAAGGCCAGGTCGGCATCGAAGCGGGCGAAGGCGTCGAGTGCATCGCGCACCATGTTGCGCACCTGATCGCCGATGTGCCGCACCTCCACATAGCCCCGCGGCGATTCACCCTCCTCGCAGAGCTGGATGGCCCGCCGGGCGATCTTGGTCGACTCGTCGCCGATACGCTCGAGGTCAATCACCGACTTGGAAATACTGATGATCAGCCGCAGGTCCGATGCTGCCGGCTGGCGACGCGCCAGAATACGCAGGCATTCCTCGTCGATGTTGCGCTCCATCTGGTTGATCTGCTCGTCGACCTCGCGCACCTGCTGAGCCAGGCCGGAATCGGCCTCGATCAGCGCAGTGACCGCATCGTTGACCTGTTTCTCGACCAGCCCGCCCATGGCCAGCAGGTGGCTGCGTACCTCTTCGAGCTCGGCGTTGAACTGCTGGGAAATATGATGCGTCAGGCTTTCTTTGTTGATCATGCTGTGGCTCCGCGAAGCTGCTGGCTGCGAGCTTCAAGTCGTTCGAGGCGTGCCCCTGCGCTGCGCCGAGTGCCTTCACGCGGCGAGCAGCAGTGCGCGGTGTTTCTTCAGCCGTACCGGCCAGTGATGTAGTCTTCTGTCTGCTTCTTGGCGGGGTTGGTGAACAGGGTATCGGTGTCACCGAATTCCACCAGTTTGCCCATGTACATGAAGGCGGTGTAGTCCGATACGCGGGCCGCCTGCTGCATGTTGTGGGTCACGATGACGATGGTGAACTTGGTTTTCAATTCGTAGATGAGCTCTTCGACCTTGAGCGTGGAAATCGGGTCCAGCGCCGAGCAAGGCTCGTCCAGCAACAGTACCTCGGGCTCGACCGCAATGGTGCGGGCGATGACCAGGCGCTGCTGCTGCCCACCGGACAGGCCCAGCGCCGACTCGTGCAGACGGTCCTTGACCTCGTCCCACAGCGCCGCGCCCTTGAGGGCCCACTCGACGGCCTCGTCCAGGACACGTTTTTTGTTGATGCCCTGAATCCGCAGGCCATAGACCACGTTCTCGTAGATGGTCTTGGGGAAAGGGTTGGGTTTCTGGAACACCATGCCCACGCGGCGGCGCAGCTCGGCCACGTCCTCGCCCTTGCGGTAGATGTCATGCCCGTACAGGTTGACGGCGCCTTGCACACGACAGCCGTCGACCAGGTCGTTCATGCGGTTGAAGGTCCGCAGCAAGGTGGACTTGCCGCACCCGGAGGGGCCAATGAACGCCGTCACGCGCTGCTTGGGAATATTCATGCTGACATCGAACAGGGCCTGCTTGTCGCCGTAGAACAGGCTCAGCCCAGGCACTTCGATGGCGACCGTTTCCTCGGCCAGGCGCAGGCCCTGTTTGCTGCGGCCCAGCGCGGACATGTCGATGCCGTGGGTAGGCGGTTGTTGCTGCATGGTCTCACTCCATTGGGTGCTGCCGGCGTATGGCCGCCAGTGGCACGTTGGGACGAAGCGGCCGCTTCGCGTCGGCGACGCCGCTTGAACGTTCGACACCTGGCTCAGCTGTCGAGCGCCTTGTATTTCTCACGAAGGTGGTTACGGATCCACACGGCCGACAGGTTCAGTGTCGCGATGACCATCACCAGCAGCAATGCAGTGGCGTACACCAGTGGCCGTGCCGCCTCCACGTTCGGGCTCTGGAAGCCTACGTCGTAGATGTGAAAGCCCAGGTGCATGATCTTCTGATCCAGGTGCAGGTAGGGGTAATTGCCATCCACCGGCAGCGATGGCGCGAGCTTGACCACCCCCACCAGCATCAGCGGTGCGACTTCACCCGCAGCCCGGGCCACGGCCAGGATCATGCCGGTCATCATGGCCGGGCTGGCCATGGGCAGAACAATCTTCCACAGCGTTTCGGCCTTGGTGGCACCCAATGCCAGCGAGCCTTCGCGCAGGGTGCGCGGAATGCGCGCCAACCCCTCCTCGGTGGCCACGATCACTACCGGCACCGCCAACAATGCCAGGGTCAGTGACGCCCACAACAGGCCCGGCGTGCCCAGGGTGGGCGCCGGCAAGGCTTCGGCAAAGAACAGGCGGTCGATCGAGCCGCCCAGCACGTACACGAAGAAGCCCAAGCCGAAAACGCCGTAGACGATGGCCGGTACACCGGCAAGGTTGTTGACCGCGATGCGAATCAGGCGCGTCACCGGCCCCTGCCGGGCATACTCGCGCAAATAGACCGCTGCCAGCACGCCAAAGGGCGTGACGATCACGGCCATGATCAGGGTCATCATCACAGTGCCGAAGATAGCCGGGAATATACCGCCCTCTGTGTTGGCCTCACGCGGGTCGTCGCTGAGAAACTCCCACACCTTGGCAAAGTAAGCCCCCAGCTTGGCCAGGGTCGACATGCCGTTGGGCTGGAAGGCATGGACCACCTTGCTGAGGTTGATCTCGACTTCACGGCCATTGCCATCGCGCGCGACCAGCGTGTCGCGGGCAAAATCCCGGTGAAGCGTGGACAGGCGATCTTCGATGGCCGTGTAGCGGCTGTTGAGCTCGGCACGGTCAGCCTCGATATCAGCCTGGGCCGCAGCGTCCAGCTTGCCTTCGAGCTCGAGCTTGCGCGCCTGCAGGCGCAACCGCTCCAGGCCATGGTTGATGGCACCGATGTCTTTCTTCTCCAGCGCCTGCAGCGTCTTGTTGAGCTCGCTGGCCCGGGCCAGCCGCGCTTGCAGCTCACCCCAGGCCGCTGCTCCTTCTGCCACCACCCGGCCTTGTTCCTTGACGCTCACCAGGTAGCCATAGAAGTTGCCCCACTCGCGCCGTTCCAGGGCCATCAGCTGCTCGGGGCGCTGCTGATCGACGAGCCAGTCGCCCACGACCCAGGTGAAGTCGCTGCCATTGAGGTCCCGGTTTCCGACCTTGATCAATTCGCGTGTCATGAACTCCGGGCCCTGGTCGGGCACTGGCAAACCGGCGCCCTTGAGGCGCGCACGCGGCACTTCTTCCTGCTGTACCACTTCGCCGATGACCGTCTGCTGGGCCTGGCCCGGCACGGCGTAGCTGGCCTGAATCAAATCGGCCGGCCAGAAATGCCCCAGGCCGCGTACTGCGATCACAGCCAGTAGACCAACGGTCATGATCACCGCCATGGCCACGGCGCCGCCGCTCATCCAGACACCGGGGGCACCGCTCTTGAACCAGCCTTTGAGGGAATCCTTTTTCACGGATCGCTACCTTTCTATCAAAGCGACGAGTATTTCTTGCGCAGACGCTGGCGAATCAGCTCGGCCAAGGTGTTCATGACGAAGGTGAACATCAGCAGCACCAACGCGGCGAGGAACAGCACCCGGTAGTGGCTGCCCCCAACTTCGGATTCCGGCATTTCCACCGCCACGTTGGCAGCCAGCGTGCGCATGCCTTCGAACAGGTTCATCTCCATCACCGGTGTGTTGCCGGTGGCCATCAGCACGATCATGGTTTCACCGACGGCCCGGCCCATGCCGATCATCAGCGCCGAGAAGATGCCGGGGCTGGCGGTCAGGATCACCACCCGGGTGAGGGTCTGCCAAGGTGTTGCCCCCAGCGCCAGGGAACCCAGCGTCAGGCTGCGCGGCACGCTGAAGACGGCGTCCTCGGCTATCGAGTAGATGTTGGGAATGACGGCAAAGCCCATCGCGATCCCGACCACCAGTGCATTGCGCTGGTCATAGGTGATACCCAGGTCATTGGTGATCCACAGGCGCATGTCGCCGCCAAAGAACCAGCTTTCAAGGTGTGGGCTCATGCCAAGGGCAAGCCAGCCGGTGAGCAGAATGACCGGGATCAGGATCGCCGCCTCCCAGCCATCCGGTACCCGCAGACGAATGGATTCAGGCAGCCGGCTCCAGGTGAACCCTGCCAGCAGGATGCCGACCGGCATGAGCAGGAAAAGGCTGAAGACCCCTGGCAGATGGCCTTCCAGGTACGGCGCCAGGAACAGCCCCGCGAAGAACCCCAGAATGACCGTGGGCATCGCCTCCATCAGTTCGATTACTGGCTTGACCTTGCGGCGCATGCCAGGGGCCATGAAGTAGGCCGTATAGATCGCGGCGGCAATGGCCAGCGGCGCGGCCAGGATCATGGCGTAGAAGGCCGCCTTGAGGGTACCGAACGTGAGGGGCGAAAGGCTCAGCTTGGGCTCGAAATCGGTATTGGACGCGGTCGACTGCCACACGTACTTGGGCGCGTCATAATTCTCGTACCACACCTTGCCCCACAGCGCGCTGAAGGACACTTCCGGATGGGGGTTGTGCAGCTTCAATGGCAACAACCTGCCGGGCTCTTCGATCATGATGCGGTTGGCGCGCGGTGACAGGGCAAGGATACCCGGGCCCTGGGCCACGGACTCGACCAGGAGGGTACGGTGCGCCGTGCTGTGGAAAACACCCAGCTTGCCTTCTGCGTCCAGGGCGATGAAGCCCTTGCGACGCTCCTCGGCGTCGATCTGCACGGTGGGCGACGTGCCCAACTGGAAGGTACGAATCTGCTTGAAACGAGACTCCCCGTCCGGGTCACGGGCCATGAACCACTGGGCCAGCCCACCGTGCGAGTCACCGATGATCAGTGAAATGCCGCCTACCAGCTGGGCAGTGGCCGTCACTTCGGTATCGGCGCTCTGCGCCAGGGAATAGCGCCCGTTGAGGCTCTTGTCGCGCAGGCTGAACACGTCGGCAGTGGCGCGACCGTTGATCACGTACAGCCACTGCTGGCGCGGATCGATGAAGATGTTCTTCACCGTTTCGGTCATTTGCGGCAACTCGATACGGGTCTGCTCGGTGGTGACTTCGGCGGTCAGCATGTTTTCGCTGCGCGTCAACGCGAGGACCTGCAGGTGCGCGCCCGTAGAGCCTGCCAGCAACAACGTGTCGCCATTGACACTGGCGCTGACGTGCTCCAGCGCCCGCGCCTGCTCATCCAGCACGAAAGGCTGTTCGCCATAGGGGTAGTCGATGGCCGGCGTAATGGTTTTCTTGTTGCCGGGGTAGGTGATCTTGTAGGTATGGGTGAACACCAACGCCTGGCCATTGGACAACCCCAGCATCACCATCGGGCTGCCTGGCTGATCGGTACCGATCGAAGACACCTGTACGCCGGCAGGGATGGGCAAGTCGACGCGTTCGAGCGCTGCGCCGGTCTTGGTATCGAAGAACAGCACCTGGCCCTTGTCCGAAACCCGCATGCCAACCAGGTTCTGCTCCTCGAGGGCGATCATCAACGGCTTGCCCGCCTCCTCTTTGAGCCAGGCAGGCTGCAATGCCTGCCTGCTGGTCAGCTCGGCGCCCTGGAACAACGGCAGTACCACGTACGCCAGGTAAAAGAAGATCAAGGTGATCGCAGCCAGCACTGCCAGCCCGCCTACCAGCACGTACCAGCGCGTCAGGCGGTCCTTGAGCGCACGCAGGCGGCGCTTGCGCTGCAACTGCGGGGTATTGAAATCGATGCGTGCAGGCTGGGAATCTTGGGTCATTGTGGAGTTGGCCAGATCATTCATGGGGCACACCCTAGCGGTCCCGTATGACAAAAACATGACAATGCAGTGACGCACGAAAGCCCGAAGCACAGTAAGGCTGGCCCCGGGCTGGGAGTGCTGAAGAGGCTAGCTCAACGGCTTGCCCCTGCAGGGTTCGATTACTGCTTGGCGACGTTGCCGGCGTGGGACAGGCCCAGGTCGGCCAGGGTCTTGTCGACGACTTTGGCAGGCAGCGGGATGTAGCCATCCTTGACGACCACCTGCTGGCCGGCCTGCGACAGTACCAGCTTCACGAATTCGGCCTCCAGCGGGGCCAGCGGCTTGTTCGGTGCCTTGTTGACGTAAACGTACAGGAAGCGCGAAAGCGGGTAGCTGCCGTTCAGGGCGTTGGTCTCGTTGTCCTCGACGAACTCGCCGCCGTCTTTCTTGGCCAGCGGCACGGTCCTGACGCTGGCCGTCTTGTAGCCGATGCCCGAGTAGCCAATGCCATTGAGCGACGAGCTGATGGACTGCACCACGGAGGCGGAACCGGGTTGCTCATTGACGTTGGGCTTGAAGTCCCCTTTGCACAGGGCTTCTTCCTTGAAGTACCCATAAGTGCCGGACACCGAGTTGCGGCCGAACAGCTGGATCGGCTTGTTGGCGAGGTCGCCGGTTACTCCGGCATCGCCCCAAGTCTTGATCTCGGCCTTGCCACCACACAAACGAGTCGAGGAGAAGATGGCATCGACCTGGGCCATGGTCAGGCCCTTGATCGGGTTGTCCTTGTGCACGAACACCGCCAGGGCGTCGACCGCAACCGGGATGGCGGTCGGTTTATAGCCGTACTTCTGCTCGAACGCCTGCAATTCGACGTCCTTCATCTTGCGGCTCATGGGGCCGAGGTTGGCGGTGCCTTCGGTCAGCGCCGGTGGCGCCGTGGAAGAGCCCGCTGCCTGAATCTGGATGTTGACGTTCGGGTATTCCTTTTTGTAAGCCTCGGCCCACAGGGTCATCAGGTTCGCGAGGGTATCGGAGCCGACGCTGGAGAGGTTGCCCGAAACACCCGTGGTCTTGGTGTAGGTCGGGATAGCAGGATCGACAGCGGCCACTGCGTTGGCGGTTGCAACGCCAGCGGCGGCAAAGGTAAGGGCCGCCATCAAACGCTTCAATTTCATACCTTGCTCCTAGCTGGAATGGGGGTGCTGAGAGGGAACGGGGGCCAGTATCTGCAGCGCGCATGAACACGATATGACTTGATTGTGACAATTGGATGAAATGCCATCATCGTGTCGAAGCGCTGCCTGCAGGGAGCAAGTGTCAGTGGGCAAGGCGATTCAACGCTTTTTGGCGAGCAAGTACAGACCTACCGAAAAGCCGACCACGCACAGTACAGCCACATAGTAAGCAGGCGCCATGGGGCTGACTTTCAGAAGCCCGGTTACCGCCATCGGCGTCAGGCCGCCGAAGATGGCATAGGCGACGTTGTAGGAAAACGACAAGCCGCTGAAGCGCACCGCAGCCGGGAATGCCTTTACCATCACATAGGGCACTGCGCCGATCACACCCACGCACAAGCCGGTCACCGCATACAACGGGAACAACAGCTCCGGCCGCGTTGGCAAGCTGTGGTAGAACGCCCAGGAACTGACCAGCAACATCAGGCTACCGATGACGAACACACGGCCTGCACCGAAGCGATCGGCCAGGCTACCGGCGCCAATGCAACCCAGGCTCAACAGCACGATCGCCAGGCTGTTGGCCTTGAGCGAGTCGGTAGGACTGATGTGATAGATGCTCTGCAGCAAGGCTGGTGTCATGAGGATCACCACCACGATGCCTGCCGACAACACCCAGGTCAGCAACATGGACAGCACGATGGGCCCGCGATGATCGCGCAGCACGGCCCGAAGCGGCAGCCCTTCGGCCAGGGCCTTGCGTTGCTGCATTTCTGCGAATACCGGGGTTTCATGCAGCCAACGGCGCAGGTAAACCGAAAACAGACCGAACACGCCGCCCAGCAGGAACGGGATTCGCCAGGCATAGCTGGCCACTTCTTCAGCGCTGTAGACGCTGTTGATCAAGGTCGCGACCAGCGAGCCCAGCAAAATACCGGCAGTCAAACCGGCAGTGAGCGTGCCGCAGGCATAACCGGTATTGCGCGCCGGCACATGCTCCGAGACGAATACCCAGGCGCCTGGCACTTCCCCGCCGATGGCCGCCCCCTGGATCACCCGCATCAACAGCAACAGGATCGGCGCCCACAGGCCAATCTGCGCGTAGGTCGGCAACAGGCCCATGATCAAGGTGGGCAGGGCCATCATGAAGATGCTCAGGGTGAACATCTTCTTGCGGCCCAGCAGGTCGCCAAAATGCGCCATGATGATGCCGCCCAGGGGCCGTGCCAGATAGCCTGCGGCGAAAATGCCGAACGTCTGCATCAACCGCAGCCACTCGGGCATGTCGGCCGGAAAGAACAGCTTGCCAACCACGGTGGCGAAGAACACAAAAATGATGAAGTCGTAGAACTCCAGCGCACCGCCCAGTGCAGATAGTGAAAGGGTCTTGTAGTCACTGCGGGTCAGCGGCCGCGGGGCCTGCTCGATACTGCTCGGCGCGGAAGTCATCACGGTTATTCTCTTTATAGGGCAAGGCCACACGGGATGCGGCTTGTTCAAGGCGAAGGCGAAGATAGCAAATTGCCGGACACGGCTGAAAGCGACACGCAATCCTTACCGACCTGCAAGAACGCATGGTCGTCGCTCGCGTAGATGCTCTATATACTGGCGTTTCGTACGAAATGTGTCCTGCTAGCGTGGGATATTGTGCGAAAACACCGGTCACTATACTCAGACGGTTTCGAAGCATTTCCCACGGCCGTCCCGTCATACGAATCGGCGTAGTATGTTGTCAGCTGAATCGTTTACCGGCCTAAGCGCCGCATCCAAGAAAAGCGTCACGGGTCAGAGGCCCCCACCGCATGATTGAGCTCGAACAAGAAGATCCAATTCCGCAGGGCGACCTTGCTCTGCAGATCACCGCACTGCCACGGGAAACAAACGGCTTTGGCGATATCTTCGGCGGCTGGCTGGTCGCCCAGATGGACCTGGCAGGTACCGCCATGGCCAGCCGTGTTGCCGGTGGCCGCGTTGCCACCGTGGCGATAGATCGCATGGCGTTTCTGGTACCGGTGGCCGTGGGCGCACAGTTGTCTTTCTATACGCAGACGCTGGAGATCGGACGCAGCTCCATCCAGATGATGGTCGAAGTATGGAGCGACGATCCACTGTCCAGCGAATGGCGCAAGGTGACCGAAGCCGTCTTCGTCTTCGTCGCCATCGATGGCAGCGGCCGTACCCGTTCCGTCCCTCGTCGCTGAGGCCTGCCGGCGGTAAACTCATTGCCTGCGACCGGGTCCAAGGCCCACTGGCAACTAATGAGATGACGCAATGGCCACCTTCCAGGTATCGACCGAGCAACATGGCGAGCTTCACTGCTGGCGTATCCGCAGCAGCTTCGCCGAACTACTGATCGCCCGCCAGGGTGCGCAGGTCCTCAGCTATCAGCGCACTGGCGAGCCGCCATTGCTCTGGTTGAGCGACGAGGCCATTTTCCGCCAGGGGAAGTCGGTTCGGGCAGGGGCGCCTGTGTGCTGGCCCTGGTTCGGCAACCTGCAGCGCAACCCCGAAACCGTGCAGTCCATGTACCACGCTGAACACGCGCCAGCCCATGGGCTTGTCCGGACGCGTGACTGGCAATTGCTGGGCGTTGAGGAAGTGGGCGAAAGCCTGCGGATCGAGTTCGAAATGGCCGAAGCGCAAGGTGGGTTGCCCGGGTGGCCGCACACTGTGGAGCTCAAGCTGGTGGTCGTGCTGGACGCGGCGTTGACGCTGCAACTGACCAGCCGCAACCTTGGCCATAGCCCGGTCACCCTCAGCCAGGCCTTGCACAGTTACTTTGCAGTCAGTGATGTGCGCCAGGCCGAGGTCCACGGTGTCGAAGGTTTGTCTTACATCGAAACCCTGTCCGACTGGCAACAGCGCCATCAGGAGGGCGCGCTGGTGTTTAGCGGCGAGACGGACCGGATCTATCTGAATACGCCGCAAACGTTGAGCATCGTCGACCCGTCCTGGGGCAGGCGGATCATCCTGACCAGCAGCCGATCCCGTTCAGCGGTGATCTGGAACCCCTGGACCGCACGGGCCAAGGAATTACCGGACATGGCCGATGACGGCTGGCAGCGCATGCTGTGCATCGAGACGGCGAACGTATGGGATGACGTGGTGCAGTTGCAGCCCGGGGCCAGCAGCTCGCTGGGGGTCAGGATCGATTGTGAAGTGATCTCAAAGGCCTAGTCCCACACACGCCTCAAAGATCGGCGTCCACCACTACCCGCACCTTCGCGGCGTCCAAGGCATAGGCCGCGTCGGCCAGGTCGTTGCTGACCTTTTCCACCTTCAGCGTGCCGCTGACCCACACCGGTGTGTAGATGTCATCGATCTTCAGCCCTTTTGGGTAGCGCACCAACACCAGCTGGTTAGGTGGTGGTGGCGGGACGTGGATGCACGCACCAGGGTAAGGCACCAGAAAGAACAGGGTGCTGTTGCCCTTTGCATCGCTTTCAAGCGGCACAGGGTAGCCGCCCAGGCGAATGTCCTTGCCGTTGAGGGCAGGCACGGTTTTGGTCGAGTACATGACCGCAGGCAACCCCTTGCTCTGCTTCAAGCCGCCTTTGGCGGTGAAGGTACCCATGGCTTCAGGGGAGTTGTGGTCGATTTCAGGCATCTGCTCGAGTGCCTTTTGGTCCGACTTGGGCATCAATTCCAGCCAGTCGGTCTCGGGCAGTTCGGCATGGGCCAGGGAACTGGCCGACAACAGGAGGGCAATGAAGAAGGCACGCATGGAATGCTCGGCAACTCGGGATGAATTGCCGGCATTCTAACCAGTATTCAGCGTTTCTTGATGAATCCGTAGATCACCAGGAGGATGATGGCGCCTACCAGTGCACCAAAGAAGCCGGCTGCCTGACCTGCCTGATAGATACCAAGCGCCTGACCGCCATAGGTGGCCAACAGCGAGCCAGCGATACCGAGCAGGATGGTCATGATCCAGCCCATGCTGTCGTCGCCCGGTTTGATGAAACGAGCCAGCAAGCCGACGATGAGGCCGATGAAAATGGTTCCGATGATACCCATGGCAATCCCCTTGCAGTAAAGATGGAACACGCCAAAGCCTAGGCTGCGCTTTGGCGTGTTGCCACTTCAGAGGGCCCGCCGGATGCAGAAGTTCGAATTGACGCTCGATCAGTTGCCGATCAGCGCCTGCACTTGCGCAATCTTGTGCTCGAGCGTGGTCATGTCCTGGCACCGCAATGTGGCATGTCCGACCTTGCGCCCGGCCTTGAACGCCTTGCCATAGTGGTGCAGGTGGCAGTCGTCGATGGCCACGACCTGCTCCACTGGGGGAACTTCACCGATGAAGTTGAGCATGGCGCTCTCGCCGACCTTGGCCGTGGAACCCAATGGCAAACCGGCGATGGCACGCACGTGGTTTTCGAACTGGCTGCACTCGGCGCCTTCGATGGTCCAGTGCCCGGAGTTGTGCACGCGCGGTGCAATTTCATTGGCCTTGAGCCCGCCGTCGACCTCGAAGAATTCGAACGCCATGACCCCGACATAATCGAGTTGTTGCAACACGCGACCGACGTAGTCTTCAGCCAGCGCTTGCAGCGGGTGCGCCTGACTGGCGACCGACAGGTGCAGGATGCCGCTATTGTGCGTGTTGTGCACCAGCGGGTAGAACCGTGTTTCGCCATCGCGGGCCCGGACAGCGACCAGCGATACTTCACCGGTAAAGGGTACGAAGCCTTCGAGCAGGCACGGCACGTTGCCCAGTTCGGCAAAGGTGCCTACCACGTCCTGCGCGGTGCGCAGGACTTTCTGGCCCTTGCCGTCGTAGCCCAACGTCCGGGTCTTGAGCACCGCTGGCAGACCGATGCTCGCCACTGCGGCGTCTAGGTCTGCCTGCGACAGGATGTCGGCGAACGCAGGGGTGGGGATCCCCAGGTCACGGAACATGCTTTTCTCGAACAAACGGTCGCGGGCGATGCGCAGGGCCTCGGCACTTGGGTACACCGGCACGAACTGCGAAAGAAAAGCCACGGTCTCGGCCGGAACGCTCTCGAACTCGAAGGTAACCAGGTCAACCTGGTCGGCCAGCTGGCGCAGCTGCTCCTGGTCGCTATAGCCTGCGCGCAGGTGCTCGCCCAGAGAGGCGGCACAGGCATCAGGCGCCGGGTCGAGGAAGGCGAAGTTCATGCCCAGCGGAGTACCCGCCAGTGCTAGCATGCGACCCAGCTGGCCGCCTCCGATTACACCGATTTTCATGGGTTGAACCTCAAGCCTGACGCGGATCTGGGTTATCCAGCACGGTGTCGGTCTGTTCCGTGCGGAACTGCTTCAACGCCGCGTGGTACTGAGGGTGCTTGGCGCCGAGGATGCTGGCCGACAACAGCGCGGCATTGATCGCGCCCGCGCGGCCGATGGCCAGCGTGGCAACCGGCACGCCGGCCGGCATCTGCACGATCGACAGCAGCGAATCAACACCTGAAAGCATCGACGACTGCACGGGCACGCCCAGCACCGGCAGGTGGGTCTTGGCCGCGCACATGCCAGGCAAGTGGGCCGCACCACCGGCACCGGCGATGATCACCTCGATGCCCCGGCCGTCAGCTTCTTCGGCGTACTGGAACAGCAGATCCGGCGTACGGTGGGCGGAAACCACCTTCACCTCGTAGGGAATGCCGAGTCTTTCCAGCATATCGGCGGTGTGGCTAAGGGTGGACCAATCGGACTTGGAGCCCATGATCACGCCAACCAGTGCACTCATCGTCGAGCCTCTCCTGCAAGCGCCTTCTGGCGCGCTAAAAGCAACAAGCCACGCAGGTGGACCGGCGTGGCTTGTCATACGGATTATGAATCGACCAGGTCGGCCGAAGGCGCAGGATTGTAGCGTATTCATGAAGGGAGCGCCCACCCCCATAAGCACATGCCGGATCAAAGGGCAAGCTGTCTCGCGGGACAAGTTTTTCCCGCTGCTGCCTGGGCGCTGCACGCTGAATGCTAGGGCCTTCAATCAATGACCCAGGCAGGTGCACATGACTATTCCACGCCTCTCAACGATCTCGCTTGCCCTTCTGTTCAGTGTGCAGGCATTGAACGCTTCGGCAGCCCGTTCACTGACCGTCAACGTCTATATTCATGACGACTTGGCCGACATGCAGGACGCTCAACTGCACAACGACTACTTTGAGCATTGGCTTAAGGAAATGCGCCGTTTTACCGATCACCCCATTGAAGTGATCTTTCAGCGAAACGTACCTCTTATCACCGATATTGCGTATGCAGGCATGCCGTCGTCGCAAATACTGGAAGTGTTTACCGACGGCATCCATGAAAAAACGCGGCATAGCCCTTTTTCATTCGTGGACAAACACCTGCTGCTAACCCGCGACAGTTACGATCGAAGCGGTTGGAACTACAACGCTGGACTTGCCTACACGAAGCAGAACACGGCTATCTCATCAATCGCCGCGTATGGCGCTCCCGCCCATGAAATCGGCCACATGCTGGGCGCTACCCACGAAGATGCCGAACTTAAGTTCAACGGCTGGGTATGCGAAACCTACACTCACCCACGGGTAACCGCTCGCTCGAACTGCTATCGCTACAGCGACAAGAACCGCGCAACCATCGCGGATTATCTGAAATACAATTCAAAATGATGCCTCGCCTTGGACGCTGGTCGACTCCAGTTTGCGCCACAGCAAGCGCACGTTGGCCTTGCGGACCAAGGCGCAGCGATACAGGCGAATTTCCAGCGGCACGTGCCACTGGCTGCCACCGCAGATCGCAAGTTCCCCACGCTCCAGTTCACCGCGCATGGACAGTCGCGGTACCCATGCCACCCCCATCCCCTCCAGGGCCATGCTCTTGAGGCTGTCAGCCATGGCGGTTTCATAGACGGTGGTGTAGCGCAGATTGCGCTGGCGCAGCAGCAGGTTCACCGAACGGCCAAGGAAGGCGCCGGCGCTGTAGGCCAACAATGGCACGCTGGTTTCACCCTCTAGGGTGAACAACGGTTTGCCTGCGGCATCCACGGCACAAACGGGCAACATCTCGGTGGTGCCCATGTGCAGCGAGGGAAAGATTTCGGCGTCCATCTGCAAGGCTGCATCAGGGTCGTAGAACGCTAGCATCAGGTCGCAGCCGCCTTCCCTCAAGGCATGCACTGCATCGCCGACGTTGGTGGCAACAAGCCGGGTGGCGATGTTCAGCCCATCGTTGCGCAGCTGGGCCACCCAGCGCGGGAAGAAGCCCGACGCGAGCGAGTGCGCGGCCGCCACTTGAATCACTTCGCCCTGGCCACCCTCGAGATGATGCAAATGGCGAAGAATTTCGCTCAGTTGGTCGACAACCGTACGGGCTGTTACCAAAAACAGCTGGCCCGCCTCTGTCAGCTCGATAGGGGTGCGGGAACGGTTGACCAGGGTAAGCCCCAAGGCTGCCTCCAGGCTACGAATCCGGCGGCTGAAGGCCGGCTGCGTCACGAAGCGCCGCTCCGCCGCCTGGGAAAAACTGCGGGTTGAGGCCAGGGCACTAAAGTCCTCCAGCCATTTGCTTTCAAGGTTCATTGGGCCGCTCCCCTGCCGTGCACCAAAATGGAACACGCTCGAAAATCAATCGGCGTCACATCTATCATTATGCCGTTTGTGCATAGGTTAGCGTGCAACAGCATTGGCCGCAAAAACACCTTAGGGCCTAGGATTGGCGCCATTCCGGCATGTGCCGGGTCAAACTCGAGATGATATTTATCATGTCCGCTGCTGCATCGTTCCGCGTCGAAAAAGATCTGTTGGGCACCCTTGAAGTTCCTGCCGATGCCTACTACGGCATCCAGACCCTGCGCGCTGCCAACAACTTCCACCTCTCTGGCGTCCCCCTATCGCACTACCCCAAGCTGGTCGTGGCCTTGGCCATGGTCAAGCAGGCGGCTGCCGATGCCAACCGTGAGCTGGGCCACCTGAGCGATGCAAAGCACGCTGCCATCAGTGCAGCCTGCGCCCGTCTGATCAAGGGCGACTACCACGAGCAGTTCGTGGTCGACATGATTCAAGGGGGTGCCGGTACCTCCACCAATATGAACGCCAACGAAGTCATCGCCAACGTTGCGTTGGAGGCCATGGGTCACCAGAAGGGTGAATACCAGTACCTGCACCCCAACAACGATGTGAACATGGCGCAGTCGACCAACGACGCCTACCCCACCGCTATTCGCCTGGGCTTGCTGCTGGGCCACGACGCCCTGCTGGCCAGCCTCGACAGCCTGATCCAGGCCTTTGCTGCCAAAGGTAAAGAGTTCGACCACGTACTAAAGATGGGTCGTACCCAGCTGCAGGACGCCGTGCCGATGACTCTGGGCCAGGAATTCCGCGCCTTTGCCACCACCATGACCGAAGACCTCAACCGTCTGCGCTCGCTGGCACCTGAGCTGCTCACCGAGATCAACCTGGGTGGCACCGCGATTGGCACCGGCATCAACGCCGACCCGGGCTACCAAGCTCTGGCCGTACAGCGTCTGGCAACCATCAGTGGCCAGCCACTGGTACCGGCTGCCGACCTGATCGAAGCCACCTCCGACATGGGCGCCTTCGTACTGTTCTCCGGCATGCTCAAGCGCACCGCGGTCAAGTTGTCGAAGATCTGCAACGACCTGCGCCTGCTGTCCAGCGGCCCGCGTACCGGCATCAACGAGATCAACCTGCCGGCTCGTCAGCCAGGCAGCTCGATCATGCCAGGCAAGGTAAACCCGGTGATTCCTGAAGCCGTGAACCAAGTGGCCTTCGCCATCATGGGCAACGACCTGGCCCTGACCGTCGCGGCCGAAGGTGGCCAGCTTCAGTTGAACGTGATGGAGCCGTTGATCGCCTACAAGATCTTCGACTCGATTCGCCTGCTGCAACGCGCCATGGACATGCTGCGCGAGCATTGCATCGTCGGCATCACCGCCAACGAACAGCGCTGCCGTGAACTGGTCGAGCATTCGATTGGCCTGGTCACTGCCCTGAACCCTTATATCGGCTACGAAAACGCCACCCGTATCGCTCGCGTTGCCCTGGAAACCGGCCGCGGCGTGCTTGAACTGGTGCGCGAAGAGAAGCTGCTGGACGACGCGATGCTCGACGACATCCTGCGCCCGGAAAACATGATTGCCCCGCGTCTGGTTCCGCTCAAGGCCTGACCAGCACGTTGTAACCGTCTCACCAGGTCGAGGGACTAGACACCTCTCAACCTTTCCTAAGCCCGGGCGCATGCTTCGGGCTTTTTTTTGCCCGCCCGGTGCCGGTTGGCAGGCATTGACGGCACTCGGCATACAACTTGCTCGGTAATGCGTCCCAGACCTACGGGACCACCCAGCATGCTGCACAGCCACCTGACCACCCTCAACGCGGTTTCGCTGATTCTCAACGTCTTCCAGGCTCAAGGCTGCGAAGCCTCGGAGCTGCTGGCCGGGAGCGGCATAGGCCCAGCGGACCTTGGCCATGCCGATGCACGCATCACGACCCAGCAGGAACTGCAGGTCTGTGCCAATGCCGTGGCACGTCGGGAGGATATTGGCCTGGAGTTGGGCCAGCGCATGCGCGTGTCTTCCTACGGCATGCTGGGGTACGCGCTGCTGTCCAGTGCCACTTTGGGTGACGCCCTGAGCCTGGCATTGGAGTATCCGGCACTGCTGGGAACAGTTTTTACCTTGCGTCTGGTCGACGACGGCCACAGTGTCTGGCTCAGCGCCAGCGATTATCGGGACAGCCCTGCGCTCAGCGCTTTCAACGCCGAATTCTGCATGGTGTCGTTGAAGGTCATCTGCGACGACTTGCTAGGCCTCGATCTGCCGCTGCTCGGGGCTCGCTTCGAGCACCTGCGCCCGGATTACCACGCGTGCTACAGGCGCATGTTCCAGTGCCCGACCACCTTCGCCTCCCATGACAATGCCTTTGCCTTCGAGCGGCACTGGCTAGACGCGCCACTTCCCCTGGCCGACCCGATCACCCACAAGGCCATGAAAGAGCGATGCCGACGCCTGAACCTCGAGTTCACCGGCCGGCAGGCATGGCTGGGGCGCGTCCGCCAACTGCTTGTCAATCAACTGGAAGCGGCGCCGGGCCTGGAGGGCCTGGCACGGCAGATGAACTGCTCGTCCCGTACGCTTCGCCGTCATTTGCAGGCGCTGGGCAGCAGCTATCAGCAATTGCTCGATGAGTTGAAGTTCGAACGGGCCAAGGAACTGCTCGCCGACGGGCACATGCCGATCCACCGCATTGCCGAAACGCTTGGGTACAGCGAGACGGCCAGTTTCCGTCATGCCTTTGTGCGCTGGAGTGGCGTGGCGCCGACTCGGTTTCGTGGCTGACCCTGCTGCTAAGCCCAGGGAAACTGCCGCGAAGATGAAGGTGGTCGACGTTGGCCATATCTATCCTCTTTTGGCCGATTCGGACGTTCTCGCTAAGCGGCCCCGTTCGTGACAATGGATGCACGCCAGTACCCACCGGAGAACAACAATGCTGACGATCTATTCCGATGATCACCGTCTGCACCATGGCCGCTGCGAGCTGATCGACGGCAAGCTCATGCCTTGCTTCGAAATGCCCTCGCGTGCCGATCACGTCCTGGCCCAGGTACGCAAACGCGAGCTGGGTGAGGTCAGAGGCCCTGACGATTTTGGCCGTGCGCCGTTGCTGCGCGTACACAGTGCCGACTACCTCGACTTCTTCGAAGGTGCCTGGGCGCGCTGGGCAGCCATGGGCCAGGAGGGCGATCTGCTTCCCTATACCTGGCCTGCTCGCACGTTGCGGGCGGTCAAGCCCACCGGGTTGCACGGTGAGCTGGGTTACTACAGTTTCGATGCAGGGGCGCCCATCACGGCAGGCACCTGGCAGGCCGCCTACAGCGCAGCCCAGGTCGCGCTCACGGCGCAAGCGGCCATCGAGCAGGGTGCCCACGCCGCGTTCGCATTGTGTCGTCCACCGGGGCACCACGCGGCAGGCGACGTCATGGGGGGCTACTGCTACCTGAACAATGCAGCCATCGCTGCCCAGGCCTTCCTCGACCAAGGGCGAGCAAAGGTGGCCATCCTCGACGTGGACTACCACCACGGCAATGGTACCCAGGACATTTTCTATAGCCGCGCCGATGTTTTCTTCGCCTCCATTCATGGTGATCCTCAGGATGAGTTCCCCTTCTTCCTGGGCTATGCCGACGAAACCGGAGCCGGTGCCGGCGAGGGCTGCAACGTGAATTATCCGCTACCGGCAGGCAGTGACTGGTCGACCTGGCGAGCAGCTCTGGAAGACGCTTGCGAACGCATCGCCGCGTATGAGCCGGAGGTAGTGGTGGTATCGCTGGGGGTGGACACATTCAAGGACGATCCGATCTCCCAGTTCAAGCTCGACAGTCCTGATTACCTGGAGATGGGCAAGCGCATCGCGCAGCTCGGCAAGCCCACCCTGTTCGTGATGGAAGGTGGCTATGCCGTGGAAGAAATCGGCATCAACGCCGTCAACGTGCTCGAAGGCTTCCAACGCGCACAACCCGGAGCTCGATAATGGCCACCCTCAAACAGCTACTCGCCCCTCTCGTTGCTGCAGTACTGTGCGCAGGTACCCTGCACGCCCAGGCCGAACAGCGCACGCTGCGCGTGTACAACTGGTTCGATTACATCACCCCGCAGACGCTGACTGACTTCCAAAAGGACAGCGGTGTGAAGCTGGTGTATGACATCTTCGATACCAATGAAGCGCTGGAAGCCAAGTTGCTGACCGGCAACTCTGGTTACGATGTGGTGGTGCCATCCAACGTGTTTCTGGCCAAGCAGATCGAGGCCGGCGTGTTCCAGTCGCTCGATCGCAGCAGGCTGCCGAACTGGCAACACCTGGACCCGGCCCTGATGAAGCTGATCGAGGCCAACGACCCAGGTAACAAGTTTGCCGTGCCGTACATGTACGGCACCATACTGATCGGCTTCAACCCGGCCAAGGTCAAGGCTGCGCTCGGCGACAATGCGCCGGTGGACAGCTGGGACCTGATCTTCAAGGAAGAGAACATTGCCAAGCTCAAGCAATGTGGCGTCGCCCTGCTCGACTCGCCGTCGGAGATTCTGCCGCTGGCCCTGCAGCACCTGGGCTTGCCACCCAATAGTGACAAACCGGCCGACTACAAGAAGGCCGAGGCGCTGATGCTGAAGATTCGCCCGTATATCACCTACTTCCACTCGTCGAAGTATATGGCAGACATCGCCAATGGCGATATCTGCGTCGCCGTGGGCTACAGCGGCAGCTTCTCGCAGGCTGCCAACCGTGCCCGCGAGGCCAACAACGGTGTCGTGGTGGACATGCGCCTGCCCAAGGAAGGCGCACCGATCTGGTTCGACATGCTGGCGATACCGAAAAACGCGGCCAACCCGGAAGACGCCTATAAGTTCATCAATTACCTCCTGCGGCCGGAGGTGATTGCGCCGATCAGCGACTTTGTCGGGTACCCCAACCCGAACAAGGATGCGACCGACAAGGTGAACCCAGCGATTCGCAACAACCCCAACCTGTACCCGACGGCAGAGGCAATGACCAAGCTGTACACCCTCAAGCCATTGGCGCGAGATGCGGAGCGTGCGCGGACCCGCGCATGGACCAGAATCAAGTCCGGGACCTGAGTCGCCTGCTTCGCGGGTAAACCCGCTCCCACAGGTACAGCGCTGACCTTAAGTGCTGTGCAGATCCTGTTGGAGCGGGTTTAACCGCGAAGTGGCCGCCAAGCCTTGCGCAGTTTCATCAAGGCATCGGCAATTTCCCCTTCCGGCACCGCTGCAAACCCCAGCACCAGCCCTGCCCGCTTATCCACAGGCACCTCGCTGTCCGCCAACCAGAAACTGCTCAGCGCCGTCACCTCTACGCCCACCGCTTCAGCCTTGGCTACCAGTTCCTGCTCACGCGCAAAGTTATCCACATCTACCTTCACATGCAGCCCGGCCGCCACTGCCGGCATGGCACCCAACCCGGGAATATCCATAGGCCAGCCGGCCTTGAGCACATTGCGCCGGCTCAACGCCGCCTTGCGCATGCGCCGGATATGCCGCTGAAAGTGCCCACGGGCCATGAACTCGGCCATCACGCATTGGCTGCTGACCTCAGAATGCCGCACCGCCAACGCCTTGCCCTGGCTGAACGCTTGGGCCAGCGGCGGCGGTAGCACCAGGTAACCCAGGCGCAGCGCCGGGAAGGCGATTTTGCCGAAGGTGCCGACATACAGCACCCGCCCGTGAAGGTCGAGCGCTGCAAGCGGGGCCAAGGGCGCGCCACGGTATCGGTACTCACCGTCATAGTCGTCCTCGATAATCCACGCGTCGTTACGCTCGGCCCAGGCCAGCAGTGACAGGCGACGCGCCAGGCTCATGGTCACCCCGGTCGGGTACTGATGAGCAGGCGTCACGTAGGCCAGCCGGCAATCCTCCAATTGCGCTAGCCGAGTGCAATCCATCCCCTCTTCATCCACCGGTACACCATGCACCCGGCCACCCGCCAGTGCGAAGGCATGACCGGCTGCCCGATAGCCCGGGTTTTCCACAGCCACACCGTCGCCTGGCTGCAACAGCAACTGTGCACAAAGGCTGATGGCCTGTTGTGCACCACTGGTGATCACAATTTGTTCAGCCATGCAACTCAGCCCACGCGAGCGTCGCAAGTAGGCAGCGATGAGTTCGCGCAGCATCGGCTCGCCCGCCGGATCGCCATAACCCAGTTGAGCGGGGCTCGGATGACGCCAGAAACCCGCCTGCAGCTTGGCCCAGACGCCAAACGGGAACAGGTCGAATGCGGGAATACCGACGCGAAAAGCACGGGGCTGACCGCTTCTTGGCGGCGGCAAGTAGTTGGTTTTCAGTCGCTGCAAAGCGTCACTGAAACGCCGGTTGCTGGATAAATCCTCAGTATCATTTACAGGAAATGTGGATAAGTCTGTTGATAACCCATGGGGTAACCCTGTGGATACTTGTGTGGATAGTTTTGGTAGCCGACTCACGTAAGTGCCATCACCCACCCGGCTTTCGATGTAGCCCTCGGCGTACAACTGATCATAGGCCCGCACCACGCTGTTGCGTGATAACCCCAGCATGGTGGCCAACTCACGGGTGGCCGGCAACCGGGTTCCGCTGCTCAGGCGCCCATCCAGCACCCGCGCTCGCAGCGCTTGGTACAGCTGCTGGCTAAGCCCGCGGCGGTGATCCAAGGCAATTCCGGAAGGGTCGAAAGGCAAAACGAGGGGGCTATCGCTCATGGTATTGGACCTATCAAAACAGGCAGTAATGGCTCTTACCCAGAACCAATAGCCTGCTTAGGATGGCACCATTGCACAAGGAAACCGAGCATGTACAACAGCAAACCTCACCAGGAAGACGACCTCGGCCGCCTGCATCAGCATATGCTCGATACCCGCCTGGCCGTGCTGGTCAGCCAAGGAGAACAAGGCTTGTTGGCCACACACCTGCCGGTGCTGGTCGATACCGGCGAAGGCAAGCTAGGGACCGTCTATGCGCACCTGGCACGGGCCAACCGCCAATGGGAGGACCTGGCACAAGGTGGCGAAGCCCTGCTGGTCTTCCCCGGCGCCGATGCCTATGTCAGCCCCGGATACTACCCAAGCAAAGCCGATAACCCCAAGGTCGTGCCGACCTGGAACTACCTGGCAGTACACGCTTATGGTCCGGCCGAGATAATCCAAGACCCAGCAGCGTTGCTGACTATCGTCAGCCGCCTGACCGAGCGCCACGAACAAGGCCGCAACGAGCCATGGAGCGTCACCGACGCCCCGGCTGACTACCTCGACGGCATGCTCCGCGCCATCGTCGGTATCCGCCTGCCCATCGCCCGCCTGCAAGGTGCGCGCAAGCTCAGCCAGAACCGCTCCAAACAAGACATCGCCGGCGTGCGCGAAGGCCTGACCGCCAGCCCCGATCAACTGGATAACCAACTCGCAGCGCACATGCGCCAGCTTTGAAGGAATAGCCCATGCCCAGCGTTACCCTGCGCCCTGTCACCGCTCAAGATCACGCCGCCTGGCACGCCCTGTGGCAAGCCTACCTGCACTTCTACGAAACCGAGTTGGCAGATGACGTCAGCCTGAGCACCTGGCAGCGCCTGCTCGACCCGAGTGAGCCGACCCATTCGGCACTGGCCTGGGTGGATGGCAAGGCGGTGGGGATGGTCAACTTCATCTACCATCGTTCCAACTGGAGCATCGAGAACTCCTGCTACCTACAGGACCTGTACGTCGACAGCGCGCAGCGTGGTCTGGGCGTTGGTCGCCAGCTGATCGAGCACGTCTACACCACAGCCAAGGGCGATAACTGCATTAAGGTGCACTGGCTGACCCACGAAACCAACGCCACCGCCGTCAGCCTGTATCAGCAGGTTGCCGAGCGCTCGGGCTTTATCCAATTTCGCAAAGGCTTGTAGGCTGAACATGACAGACGCATTGAACTGGAAACCCGCCGCAACGCCCCAGGCCGAGCCCATCGAGGGCCGCTTCATCCGCCTGGAAAAGCTCCACCCTGCGCGCCATGGCGACGACCTCTGGGAAGTGCTGCAGGGCCCAACCGCCGACCCGGTGCTATGGGACTACCTGCCTTATGGCCCGTTCACCGAGCGTGCCGCCTTCGACCGCTGGCTGGACGGCAACGCCGCAGGCCGCGACCCGCTGTTCTACACCGTCATCGACCGTACCACCGGCCAGGCTCAGGGCATTCTCAGCCTGATGTCGATTGTGCCCGACCACGGCCGGATCGAAATCGGCCACATCGCCTTCGGCGCCGCCATGCAGCGCACCCCTAAGGGCACCGAGGCGGTGTACCTGCTGGGTAAGCTGAGCTTCGAACTGGGCAACCGCCGGCTGGAGTGGAAGTGCAACAACGCCAACGCCCGCTCCAAGCGCGCGGCAGAGCGCTTTGGTTTCACCTTCGAAGGGGTGTTCCGCAAGCACTTGGTGGTGAAGGACCACAACCGCGATACGGCCTGGTATTCGATTACCGATGATGAGTGGCCGCAGGTGGCTACCGGGTTTGAGCGGTGGTTGAGTGATGAGAATCAACAGCCAGAGGGCCAAGTAGAAACCCTCGAGGCTTGCCGCAAAGACTGATTTTTGCGCTGGCTTCACCGGCCCTATCGCCGGCAAGCCAGCTTCCACAGGATTAACTCGATGTCGGAACCTGCGGCGATCCTATGGGAGCGGGTTACCCGCGAAGATGCCGGTGAATCCAGCAAAGAAAAAGGGGAGCATCCGCTCCCCCAAGGTAAACCGCTTATAGATTAGGGTCTACTCAGCCCTCGATCTCGATCAGGATCTCACCCGGCGTGACACGGTCGCCCTTGGCCACGTGGATTGCCACGACCTTGCCGGCTATGGCCGCCTGCACTTCTGTCTCCATCTTCATGGCTTCGGTGATCAGTACGGCCTGGCCGGCCTTGACCATGTCACCCTCCTTGACCAGCACATCGACAATGTTGCCGGGCATGTTGGTACTCACGTGACCCGGCTCGCTAGCCTGCTTGCGCTTGCTGCCGCCGCCGCCAACGAACTCGTTAAGGGGTTCGAACACCACTTCTTCCGGCATGCCGTCGATCGACAGGTAGAAGTGGCGCTTGCCTTCGGCTTTCACACCAACGCCAGTGATGTCGACGCGGTAGGTTTCACCGTGCACGTCGATGACGAACTCGGTCGGGACGCCTTCACCGCCTGGCGCAGAAACGGCGCCAGCCTCCGGAATTGGCAACAACGCTTCCGGGGTAAGGGTGCCGGCTTCGCGTTCTTCGAGGAACTTGCGACCAATGTCCGGGAACATGGCAAAGGTCAGCACGTCCTCTTCGCAACGGGCCAAGGCACCGATGTCGGCACGCAGCTTGGTCATCTCTGGCTTGAGCAGGTCGGCCGGGCGCACGTCGATCACTTCTTCGCTGCCGATCGCCTGGCGGCGCAGCTGCTCGTTGACCACGCCAGGGGCTTTACCGTAACCGCCTTGCAGGTACAGCTTCACTTCGTTGGTGATGGTCTTGTAGCGCTCGCCGGCCAGCACATTGAAGAACGCCTGGGTGCCAACGATTTGCGAGGTCGGCGTCACCAGCGGCGGGAAGCCGAGGTCTTCACGCACACGCGGGATCTCTGCCAGCACTTCGTTCATGCGGTTGAGCGCGCCCTGCTCTTTCAGCTGGTTGGCCAGGTTGGAAATCATGCCACCCGGCACCTGGTTGACCTGCACGCGGGTATCCACGGCGGTGAACTCGCTTTCGAACTGGTGGTACTTCTTGCGCACGGCGTAGAAGTACAAGCCGATTTCCTGCAGCAGTTCCAGGTCCAGGCCGGTGTCGAACTCGCTACCCTTGAGCGCAGCAACCATCGACTCGGTACCCGGGTGGCTGGTGCCCCAGGCGAAGCTGGAGATGGCGGTATCGATGTGGTCGGCGCCGTTTTCCACAGCCTTGAGCTGACACATGGCGGCCAGGCCGGCGGTGTCGTGCGAGTGAATGAAGACAGGCAGCGATTGCTCGGCTTTGAGCGCCTTGACCAACTCGCCCGTGGCAAACGGGGTCAACAGGCCGGCCATGTCCTTGATGGCGATCGAGTCGCAACCCATGGCCTCCATTTGCTTGGCCTGGTTCACGAACGCCTCGATGGTGTGCACCGGGCTGGTGGTGTAGGCGATGGTCCCCTGGGCGTGCTTGCCCGAGGCTTTGACCGCCTCGATGGCCACACGCAGGTTACGCACATCGTTCATGGCGTCGAAGATGCGGAATACGTCGATGCCATTGACGGCGGCCTTGGCGACGAATGCCCTGACCACATCGTCGCTGTAGTGACGGTAACCCAGCAGGTTCTGGCCGCGCAGCAGCATTTGCAGGCGCGTGTTGGGCAGTGCTGCACGCAGTTTGCGCAGGCGCTCCCACGGGTCTTCCTTCAGAAAGCGCACGCAGGCATCGAAGGTGGCGCCCCCCCAGACTTCCAGCGACCAATAACCGACCTTGTCGAGTTTCTCGCAGATCGGCAGCATGTCTTCGGTGCGCATACGGGTGGCCAGCAGAGACTGGTGGGCGTCGCGCAGGATCGTATCGGTTACGTGAATCTTCTTGGACATTGTTATCTCCTCGTCGCGGCAAGCTTCACGCCTCAGCCGGCCTGCACAGACGCGTTGGCGCTGGCTGGCAATCTGGGTTTGGCAGCTTGCTGCTGTATTCAAATGCCTGCGTGGGCGGCGATGGCGGCAGCGATGGCCAGGGCCAGCTCTTCGGGTTTGCGCTTGATCGAATAGTTGGTCAGTTCCGGGTGGGTCTCAACGAAGCTGGTATTGAACTGACCGCTACGGAATTCCGGATTACGCAGGATTTCCTGGTAATACGCCGCAGTGGTCTTGACCCCTTGTACACGCATGTCATCCAAGGCCCGCAGGCCGCGATCCATGGCCTCTTCCCACGTCAATGCCCACACCACCAGCTTCAGGCACATCGAGTCGTAGAACGGTGGAATGGTGTAGCCGGTGTAAATGGCGGTATCGGTACGCACACCGGGGCCACCTGGCGCGTAATAACGAGTGATCTTGCCAAAGCTGGGCAGGAAGTTGTTCTTCGGGTCTTCGGCATTGATGCGAAACTGCAGGGCGTAACCACGGTGCTGGATATCTTCCTGCTTCACCGACAAAGGCAGGCCCGATGCGATGCGGATCTGCTCACGCACGATATCGATACCGGTAATTTCCTCGGTGATGGTGTGCTCGACCTGCACGCGTGTGTTCATTTCCATGAAATACACTTCGCCATCGGCCAGCAGAAACTCAACGGTACCGGCGTTCTCGTAGTCCACCGCCTTGGCTGCACGTACTGCCAAGTCGCCGATGTACGCGCGTTGCTCTGGGGTAAGTTGCGGGCTCGGTGCAATTTCGATGAGCTTCTGGTTACGGCGTTGGATGGAGCAGTCGCGCTCGAACAAGTGCACGACATTGCCGAAGCTGTCGCCGAGAATCTGCGCCTCGATGTGCTTAGGGTTGACGATGCACTTTTCCAGGAACACTTCTGCCGAACCGAATGCCTTGGTGGCCTCGGAAATCACGCGCGGGAAGTTCTGCTCCAACTCTTCGCGACTGTTGCAGCGGCGAATACCACGGCCGCCACCACCCGACGTCGCCTTGAGCATTACTGGGTAACCAATACGATCGCCTTCACTGAGCGCCTCGTGAATGTCGGCGACGTTGCCCTCTGTGCCTGGGGTGACCGGAACGCCCGCGGCGATCATGGTGCGGCGCGCTTCGGTCTTGTCGCCCATGCGGCGAATGACGTCGGCAGCAGGCCCGATGAACTTGACCCCGCGCTCGGCGCAGATCTCGGCCAACTCCGCATTTTCCGAGAGAAAGCCATAGCCCGGGTGCAAGGCATCGCAGCCCGTTTCCACTGCCAGGTTCACCAACTTGCGAGGATTCAAATACCCGGCCAGTGGCTCTGCGCCAATGCTGTAGGCTTCGTCTGCACGCTTTACATGCAGCGCGTGCCGGTCGGCGTCGGAAAAGATCGCTACCGAGCGGATGCCCATTTCGGCGCAAGCGCGCACGATCCGAACTGCAATTTCACCTCGGTTGGCGATCAGGATTTTTTTTATCACTGGATTCTTCCCAAAGCCGTATGAACAGTCGACACGGTTCTACCGGTCGGCGCGTGGCCCGTTATTGTTCAGCCAGTCGCAGATTCACCCTAGCGCTGTAGGTCGATAAACAAAAATCAATATTTGTTAGGGGCAGTATTAGCAAAAGCTTATAGTGAAGTTACAAGGTATTGCCGACGAGTCGAATAAAATGCGTAAGTCCTTGATGCGTATGACATTGCGTCAATTGCAGGTCTTCAATGAGGTGTGTGATCTTCGCTCATATAGCCGCGCGGCCGAAGAGATGGCGCTCACGCAACCCGCCGTTAGTCTACAGATCCGTCAACTCGAAGAGCTGATTGGCCAGCCGTTGTTCGAATACGTGGGCAAGAAGTTGTACCTCACGGAAGCCGCCGAAGCGCTGCAACGTGCCAGTCACGACATCTTCGGGCGGCTGGAGAGCCTGGATATGCAGTTGTCGGACATGCAGGGGTCGTTGCAAGGGCAGTTGAAGCTGGCGATCGAGTCCAGCGCCAAGTATTTCGTGCCGCATCTGTTCGCGGCATTCAAGCGGCGGCACCCGGAAGTCAACCTGACCTTGACCGTCGTCAACCGGGCACAGGCCATCAGGCGACTGTCCGATAACCGTGATGACCTGATCATCATGTCCATGGTGCCGCAGGACATGGGGCTGGACTTCCTGCCGTTCCTGAATAACCCGATCATCGCCGTCGCGCCGCCTGAGCATGCCCTGTGTAGGCTGCCGCGGCTGCGCCTGCAAGACCTCGAGCCCCATACGCTGCTGATACGCGAACAAGGCTCAGGCACCCGCAAGGCTTGCGAGGAGTATTTCAAGGAAAAGCGCGTGCATTTCACCCAAACCCTCGAAGTGGCTTCGGCCGATGCCCAGCGTGAATGCGTGATAGCCGGGTTGGGTATCGCATTGTTGACCCGCCATGCCGTGAACATGGAGCTGGCCACGGAAAACCTGGTAGAACTGCCTGTCGAGGAGTTGCCGCTGTACCGCAGCTGGTGCGTGGTTCAATCCAAGGCCAAGCGACAATCGCCGGTCGCACTCGCCTTTCAGGCCTTCATACGCAGCGAGCGGTCATTGATCAGCGCATTGGTCGAGCGTTTTTCGGGTCAGTCGTCGCTGCTGCCTGCCAGGCAGTGAGCCCTTCGAAGTCAGGATAATCAGCGACATCACGCAAGAGTTGCCGTTGGTCACAGTAACTTTCGATAGCGCGGCGGTACTCCATGCGTCGCTGGTCCTTTTCCTGCTGTTTGCGAGCCTTGGCGTTGGGTTGGTAGATGCCGTCGTGGTCACGAGCCATTGCCTGATTCCCGGGAAGGATGCGGAAGGCTCAGAATGACCCGATGGTTTTACCGTTTGAAGGCGCGATGATGACAGCGTCGTGAACGATGATGGCGCCGTCCCGTGGAACCGAAGCAGGCTTCAGTCGTCATGGGCTTTGATCGACTTGGGCGACAGTCGCAGGCTACGCAGGCTGCGCTTGACGCTCTTGAGGTGATTGACCAAGCTTGGACCGCGCGCCATGGCAACGCCCATGGCCAGCACGTCGATGACCACCAGGTGAGCAATGCGCGAGGTCAGAGGCGTATAGATCTCGGTGTCTTCATGAACGTCGATGGCCAGGTTGACCGTGGACAGCTCGGCCAGCGGGGTCTGGCTGGGGCACAACGTGATCAGGTTGGCGCCGCTTTCACGGACCAGGTTGGCCGTGATCAGCAAGTCCTTCGAGCGGCCTGATTGCGAAATGCACACCGCTACGTCGCCAGGCTTGAGCGTCACGGCGGACATCGCCTGCATGTGCGGGTCAGAGTACGCCGCCGCGCTGAGCAGCAAACGGAAGAACTTGTGCTGGGCATCGGCTGCCACGGCCCCGGACGCGCCGAAACCATAGAACTCCACACGCTGCGCCTGCGCCATGGCGCTGACGGCCTGCTGAAGCGCCTGTGGGTCAAGGTGCTCGCGCACCTCCATCAAGGTATGCAGGGTCGTGTCGAAGATCTTGAGGCTGTAATCGGCGACGGAGTCGTCTTCATGAATAGCAAACTGACCAAAACTAGCCCCGGCGGCCAGGCTCTGCGCCAGTTTCAACTTCAGGTCTTGAAACCCCGAGCACCCGATAGCCCTGCAGAAACGAACGATGGTCGGTTCACTGATACCGACGCTATGTGCCAGGTCAGCCATCGAACTGTGCATGACGGCGGCCGGGTCCAGCAGCACGTGATCGGCCACTTTCAGTTCCGATTTGCGCAGCAGGTGGCGCGATTGGGCGATGTGTTGCAACAGATTCACGGGCTGGACTCGGTTATGATCGGCTGGCCGGGTTGTAGCTTTCTTGTAGTTATACTACATGGACGGCAACCCGCCCAGTTAAACGAACGTGGAGCGTGGTGGTTTGACTATTCCTTGCGACATTCTGGTCTTTGGCGGCACGGGCGACCTGGCCCTGCACAAGTTGCTGCCCGCGCTCTACCACTTGTTTCGTGACAATCGCCTCGACCCTGCCGTGCGGGTAATCGCCCTGGCTCGGCGCCCTCTGCCGCGCAGTGACTACCTCAAGCTTGCAGAGCGGCATTGCCGGGCACAGATCGCTCTTCGCGACTTTGACGAAGACATCTGGCGACGCTTTTGTGCCCGGGTCGATTACTTCGCGATGGATGCGACCCAGAGTGCTGATTTCGTTCGGCTGGCACGCTACCTGGGCGAGCCCGGGGGCTTGATGCGCGTGTTCTATCTCGCCACCGCGCCTTCGCTGTTCGCGCCCATTGCCAGCCATTTGCATACCGCAGGGCTGGCCGACAGCGAAGCGCGTATTGTGCTCGAGAAACCGATCGGGCACTCCTTGTTGTCGGCCACTGCCATCAATGAAGCGATCGGAGCGGTGTTCGAAGAGCGGCAGGTGTTCCGTATCGATCACTACTTGGGCAAGGAAGCCGTCCAGAACCTTATGGCCTTGCGCTTTGCCAACGCACTCCTTGAGCCGGTGTGGCGCAATGGGCAGGTCGATCACGTGCAGATCAGTGTCGGTGAGACCTTGGGCGTGGAGAACCGTGGTGGCTACTACGACCGAGCAGGGGCCATGCGCGACATGCTGCAGAACCATCTGCTCCAGCTGCTCTGCCTGGTGGCCATGGAGCCGCCTGCGCAGTTCGAAGCCGAGGCCGTGCGTGATGAGAAAGTGCGAATTCTCCGAGCGCTTCAGCCGATTACCGGACAAGACGTCCAGGAGAAAACTGTTCGTGGCCAGTACGGGGCCGGATATATCGGCGGTCAGGAGGTAGGCGCGTATTACTTTGAAAAGGACGTCGATAACGACAGTGATACCGAAACCTTCGTCGCCATCGAAGTGCACATCGACAACTGGCGCTGGGCTGGCGTGCCCTTCTACTTGCGCACGGGCAAGCGCATGGCCCGGCGCTCCTCGCAGATCGTCATCCAGTTCAAACCTGTACCGCATGCGCTGTTCGAGGGTGGCCAGGTCAACCAGCTGTTGATTCAGTTACAGCCAGACGAGCGCATCAGCCTGCGCATGATGACCAAGATCCCCGGCAAGGGCATGCGCCTGGAGCCGGTCGACCTGGACCTGAACCTGGCCCAGGTCTTCAGCAAGACACGTCGCTGGGAAGCCTACGAACGTTTGTTGCTGGACGTGCTGGAAGGCGACTCGACCCTGTTCATGCGACGCGATGAGGTCGAAGCCGCCTGGGCGTGGGTGGATCCCATCATCAAGGGCTGGGAAGCGCATTTCCAGACTCCGCGCTCGTACCCTGCCGGGAGTAATGGTCCTGAGCAGGCCAACAGCCTGCTCGCCCGCCATGGCAGAAACTGGCACGGGTGAAGCGTTGCCCAATCGTAGCCCAGCTTTGATACGGAGACAGTAGCGATGCGCATATGCGCTACTTTCACCATCAAGGAGGCTCCCATGAGCACACTCAAAGACTTCGTTGCTTACAACCAGACCGCAGGCGGTCAGAAATCCTTCCGGGTTCACGGTGTCGTCACCGTGCCAAGTCCGGCGTTCGAGCCGGTACTAGTCGAGCCGGCAATTCGCCACCGGGGCGGCTGGGAGGTTCTGCAACTCAAGCTGGTGGACACTGGGGTCATCGCCAATGCTGTATTGACCGAGAAGACTGTCGAATACCTGCGTGAAGGGCCGTGTGTTTTCAAGATGCTGGAGATCATCCATGCAGATGGCAGCCTGCGCATCGCAATCGAAGACCTCCAGGCGCTCGACTGATGTAGCCAGCCAGTGCGCCAAAGATGGCGCCCTGGTGTGACCCAGGCGCCCTTGTCGCGATGAACGGCAGGGGCCCAAGGTGAATATTCATACAGTAGATGTTTGCCCCTGGCTCAGCGTCCCCCTAGAATGGCGAGATGAGCACAGATGACCTTTCCCTCCTGCTGAATTCCCTCAATGATGCCCAACGCCAGGCTGTAGCGGCTTCGGTCGGGCGTCAACTGGTGCTTGCTGGCGCCGGTTCCGGTAAAACCCGTGTGCTGGTGCATCGCATCGCCTGGCTAATCCAGGTGGAGCAGGCATCCCCGCACTCGATCCTGTCGGTGACCTTCACCAACAAGGCTGCTGCTGAAATGCGCCACCGGATCGAGCAATTGTTGGGCATCAACCCTGCAGGGATGTGGGTGGGGACATTCCACGGTCTGGCGCATCGGCTGTTGCGTGCCCACTGGCAGGAAGCGGGGCTAGTGCAGAACTTCCAGATTCTCGACAGCGACGATCAGCAGCGCCTGGTTAAACGGGTGATGCGCGAGCTGGGGCTGGACGAACAGAAGTGGCCGGCACGCCAGGCCCAATGGTTCATCAACGGCCAGAAAGACGAAGGCCTGCGCCCGCAGCACATTCAGCCAGGTGGCGACCTGTTCCTGACCACCATGCGCGATGTCTACACCGCGTACGAGCAGGCCTGCGAGCGCGCCGGTGTCATCGATTTTTCCGAGTTGCTGCTGCGCGCCCTGGATTTGTGGCGCGATCACCCAGGCCTGTTGGCCCACTACCAACGCCGCTTCCGTCACGTGCTGGTCGATGAGTTCCAGGATACCAACGCCGTGCAGTACGCCTGGCTGCGTCTGCTGGCCCGTGGTGGCGACAGCCTGATGGCGGTGGGGGACGACGATCAGTCGATTTACGGCTGGCGCGGCGCCAAGATCGAGAACATCCACCAGTACACGGCCGACTTCCCAGATGCCGAGTTGATCCGCCTGGAGCAGAACTACCGCTCCACCGGGGGCATCCTCAAGGCTGCCAACGCCCTGATTGCCAATAACAGCGGGCGCCTGGGCAAGGAATTGTGGACTGACATGGGTGAAGGTGAACCCATTACGCTGTACGCCGCCTACAACGAACACGACGAAGCACGCTATGTGGTCGAGACCATTGAAAGCCTGATCAAGCAAGGCAACGCGCGTGACGAAATCGCTATTCTGTATCGCTCGAACGCCCAGTCACGGGTGCTCGAGGAAGCCTTGCTGCGCGAGCGGATTCCCTACCGTATCTATGGTGGCCAGCGCTTCTTCGAGCGTGCAGAGATCAAGAATGCAATGGCCTACCTGCGCCTGATTGAAGGTCGCGGCAACGATGCGGCGCTGGAACGCGTGATCAACGTGCCGCCGCGCGGCATTGGCGAGAAAACCGTCGAGGCCATTCGCGAGCATGCACGTCACAGCCAGGTATCGATGTGGCAGGCGATGTGCCAGCTCATCGCCGCAAAAGCGCTCAAGGGCCGGGCTGCCAGCGCGCTGGGTGCGTTCATCGAGCTGATTGACGGGCTTGCGGCCAAGGTCGAAGACATGCCGCTGCATACCATGACGCAGACCACCATCGAACAGTCCGGGCTGATCATCTATCACCAGGAAGAAAAAGGTGAAAAGGGTCAGGCACGGGTGGAAAACCTTGAGGAACTGGTTAGCGCAGCGCGCAACTTCGAATCGACCGAAGAGGACGCCGACCTCTCCCCACTGTCCGCCTTCCTTGGTCACGCCTCGCTCGAAGCCGGCGACACGCAAGCTGACGAGCACGAGGACAGTGTGCAGCTGATGACCTTGCACAGTGCCAAAGGTCTGGAGTTCCCCTACGTGTTCCTGGTGGGCATGGAGGAAGGACTGTTCCCGCACAAGATGAGCCTGGAGGAGCCAGGTCGTCTTGAGGAAGAACGCCGCCTGGCCTACGTGGGCATTACCCGCGCCATGCGTCAGTTGGTCATGACGTATGCCGAGACAAGACGGCTCTACGGTAGTGAGACCTACAACAAGGTGTCTCGCTTCGTACGCGAGATTCCGGCTGGTCTGGTGCAGGAAGTACGTTTGTCGAACAGTGTCAGCCGCCCGTTCGGCACTCCGAAGACAGCCCTCAACAGCCACCTGTTTGCCAATGCGGATATCCCCGAAACCGCATTCAACCTCGGCCAGCGCGTGCAGCACTCCGTTTTCGGTGAAGGGGTCATCCTGAACTTCGAAGGCTCCGGGGCCCAGGCTCGTGTACAGGTCAACTTTGCCGAAGGCAGCAAATGGTTGATGGTGGGCTACGCCAAGCTTGAAGCAATCTGAGGACAGGCCGTCAGTCCAGGGGCGAACTCAAGTAGGAACGCCTGCGTCGTTGCCTGCTCAAATAAGTCATATCAAGCAAAAGCTCGAAACATTATGTCGCTGGTCATATGCCTTGGAACATGTGCACCATGACGCGCGTGCAATCCACAACAGGGGATATCCCATTTATGCAACGTTTTCTTAGCATCGCACTGGCGCTCTGCGTCGGCCTGACGCTGAGCCTGGACGCCAACGCCAAGCGATTTGGCGGCGGCAAGAGCGCTGGCTCCGCGCCTATTCACCAGACCCGTCAAGCTACGCCGAACACGCCTGCCGCCGCGCCGACCGCTCCTGGCCGCGCACCGGCCGCCGCCAGTGGTGCTTCGCGCTGGCTGGGCCCCCTGGCGGGCTTGGCCGCCGGTGGTCTGCTGGCATCCATGTTCATGGGTGACGGCTTCGAAGGCTTCCAGATCATGGACTTCCTGATCATCGCGCTCATCGCCTTCCTGGTGTTCCGCTTCATCGCCGCACGGCGACGTCAGCAGCAGCCGCACATGGCCATGCCTGGCAATGCCCCCATGCAACGTGAAGTGCATGGTCAGGCCGCACAGCCAAACATCTTCGGCGGTTCGGCTGCACCGGCGGCAGCGCCATCGCCTGTCATCAACGCGCCAGCCTGGTTCAACGAACAAAGCTTCCTGGCAGCTGCCCGTAACCACTTCCAGTCGCTGCAGCAGCACTGGGACGCCAATGAAATGGACAAGATCGCCGAGTTCGTTACCCCGCAGATGCTCGAGTTCCTTAAGCGCGAGCGTGCCGAGCTGGGTGATGGCTTCCAGTCCACTTACATCGACAACCTTGATGTACAGCTGGACGGCGTGGATGAGCGTGACGACCGTACTGACGCTACCCTCACCTTCCGTGGCGTATCGAAGAACTCGCGCTTCGACCAAGGTGAACAGTTCAGCGAGAGCTGGCACATGGTACGCGCCAAGGGCGAGAACCAGCCTTGGCTGGTCGCGGGTATCCGTCAGAACGGGTAATCCAGCTCTGCTATTCAAAGCAGTTGTTACGTGGGGCCGCTTCGCGGCCCCAACAATTCTGGCTCGCCGCAAGTATTCTTCAAAACAGTTAACCCTGTCCTGCTGTCCAAAAAAAACCTCGGGTTTGCCCCGTGATGCTGCTCACTTGGCGCTGCCCTGCGGCCCAACGATTACAAGTGAACAGTGTTCCGGGCCTCCCCGGGGTTTTTGCTTTTGCCATAGCGCACTACTAGGGTATAACCCGCAGCGTTGTCATCTAGGTCAGAGGAAGTGAATCGTGGAAGAAGTGATCGAACAACTCCGTGAAGCCAACGAGCCAGTACCGGTCCCCCTTGAGCTTCCAGACGAGGATCAGTTGGTTGAAATCGAAGAGCAGCTGTTCATCAACATTCCGTTCGTGTTCAAGGAATTTCTGCTGAACGTCAGCGACGTCGTCTATGGCTCGCTGGAACCTGTCACAGTGACTGACCCGCAGTCGCACACCTACCTTCCGGACGTTGCAGCAAATGCCTGGGACGCCGGGGTGCCTCGGGAACTGATTCCGCTGTGCCAGGACGGCGACAACTACTATTGCGTCGAGGAAGATGGCACCGTGGTGCTGTGGGATGCCGATGAGGAACTTGTCGGTGAGGACAGCTGGGAATCGGTTTGGCATTGGGCACGGGACGTCTGGCTAGAGAGCTGATCAGGCTCACCCTCACCTCGGTCTAAGGACCTTGCGGGCCGTGAGCACGGCCCGCCTGCAGCGTTCGCCACAGGGTCAGTGGCCGTTGTCCCGGTTGTTCTCCAGCGTTTCCAGCAACGCAATCTGCATGCGTGTATGCACCCGGATGAACCAACGCCACAGCAAGGCGACCACCACCGCTGCCACTATGGCAATGATCAGCAGCAGTTCATTAGTGGGAAGAATGCTCGCCGACAACGCCGACAGCAGCAAAAAGATCACCAGCAGCGAAATCAGCGGAATGACTTCTGCAATCACGCGCCGTACGCGCTGAGTATGGCGCCCGGCCATTTCCGGTTTGACGCCCATCTCAGCCAGCAGCATCGATAGGGCCTTGAGTTTGCGGTAAGCCGCAATCAGAAATGGTAGCGAGAGCAGTAGCGCAGCCCCCCAGATCACCGCCTTCTGCTGGCTCACATCGCTCACCCACTGACTGAGCCAAGTGCCAAGCCGCCCTGCGAAGTAACCGCCGCTGAAGAATATGGCGATGACCAATGCCAGGTTTACACCTACCTGCAACAGTATGCGCCGTATCATCGCCGCTACCATGGCACTCTGGCCCTGGGGTTGGATATTGCGCAGCCATTCCCCGTACAAGGACAGCACACGAGCCAGCCGCCCAGGCACTACGTTGCCCAGTTTTATCGACAGCGGATCAGCGGCGCGAATCAGATAGGGCGTCAGTAGCGTGGTGATGGCCGAGACGGCGACTGCCACCGGGTAGAGAAAGTCGCTGGTCACCTGCAGGGTCATCCCCAAGGCCGCAATGATGAAGGAAAACTCGCCAATCTGAGACAGGCCCATACCTACCCGCAACGACGTGCGCCCGTCGTTGCCAGCGATGAAAGCGCCCATTCCACAGGACAGCATCTTGCCCAATACAACGGCCAAGGTGATGACCAAAATCGGCCAGGCGTAGTCGACCAATACCTGCGGATCAATCATCAAACCGATCGCGACGAAGAATATAGCGCTGAACAAGTCCCTGACGGGTTCGATCAAACGCTCGATCTTCAGCAACTGCCGCGACTCGGCCATGATGGCACCAATCAGGAAGGCCCCCAGGACCATGCTGTATTCGAGTTTCACGACCAGCAGGCAAAAACCGAAGCACAGACCCAGCACTGTGATCAGCAGCATCTCGTTGCTTTCGAACTTGGCCACATAAGCCAGTACGCGCGGTACCAACAGAATGCCAATCACCAAGGCAACAATCATGAACAGCGACAGCTTGCCGACGGTTGAAAATACCTCTCCCGAACTGACGGTGCCGCTGACGGCGATACCCGAAAGCAATGCGATGATGCCGATACCCAGTATGTCTTCGACAATCAACACGCCGAATATCAGCTGTGCAAACCGTTCGTTCTTCATCTTCAGGTCATTGAGAGCCTTGACGATGATCGTGGTCGAGGAAATGGCGAGAATGGCGCCCAGAAACAAGGAGTCCATAGTGTTCCAGCCGAACCAACGCCCTATCTCGAAGCCGATCCAGATCATCAGCACAATTTCCAGAAAGGCGGCTATGAAGGCCGTGGCGCCCACTTTGAACAGCTTACGCAGACTGAACTCAAGGCCTAGGCAAAACATCAGGAAGATCACGCCGAGCTCGGCGAGGGTTTTGATGGTGTCTTCGTCGTGAATGAGACCGAAGGGGGGCGTGTGAGGGCCTATGATGAAACCGGCGACGATATAGCCGAGGACCACTGGCTGCTTGAAACGATGAAAAACAATGGTGACCACGCCTGCAACCAGCATGATGACCGCCAGGTCCTGAATGAAGCTGATGGCATGCATGACGTGATTCTCCTTCTCTCGTCTTGGGCTGTTCTACCAGGCAGACCGCGCCTGCGCCGAGGCGGGCCCAAGCAAGCAGCGAGTACACACTGTATTCATTGAAAGACTGCCCATGTTGCATGGGCGTACTCAGATTAACATCGCGTCTTCCCATGAACCGTCGATGCAATATGATGAAACAGATCGGCTGCTATAAGGCCGTCACTGGCGTAAACAGCGTGACGCCTCAAAGCATGGGAGCGTCCCGTTAAACGCAGGCTGCCGCCTCATCAGAACAGAGCCCCTGCTAGCCTTTGGCGCGATTGCGCGCAATCTTACCGTGAGCATTTTATGGAACCTGGAAACGCCCAACTGAGCATGACCGTCTTGATGACACCCGACATGGCGAATTTCTCTGGCAACGTACATGGCGGCACGCTGCTCAAGTACCTCGACGAAGTCGCGTATGCGTGTGCCAGCCGCTATGCAGGCTCCTATGTAGTCACGCTGTCAGTCGACCAGGTCATCTTTCGCGAGCCGGTGCATGTGGGCGAGTTGGTAACTTTCCTGGCGTCGGTGAACTACACCGGCAATACCTCCATGGAGGTCGGTATCAAGGTTGTTACCGAGAACATTCGTGAACGCTCGGTGCGCCATTCCAACAGCTGCTTTTTCACCATGGTGGCCGTGGACGATAATCGACGGCCAGTCTCGGTCCCGCCGCGCCAACCGCAGAGTAGCGAGGAGAAACGCCGATTCCTGCAAGGCCAGCAGCGACGGCAGATTCGCCAGGAACTGGAAAAACGCTACCAGAACCTGAAAACCGACGGCGTCTAAGCGCTCAACAGCCTCGCTTCAAAACGCACGCGCGGGTGGGCTATGCGGTCCTGGGCACGTATCAGCTGTAGCTCGTAACTGGCGCAGGCTTGAGTTTCCAGCAGTACTTCGTGTACGGCGGAGGCTGCAAACTCGAATGCCTGCTCCCAGCTGTCGCCAAGCAGTACCCGCGCCATGAACAGACCGGAAGTCAGGTCACCCACGCCCACCGGTTGCTTCGGGAAGGCCAGCAGTGGGCGGCGCAGGTGCCAGCTGTGTTCGGCAGTCACCAACAGCATCTCGAACTGGTCCTCTGCGCGTCCTGGGTAAGCCAGATGCTTGACCAGCACAACCTTGGGCCCTTTGAGCAAAAGACTGCGCGCCATGCCTACGCAATCCTCCAGTGATGCGGCGCGCCGGCCACAGAAGCTGTCTAGCTCCAGCTGGTTGGGGCACAGAATGTCAGCCTTGGTGATCGCTTGCTCCAGCAGAAACTGGCTGACCTGCGGCGATACGATGCACCCTTTCTCAGGGTGGCCCATGACCGGATCGCACAGGTACAAGGCCCGCGGGTTGACGGCCTTAATTCGCGCCACGCCTTCCAAAATCGCGCGCCCCTGTTCGGCACTGCCGAGGTAGCCCGAGAGCACGGCATCACACTCCCCCAGCTCACCGATGTTGGAAATGCCTTCCACCAACGCAGGAATTTGCGTTGGAGCAAGCACGTCTCCGCTCCACTGGCCATACTGGGTGTGATTGGAGAATTGCACCGTGTTGAGCGGCCACACATTGATGCCGACACGCTGCATGGGAAATACCGCAGCGCTGTTGCCGGCATGGCCGAACACCACATGGGACTGGATGGCGAGCAGGTGCGGGGTACGTTTCATGCGAGTCATTTCCAAAGCTGTTCAAGAATCATGCAACGCGCAGTATGAACGTGATTGCCACCTGTACGACAGGCCAGGGACGCAGTTAAGCTGGATCGATCTGTTTGGAGCCTACGCACATGTTGACCCTGGAGAATCTGTTTGTCCTGATGGTGATGGCCACGGCAGGCGCTTGGCTGTGGCATAACCACGGTCTGCGCGAGAAGGCCTTGGAAAGGGTCAAACAACATTGCGCCAAGCTTGACCTTCAGTTGCTGGATGACGCCGTCGCGCTCAAACGTATTGCCTTCGTGCGTGATGCCAATGGTCGCAAGCGCCTGGCACGCATTTACGGCTTCGAATTTACCGTGACGGGAGAGCAACGTCACCCTGGTACCGTGACCCAGTTCGGCGCGCACAGCGTGCAGATAGAGCTTGCACCCTACCCCTTCGAAATCAAGACGCCCCCGCGCGCGGACAATGTGATCGAAATGCAGCAGTGGCGCCAACAACATGACCGTTGGCACAACTGATCAAGGCATAAGGCACTCCTGCACGCGGGCTTGCAGCTCGTCCACAGGCTGAGGCCTTTCGAAAATCAACTCCAGGCGACTGTCGGCTGCCCATTCACTGGGCTGCCAAGGTGCCAACTCACCTTCCAGTGCATTGAAGGAGCGCCTTCCTTGTGCAGTGTTGATAACACCCTTGGCACGTCGCCACGTCAACGTCTTCAACAGCTCATCTACTGCCTGTGGATAAAAGCGCTGCGCGGGGTGCCAGCGCCAGCCTATGCTCCACCCATCCTCTCCTTGAAATACCTGGCATATCGGCTCACGCCGGTTCGTCCAAAGAGCCAGCGGTGCCTTTGGCAGATTGTCGACAATCCCGATATTGGTGTTAGGGCTGTCAACAATCTCGTTTTGATGAACAGGCAGGCATTTGAGAGGAAGCCGACCTTGGGTCGCCCATATCAGCCTTTTCCCTGAGAATTCTTTATTTATCAACAGCTTGAAATATTTATCCACAACCTCTGACTTATTGATAACTAGCGTTTCACAGGCTTCCAATGCCGCTGATTGTGCAGTTGGCAGTTGCTTGCCAATACGCAGAGACGCGGGTGTAGCAACGACTACTAACGGCTGAACTGTCAGCACATCGTGCCAAGGCGCCTGGGTCAATTGATCAAGCAATTGAAGGGGATGGCCCAGACCGGATGGTTCTATGAACAGCCTGTGCGGCTTGCACTGGCGCAGAAGCCTGCTCAGGCCTACCTGGAACGGCACCCCATTGACACAGCACAAACAGCCTCCTGCCACTTCGGCTATCGTGATGCCGTTCTGGCTTGTGGACAAAAGTGCCGCATCCAGTCCTACTGCCCCGAATTCGTTGACCAATACGGCCCAGCGTTCGTGATCAGGCTTCTGCTGAAGCAGGTGATGAATCAGTGTGGTCTTGCCGGCCCCCAGCGGGCCAGCAATGACATGGGTGGGAATATTGCGGAGCATGAGGGTTCTTCAAGCGAGCGATTTGCTCAACTATGCGCTGTCAGGCTAGCCAGTCAAGCGTGAGCAACAGCCGGGGTGGCCCTGAAGGGGATCGATGTACGACGCCTGCGCCTTCATTGCCCTCCCAGCGCTCGCCCTTGAATAACGCCACGTCACCAGCATTCAGGCGCATCACCTTATCCACAGCGGCATAGCCTGTGGACAATGCAGTTCGCGCCACTTCCTGCTCCGGCACATACTCACTACCCGGTCCCGCATACGTTGTAATCAGTCTCAGCGGAACGTTATCCACATGGAAACGTGGGCACATCGGACTGGTCAGCGCACGTACGCGCAAACCCACGCGACGCGCGCCAAGCAAGCAGCTATAAGCCGACACGAGCCATGTGACATCCGCGACGAAAGCGTTATAGCCGTGGATATCCACAGCCTCCTGCAGCAGCGCGTCGATCACTGGGACCTGATGCTCATCGACCTCGAGCACCCGCTGATCCGCTAACGATCCACCAAGCCCCGCCACAACTTCTGCAAAGTCGTGAAGCTGAGGCGGAAGTTGTCGCTGCCAGACAGCGAGATTGACACCGTCCTGCAGGACCTGCGCCATTGCCTGAGGAGTCTGGCCAAACACCTGACGGATATCCACAGCCTCTGGCTTACTCACGCGGCCACCCGCTCGTCCCAGGGGCCGAATGGATCGGGAAAACGCAGCCAGCCCATGGGCTCGAGTGCCATTTCTTCATCCGTCAACAGGCACTGTTCAAGAGCTGTGGATAATTGCGCCACATTCAGATTTTGACCTATGAACACTAACTCCTGCCGGCAGTCGCCAGTATCTGGCAACCAATGTTCAAGAATGGCTGCAACGTTATCCACATCCTCCGGCCACTGTTCGCGGGGTACGAAACACCACCAGCGACCAGCCAGACCATGGCGCATCATGCCGCCTGCCTGAGACCAACTGCCCGCTTCTTTATATTTGCTCGCCAACCAAAAGAACCCTTTAGAACGTAGTAACCGGCCATTACTCCAGGGCGTGTGGACAAAGTCATGGAACCGCTGCGGATGAAAAGGCCGCCGTGCGGTCCAGGTGGTCGCTTGGATGCCATATTCTTCTGTTTCCGGTGTGTGTTCACCGCGAAGCTCCTTCAACCAGCCGGGCGCTTGCTCTGCCTGGTCGAAGTCGAACAAGCCGGTGTTCAGAATCCTGGCAAGGGGAACCTGACCCATGACCATTGGAATGATCTGGGCTCGGCGGTTCAGGCTACGGAGGATGGCTGAAAGCTCTTCCCGTTCGGCCTGACTGACCAGATCGATTTTGCTCAACAGCAATACATCAGCAAACTCTACCTGCTCAATCAGCAAGTCGCTGATCGAGCGTTCATCGTCTTCTCCCAAAGTCTGGCCACTGCTTTCCAGGCTCTGCGCGGCTTGATAATCACGCATGAAGTTCAAGGCATCCACTACGGTGACCATAGTGTCGAGACGCGCCAGATCCGACAGGCTGCGGCCTTGCTCATCACGGAAGGTAAAGGTTTCAGCCACAGGCAGAGGTTCTGAGATACCAGTCGATTCAATCAGCAGGTAATCGAAGCGCCCCGCCTCGGCCAGGCGTGCAACCTCTTCAAGCAGATCTTCACGCAGCGTGCAGCAGATGCAGCCATTGCTCATCTCCACCAGCTTTTCTTCGGCCCGGTTAAGGGTGACATTGCGCTGGACTTCGCTGGCGTCAATGTTGATCTCACTCATGTCATTGACGATGACCGCGACACGAAGATCTTCGCGATTGCGCAGAACATGGTTGAGAAGCGTGCTTTTCCCTGCGCCCAAAAACCCGGAGAGCACAGTGACAGGAAGACGATTGGACATGGCAAAACCTCATCACACAGGCGCATTCGAAACGATGCATTGCATAATGTTATAAAGTAACAATACAATTTAGCCAAGTGGTTCCTGACGAGAGCTCTGTGTAATGAATAGAAAACGACCAGCCCATTTCACGGCGCATTGCTGACGACTCAGCCGCTACCTCACTGCGCCCATCCGCAGTGGACCCAATGTTCCACATACACGCATAGCCTTGGAAATCCCATGTCCCATCCCCCGCTTCCCGACGTCGCTGCACAGCATCTGAATTCCACCACACCATTGGACTGGGTAGGGATGTGCGGTATAGCCATGCCGATGCAGATCGGGGGCCGTCTGGTAGCAGCTACGGCAGATGCGGGTGTTAACCTTGTGGATGGCAACTCACGCGGCATACACATGTCGCGTCTGTACCTGGCGCTTGAAAATCTTGAACAGGAGCCGCTGCGTCCGCTGCTGCTGCGTCGCCTTTTAGCGAGTTTTCTCAACAGTCATGATGGGCAATCGTCTGCGGCATACGTGCGATTGAGCTATCAGCATTTGCTTAAACGGCCTGCCTTGGTTAGTCCTCTTGCCGGGTGGAAAAGCTATGACGTCGAGATCCATGCACGGATCGAACATGAAATGTTCCACGTGGAACTATCCGTTTCGATACCCTACTCGTCTACATGCCCTTGTTCAGCGGCGCTGGCTCGACAGCTTATTCAGCGACAGTTTCAAGCGCGATTTGGCATAGGAAACGTGGATAGTGATGAGGTCGTTGCGTGGCTGGGCACTTCGGAAGGCATCGTAGCGACGCCTCACAGCCAGAGGAGCATGGCGAAGATAAGTGTCAGGCTCGAGGATAATCATCCTGATCTCCCCATAACCGAGGTGATAGACAAGGCCGAGCAAGCCTTGGGCACTGCGGTACAAACCGCCGTGAAGCGCGCCGATGAGCAAGCATTCGCCCTGGCAAATGGACAAAATTTGATGTTTTGCGAGGACGCAGCCAGGCGAGTTTATGGGGCGCTAAGGGCTGTGGAATGGAGTAAAGCGTTCAAAGTGCGCGTGGAACATGCTGAAAGCCTGCATGCCCACGACGCCGTAGCAACTGCCCAGTGGCAGTGGAACATCACGTCCGAGGCTTGACCGTACCGCAGTCATTGCCCAGCCATACCGCACGTGTATTCATGCTGCCCTGCTGCTGAACACCCGACGCATTGAAAGTACCACTTACTTGTGTAGTGAATTCCTTGTCACTCAGGAAGGTAGCCTGGCCATTGCCCTGGGCCTTGGGGCAGCTGAACTGAAACTTCCAAACGTTGCCGGTGCGATCGGTAATCTTTTGAGTACAGCCGGACTTTGGATCCTGCAGGGGAATGTCATTGGTTGCCACCTGCTGAGGGGTAAGACAGGAACGCACCCCTTTACCACCCACGGTGACACCTTGCTTGGCAAGCATGCCTTCCATCATCGCCCGTTGATCGGGCGGTAGGTTCTTCAACTGACTGAGCATGAAATCCATATCAGGTAGCGGCTTGCCATCGACCTGCATATTGCTGGTAGTCAGCTCCCACAAGCCGGGTTGAAGCATTTGGGCCTGGGCCGTTACGCAACTTGCGCACAAGGCCAGCGCCAGCAACGGCATACGAATTTTCATGGAAAACACACTCCTGGAAATGCCGGTCACCCCGACGATGTTTGAGTTAGACGTTGAAACGAACCGCTTGTTGCAGGCGAACCACGTTCGTGTTCTGTTACCTAAGGTGTATTCGACAAGCAGGATGCATATGGATTACCACAGCCCCCTTTTTTTTGGCTATCTACTTGGCGTGATTCATCTGCTAGGTATTATCGCCGCGCTCCATGCGTTGTTCACAGTCCGTACTGCTCAAGGCGCCATCGCTTGGGCCATGCCGCTTTTCTTCATTCCTTACCTGACGCTCATTCCTTACCTGATATTCGGTGCGCGCTCCTTCAATGCCTACATAAAGGCCAGGCGCCAGGCCAATCAGGAAATGCATGTCGCCATGGCCAGCCTGAATTGGCGCCCTTGGGTCGAAGAAGCTCTCGCCGCTCGCGCATCGGACAGCTACGCTGCCTTGCGCGCAATGCCCAAACTCAGCCGAATGCCGTGCCTGGCCAATAATCAGGTCGAGCTGTTGATTGATGGCAAGCGCACCTTCGAGGCGGTGTTCGAAGCCATCGAGAAAGCGACGCGCGTTGTACTGGTGCAGTTTTTCATCATCCATGACGATGAACTTGGGCGGGCCTTGCAACAGATACTGCTGCGCAAGGCGGCCGAAGGCGTTCAGGTGTTTGTGCTTTATGACGGTGTCGGCAGCCATTCCCTGCCCCGCCGCTACAGCCAGCGGCTTCGTGCAGGAGGTGTGCAGATACATGCATTCGCTACCCGTCGAGGCTTGTTCAATCGCCTCCAAGTCAACTTTCGCAATCATCGCAAGATCGTCGTGGTTGATGGCTTGGTCGGCTTTGTGGGTGGTCACAATGTCGGCGACGAGTACCTGGGCGCTAACCCCAAGCTTTCCCCCTGGCGTGATACTCATATGCAAATCAGTGGGCCAGTGCTAGCGTGCCTGCAGGAATCGTTCGCTGAAGATTGGTACTGGGTAACTCGGCAGTTGCCTCCCCTGATCCTCCAGGACAACTATCCGGATGACGGCGTTCTGTGCCAGGCATTGGCCAGTGGCCCTGCAGACTCCAAGGAAACCTGCTCGCTGTTCTTTCTGGAGGCTATCCACTCGGCCAAGCATCGCGTCTGGGTAACGAGCCCGTATTTCGTTCCCGATGAAGCGGTATTCGCTGCCCTGCGGCTAGCAGCCCTACGCGGGGTAGATGTGCGTGTCCTGATTCCGTCTCGACCAGACCACAAGATCGTGTACGCCGCCTCCAGCCTGTTCGCATTCGAAGCGGTACGCGCCGGTGTACGCATGTTCCGCTATCAGCCTGGGTTCCTGCACCAGAAGGTCGTGTTGGTGGATGACGACATCAGCGCTGTCGGCAGCGCCAACCTGGATAATCGATCGTTCCGTCTGAACTTCGAGATCACCTTGCTCACCATCGACAAGGCATTCGCCGATACGGTCGAACGCATGCTCAACGAAGACTTTGCCAATGCGCGAGAGATAACGGTTGAGGAAACCGAGGCCACCCATCGGCTACAGCAGGTGGGCATGCGCATCGCAAGGTTGATTTCACCGGTGTTGTAAAACGCGCCAAGCTTCACCGACCTCACTCCTGGAGCGAGTTCGGTGAAGCTTGGCACACAGGAGGTGAGCGCTAACGGTAGAGATGCTCACGCGTCCAAGGTAGATCATGATGGCCATCCGCGTAGGACTTGACCGCCAGTATTTGATGCAGATTGATCCAGCCTTTCTCGAACGCATAGGCGCAACCTGCCAAATAAAGACGCCAGATACGCAGTGTCTTTTCCGGCACTAAAGCAGCCGCATTGTGCAGCTGGTTTTCCAGGTTCTCGCTCCAGTGATGCAGAGTCTTGGCGTAGTGCATGCGCAGGCTTTCCACGTCGACCACTTCCAACCCAGCCTCACAGACAGCGGCGCTGATCATCGACAAGTGGGGCAACTCACCGTGCGGGAATACATAGCGGTCGATGAACTCTCCAGCGCCTCGACCCACCGGGCGGCCATCCACATGCTTGGCCGTGATGCCATGGTTCATGACGAGGCCGCCTTCGCGCACTGCGCCGAATAGCGTCTTGCAATACAGCGGTAGATTGGCATGACCGACATGCTCGAACATGCCCACGCTGACGACCTTATCGAAGCGCCCGTCTTGTGGCAGGTCGCGGTAATCAAGAATCTGCAGGTCTACACTGTCGCCCAGGCCTTCGGCCTCCACACGTTCCCGGCCCAGCTTGAGCTGTTCTTTGCTCAACGTGATGCCAAAGACTTTCGCCCCATATTCACGTGCAGCGAAGCGCGCCAGACCTCCCCATCCACACCCCACATCCAGTAAGTAGTCACCGGCAGCCAGGCGCAGCTTTCGACACAGATGATCGAACTTGTCTTGCTGGGCCTGTTGCAGCGTATTGTCCGGCTCACGGAAATAGGCGCAGGAATAAACCATGTCCTGGTCCAACCATAACCGGTAAAAGTCGTTGGACACATCGTAATGGTAGGAAATGGCTTCGGCATCGGTTCGTTTGTCATGCGCCAGGCGCTGCGGAGCATGATCGCGATCATCGGGCAGCAGTGCTTCGCTGAGTTCATCGCAGACTCGGATCGCTTCACCGATGTCGCCTTCGAGCTCAAGCTTGCCTTCCACGAAAGCGGTACCCAGCTCATCCATGCTTGGATGGGTGAGCTGGGAAATCAGCTGAGGCTCCTTGACCAGAATGGTCACTTGCGGGCTGGGGCCCAAGTCGAAATGGTTGCCGTCCCACAATTTCAAACGCAACGGCAGGTGTAGACTCTGCAAAGCCGGCGGAAGCTGAGCAAGCATGGAACCCTTCCTTCCCATGTACGGGGCAAGACCCAAGACATTTCGAAAGCCACCGGTTCAGCGTAGACCATCTGTAGGAACTGTCTGTAAAACGAACGTTGCAGGCGGGGTCTACAGTTTCAGATTCAGGGAAACGAATGCTGACCGACCAGGTGCCGGCGAGAACATCGCCTGGTCGTCACCGCCCCAGAAGAAGTTGTCGTACCAGACGTATTCGTATTTGCGATCCAGCAGGTTCTTGACCTGCACATCGACGCTGGCAGCGGGCGTGATGCGGTAGCTGACGCTGGCGTCCGCGACGACAAACCCACCGTATTTGCCTTGCTCGTTAAGCTCGTCGATGTAGTAGCTTCCCTGCGCCCTACCCTGCACACCGAACTTCCAGTCATCGTTATAACGATAATCGACACCCACGGTGCTCACGTACCGAGGCGTGGAGAACACCTCCTTACCCGAGAGTGATTGCCCGGCAGCAGAAAACGCCTTGATCACCTTGGCTTCCTGGATGGCGTGGGAGGCATAGACAGTCCACTGATCATCCAGCTGGGCATTGATCTGCAAATCCACACCGCGGCGGCGCGTTTCACCCAGCCCGACCGTGGTCCCGGTACTGGGCATGTTTGCCACTTCATCGGTAGCATCCTGCTGCCAGATCGCGACCCGCGCTTGGGCGCCCTCGAACGGTCTGAACTTGATACCGACTTCTTTGCCTGTGTTGATCGACGGATCGTATGAAGGCTGCCCCGGGCTCAGGTAGGCAGGCTCGGTAGAGCCGGTGAGTATCTGGAAGGTACGCCCCCAATTGGCGTAAACGTCGATATCGGGAGTAACGCTGTAAATGACGCTCAGCTTGGGCTGTCGGATCCAGCCGTAGTCTTGCAGCGAGCCTTTGACGCCACCCAAGAGCTGCGTATTGCCGGTGAACTTATCCACCCGCATGGCCGGTATGATCTTCAGTGACTCGATGGGCTGGATAACGGCCTGAACATAGGCACCGGTGTTGCGCAGGGTATAGCGATCGTCATTCTGCACGCGCGCCGGTACGGTATCGAAGTTGGTCGGAAGGCTGAAGCTGTAACGCTCGCGACCGTAGCGGTTGTCCTGCTCCTCGTAGTTGACACCGCCGTCGAGGGTGAGGTGCTCGTTCACGCGCCATGTCAGGTTATTGAGCATGCCCGTCTGCTGTTCGTCCCATTGTCGACGCTGACGGGGCGCGTTACCGGGGCGGTAATCCGTGAAGGTGATGGTGCGATCATCGTTGTAGCCGTTGTAATACAGCTTGCTGCTAAGGCTCAGGTCATCATTGAGCTGCCAATCCGCGTGCAGGCTGAGATGCTTCATGTCGCGGTCATCACCGTCATTGGCGTTCTTCGCCGGTGATTGCGTGCGGCTGACGTGCATCTGTTCACGGGTTAGAAACCCGGACTCCTGAGCCTGGTGATGGTACAGGCGCGCGATCAGCCCAATGCGGAAATTCTGCTCGTCGTTACTAACGAACCACTTACCTCCCAGCGCGTATTTGTTCGAGTTGCTGTGATCGCGGTAGCCATTGCTGTCCTGCTTGGCAAGGATGTAGTTCTGGGCAAAATTCCCCTCCTCGTGCCCGACCGCCAACTGCACCTCACGGGTGTCGAAGCTGCCATAGGTCAGCCGGCTATCTATATAGTTGCCGCCTTGGCGCGTGGCGAAGTTGATGTTGCCCGCGATGTTGTGCAACCCGTAACGCGGGTCGTTCGTGCCCCGGACCACTTCGATGTAGTCGATATCCAGGGGAAAGATCATGTCGATGAAGCGCTGGTTGCCGCTGTTGACGTTGCTCGGGATCCCATCGATCAGCGTCTTGATACCGTTGATGTACCCTTCGCCGTTGAAAGCGCGGAACGTTACCTTGCCCGATTCGGCCCCCTGCCCTGTTTCGGTGAGCTGAATGCCCGGCATTTGGCCCAGCAGCTGCCAGCTGTTCATGACGTTCTTGTCCTCGACCTGATCACCGCCCAGCACATCGACCGAAGTGAGCACGTTCTCGGTGCTCAGCGCCACCTTGGCGTCTTGCGTGATGTTCACGGCGCCAAGAGTGATTGTGGAACTGCCGGGTTGGTCGGCGAACAGTTCAGGGGTAACCATTACCGTGAACATGGCAAGGGAGGCCGGGGTGACTCGCATGGGTGCTCCTGGGTGAGTAGACAGGGAAGAGATCAGGTGCCGGGAAGCTCGCTAAAAAGTGCTAAGCCTTTAGACGTTATATCATAACCAATTAAACGTTATGATATATCAACTCAATTCCATCTATCTGATGTTAAAGCACCGAGATTCGAGACGGCCGCAGGAAGCATTAGGTGTAGGGTTTCGGCCCAACCAACTCTGAAGCGCAAGAGCATGAAAAATCGCCAATAAAAACCCCCGTGAAAACGGGGGTTTTGACTGCCGGTCGATCAGATGATCACCGACCGTATTTCACGGCTTCTGCTCGACGTTAAGCTGGCACTGTCGAAAAGCTGCCCTCACTCCACCGTCACCGACTTCGCCAAATTCCGCGGCTGGTCAACATCAGTCCCCTTGAGCACGGCGACATAGTACGAGAGCAACTGCAAAGGAATGGTGTACAGAATCGGCGCCAGCGCATCCGCGATATGCGGGACCGGAATCACATGGGTCCCTTCGCCATTGCTCAACCCGGCTTGCTCGTCAGCGAAGACCACCAGCTCACCGCCGCGTGCACGCACCTCCTGCAGGTTGGACTTGAGCTTCTCCAGCAGTTCGTTGTTCGGCGCAACGGTCACCACCGGCATGTCGTTATCCACAAGCGCCAGCGGGCCATGTTTGAGCTCGCCCGCGGGGTAGGCTTCGGCGTGGATATAGGAGATTTCCTTGAGCTTGAGCGCACCTTCCATGGCCACCGGGTATTGAGCGCCGCGGCCCAGGAACAAGGTGTGATGCTTGTCAGCGAACAACTCGGCGACTTTCTCGACGGTTGCGTCCATGGCCAATGCTTCACCCAAACGTGTTGGCAGGCGGCGCAGTTCCTCGACCAGTTCAGCTTCGACGCCCTTGTCCAGGGTGCCGCGCACCTGGCCCAAGGCCAAGGTCAGAAGCATCAACGACACCAGCTGGGTGGTGAAGGCCTTGGTCGAAGCGACGCCGATTTCCGGGCCGGCCAGGGTCAGCAATGTCAGGTCGGATTCACGCACCAGCGAGCTGATGCCCACGTTGCAGATCGCCAGGCTGCCAAGGAAGCCCAGCTCCTTGGCGTTGCGCAGCGCTGCCAGGGTATCGGCGGTCTCGCCTGACTGGGAGATGGAAACGAACAGCGTATCGGGCTGCACGACCACCTTGCGGTAACGGAACTCGCTCGCTACTTCTACCTGGCAGGGTATCCCCGCCAGGCTTTCCAGCCAGTAACGTGCAACCATGCCGGCGTGATAGCTGGTACCACAGGCTACGATCTGCACATTGCGCACTTTGCCAAACAGCTCGGCTGCCTGCGGACCGAATGCCTGTACCAGGACATGGTCATGGCCCAAGCGACCTTCCAATGTGCGTTGCACCACCCGCGGCTGCTCGTGGATTTCCTTAAGCATGAAGTGACGGTACTGGCCCTTGTCAGCGGCCTCGGCGCCTTCGTGGTACTGCACGGTTTCACGCTGCACAGGATGGCCATCGTGGTCCCAGACGGCGACGTGGTCGCGACGGATCTCGGCGATATCGCCCTCTTCGAGATACATGAAGCGATCGGTGACCTGCCGCAGGGCCAGTTGGTCAGAGGCAAGGAAATTTTCACCGAGGCCCAGGCCAATCACCAACGGGCTGCCGCTACGCGCAGCGACCAGGCGGTCAGGCTGGCTTTTGCTGATCAATGCCAGGCCATAGGCACCGTGCAGGCGCTTGACCGCAGCCTTCAAGGCGTCTGCCAGGTCGGGAATGCCCTTGAGGAGATGGTCGATCAGGTGGACGATCACTTCGGTATCGGTCTGGGACACGAAGGCATAGCCCAATCCCTTCAGTTCCTCGCGCAGTTCCTCGTGGTTCTCGATGATGCCGTTGTGCACAACGGCCACGTCATGGCCTGAGAAATGCGGGTGGGCATTGGTTTCGGTAGGCGCGCCATGGGTTGCCCAGCGCGTATGCGCGATGCCGAGCCGTCCTGCGATTGGCTCGAGCGCGACGGCTGCTTCAAGCTCGCTGACCTTGCCGATGCGGCGACGGCGTTGCAATTCGCCCTCGGGCGTCAGCACCGCCAGGCCTGCGCTGTCATACCCACGGTATTCAAGACGCTTCAGGCCCTCGATAAGGATGGCGGTAATGTTGCGTTCGGCCACAGCACCTACAATTCCACACATGCTTGGTTACTCCTGACTGATAGCGGCGCAGATCAGATTGACGCCGCGTGCTTTAATTTGTGCGCGTGCCTGTTCGCACAGGCGTTCGTCCGAGATCAGGGTGTGCACCCTGCCCCACGGCAGTTCGAGGTTGGGAATCTTGCGGCCGACCTTGTCCGACTCAACCATCACGATCACCTCACGGGCGACCTCGGCCATGACGCGGCTCAGACCCAGCAATTCGTTGAATGTGGTGGTACCGCGTTCCAGGTCGATGCCATCGGCCCCGATGAACAACTGGTCGAAGTCATACGAGCGCAGAACCTGTTCGGCCACCTGGCCTTGAAAGGACTCGGAATGCGGGTCCCAGGTGCCACCTGTCATCAGCAGCACCGGCTCGTGCTCGAGTTCGCTGATGGCCCGGGCAACATTGAGCGAATTGGTCATGACCACCAGGCCCGGCTGGCGACCGAGTTCAGGGATCATGGCGGCGGTGGTACTGCCGCTGTCGATGATGATCCGAGCGTGTTCGCGGATGAGGTTCACAGCGGCACGTGCAATGGCACGCTTGTAGGCCGACACGGGTTGCGCCGGCTCCGCCAGCAACTCCTGCGGCATGGTTACAGCCCCGCCGTAGCGGCGCAGCAACAAACCATTGCTTTCCAGTGCCGCCAGGTCCTTGCGGATAGTGACCTCGGACGTGTCAAACCGTCTCGCCAGCGCATCCACGCTGACCTCGCCCTGCTCCGCGAGCAGGGCCAGTATGTTATGGCGGCGTTGTGGCGTGTTTCGTTTCGACAT